>VXMB01000014.1:0-300000 GCA_009841265.1 Gemmatimonadota bacterium | reverse complement strand
TTCGTATACAAGAATATCGAAGCAGTGATGGCGGCGCAGACCGACCTGGTGGAGGTGATGGCCCGCTTTGAACCCAGGCTGGTGAAGATGGCGCCGGCCGGCGAGCGACCGGAGGACTGAGATGATGAAAGTATCGAACGTCGAAGCTTTCGCGGTACGAATCCCGAGAGAAGCCGGCCAGGAATTGCGTGAACGCAGCCCCGGTGCGCCTTCCGCCTATTTCATCCCGGAAAACAGGCATGCCTTCAAGTCCGACAGTCACGAGACCCTGGTGGTGCGCATAACGACCGAAGAGGGCCTGGTCGGCTACGGCGAAGGGCAAAGTCCCATATTGCCCGATACGACGCGGACCATCGTGGATGACCTGTGCCGTCCCGTTCTGATCGGCGCGGACCCCTTCGACGTGGAGTTCCTGTGGCAGCGTCTCTTCGACGGCATGCGGGAAAGGGGACATCCGACCGGCTTCTACGTCGACGCCCTCGCCGCGTGCGACATCGCCCTGTGGGACCTGAAAGGAAAGGCGCTGGACCTGCCGGTCCATAAACTGCTCGGGGGAAGGTTCCGGGACCGGGTCGAAGTTTACTCAGGATGTGCCGGTCGCGACCCCGCCACCGCGGCGGACCGGGCCGAAAGACTCGTGGCCGCGGGCTATCGCGGACTGAAACTGTCCCCCTCAAGGGACCGCGCCGGTACCGTCGCCTTCGCCAGGGCCGTCCGCGAGCGCGTCGGTCCGGACATCACCGTCATGGTGGACGTGCATACCGAGTTCGACGTGGCCGAGGCGATCAGGCTGGGCCGGGAACTGGAAGCACTTGATATCTACTGGCTGGAGGCGCCGACCCTGCCCGAAGACCTGGCGGGTCACGCGGCCGTGACCCGGGCGCTGGACATGCACGTCGCCAACGGTGAGTGGTACCGCACCCGGTTCGAGATGAAGGAAGCCTTCGACCGGAGGACCTGCGACGTGGTTATGCCGGATATCGGGCGTACGGGGCTGTCCGAGGGGAAACGCATCGCCGTGCTCGCGGAGACCTACAACATCCCCGTGTCACCCCACATAGGAGGAGGCGGGGTGCTTTCCACCGCCGCGACCATCCAGCTGTCCGCGGCCATCCCCAACTTCCTGGTCATGGAACACGGCCACGAATCCTTTCTCACACGGTGCCGCTACGCGCTGGAAGCCCCGCAACCCAAAGATGGCGCTTTTCCGGTGACGGACGATCCCGGCCTGGGTGTCCGGATCGACGATGAAGCACTGGAAGGTTTTTCCCGTCCCGCATAGCGTGCCGCAACACTCGATCCACGGCGACTTTAGATAAAACGCTGGATTCGCACTGCATCAGTCCAGGGCGGACTTGAGCCAGTCCCAGAGGCCGCGGCTGCGCGGCTGATCCTCCGTTTCATGATCCGTATCCCTGAAATACCCGTTCATCCAGGTCAGGTTGGACCAGACCTCCATGCCGAGGCGGTTGGGCTGGAGGGTAGGGCTATAGAAATCGGGTTTCCAAAGGCGGTGTTCCACCGGAAACCAGAGGAAGATGCCACCCACGTCTTCCACCAGCCTGCGTTCGGCGGCGTGGTAAATGGCGAACCGTTCATCGGGCGGCCCCATGAACTCGTTGCCCTCGTGAATCAGCCGTTCGAAGGTGTCGTCGTGCCAAGCGTGGCGCCCCCTGGACCGCCAGAGCCCGAGCAGGTTGGCCGGATCCGGAAAATCCTGGCTGTAGGCCACCAGGGCCAGCGTCACCTCGTGGTTGTTTAAGCCGTCGGTGAACACCTTGCGTTCGATGACCCTGACCCCGACCCGTACGTTCAGCGCTTCGGCGATCATCGCCTGGATGGCCTCCGCGGGAAGCCGGGTGGACTGGTAGTCGTGGGCACGGATCCAGATATCGACCTGGGGAAACCCCTTTCCGTCGGGGTACCCGGCCTCCGCCATCAACTGCCCGGCCCGTTCGGGATCGTAGGGCAGCATATCGCGGAAGACCTCCGGTTTCGCGCCGGGGAATCCGGGGGCCAGCATGCTGTAGGCCGCCACGCCCACGTCCTTCAGGGCGGAGTCCATCAGGGCCGTGCGGTCGATGGAGTGTGCGAAGGCTTGCCGGACGCGCAGGTCGTCGAAAGGCGGATTGTACGTATCCATGGTCATGTAGAACGTGACGAAGTTGACCATGGAATGCAGTTCGCGGCTGAGTACCGGGTCGCTCTTGACCCTTCCCAGGGCCGCCTGCCCGTTCAGGAGGATCATGTCCACCTCGTCGGCCGTATAAGCCGAGAGCATGAGCGGCACGGCCGACTGGGAGAACACCCGGATGATCACCTGATCGAGAAGGGGCGGCATGGACCCCCGGTACATCGGGTTGGCGTCCAGGATGATGATCTCGTTCTTGCGCCATTCTGTGACCTTGAAGGGGCCGGACGAAATATGGGTCTCCGCCCGGGTCGCCCATTCGTCACCGTACTTGGCCACCGCGTGCTCCGGCGAAGCCCAGCTCATGATGAGGTTGAAGGGCAGGTAGGGCACGGGCTGCTCGGTATGCACGGCCAGCGTCGTATCGTCTATCGCTTCCACGCCCAGCGAATCGACGGGCAGCCGCCGGCCGACGACGGCGCTCCAGTTCTTGATGATGCGGTAGTGCCATTCGAAGTCGTAGGCATTGTCCGGATCCGCCCCCCGGCGGAAGGTAAAGACGTAGTCATGGGCGTTGAAGGGCCGGCCGTCGTCCCACTGCATCCCGGACCGCAGGTGGAAGAGCCACGTATTGCCGTCCGGCGTGGCCTCCCAGGACTTCGCGGCGGCCGGAACCAGGTCGTAGTTGTGGTCCTGGCGGACCAGCGGCTCGGAGATGAGGTTGGTGGCCGGACTGCGCCTGTAAATGGTCTTGAACCACTCCATGTACGTTCCGTCCATCTCGAAGAACCGCAGTCGCTGACGCTCCGGCGGCGCCGCGTCTTCGGGCAGCTCGACGCCGATGGAGTTGACCCGCTGGGCGGAGAGTTCCGGGGCGGTGAGCAATACGAGCAGAAAGAGGAATGAGGCGATTCGTCGCATGGTCAGATACGAAGACAAAACATGAACAGGTCCGGCTATGATGGATTGGGCCTTATGTAATATCCCCATTAAACCGATATATACAAGGAATACCGGCTTCGTTATCCCGTCACCCCAGGACGGCTTGCAGCATCCCCGCCACGGCAAAGAACGCGACCAGCGCCAGGATCGGCAGACGCAACACCCTGAGCAGGAAGAACCCGATGATGGCGAGCGCGAGATCCAGGGACGAAAATACGGCGTTGACGAACACGGGCTGGTAGAGCGCGGCCAGCAGGAGTCCGACCACCGACGCGTTGACCCCCGCCACCGCGCCCGCGGCGCCCGGCTTTCGCGCCAGGGTCTCCCAGGTGTCGTGGAAGGACAGGATCAACAGGAATCCCGGAAGGAAAATGCCGAGGACCGCGATCAACGCGCCGGCCAGCGCGTGATCCGGGTTCATTCCGGCGCCCAGGAACGCCGACATGGCGAACATGGGGCCCGGAATGGCCTGGGCGGCGGCGTAACCGAGCAGGAAACGATCGATGGGCAGCGCGTCGCCCACGGTCTGCTGGAGCAGCGGCAAAACGACGTGTCCGCCGCCGAATACCAGGCTGCCGGCCTGGTAAAACCGGGAAAGCAGATCAAGGTCCGGCGAAAGGCTCGCCAGGAGCGGAAGACCGATGAGGAGCAGGAAGAAGAGGGCCAGCGGCAGCCAGGAGAAACAGAGCCGGCCTCCGGGCGGCGCCTCCGGAGCGCGCAGAAAGCGCCAGCCGGCCAGCGCGCCTGCCGCCAGGACCGCGAACTGGGTCGCCATCGAAGGAGCGATCAGCAGGGCCGACGCGGTCAGAATGCAGAGCGCCCCGGTGAGGCGGCGCCGGCAGAAGGTGGAATACATGCCCAGCACGGCGTCGGCGACCACGACCACGGCCAGCAGTTTCAGTCCCTTGACGAAACCGCCGAACCAGACCGTGTCCGTCACCGTGCTCCCGGCGATGGCAAGCAGGTACAGGAGCACGAAGGACGGCAGCGTGAATCCCAGGAACACGGCGACGCCGCCGGCGACGCCCGCCCGCTGGTACCCGATGGCAAAGCCGACCTGGCTGGAAGATGGTCCGGGAAGGAACTGGCTCAGGGCCACGAGCCGGCCGTAGGAGGCTTCGTCAAGCCACTTCAACCGGTCCACGAAGGCGGTCCGGAAGTATCCCAGGTGGGCGACGGGACCGCCGAAGCTGATACATCCCAGGGCCAGGAATCGCCAGAAGAGTTCCCACATGATTCAGGGTGCCTGGTCGGACAGCGCCGCCCGGGCCGCGGCCAGGCAGGCGATGGGCACGCGGTACGGAGAGCAGCTGACGTAGTCCAGGTCCACGCCGTGGCAGAATTCTACCGAGGCGGGATCGCCGCCGTGCTCGCCGCAGATGCCCACCTTCATGCCATCCCGCGTGGCACGGCCGCGCTCGACGCCGATTTTCACGAGTTCCCCGACGCCGCTGCCGTCAATGCTCACGAAGGGGTCTTCCGGCCAGATCTCGGCATGCAGGTAGTCGGGGATGAACCTCGCGTCGTCGCGGGAGAGTCCGAAAGTAGTCTGCGTCAGGTCGTTCGTCCCGAAGGAGAAGAACTCCGCTTCCTCCGCGATCTCGTGGGCGGTCAGCGCCGCCCGCGGCAGCTCGATCATGGTACCGATCTGGTAGTCCACCTCCACGCCGGTCTCCGACTGCACTTCCCGGGCCGTCCGGCGGACGACCTCGGCCTGCAGACGCAGCTCGTTGATGTGGCCGACCAGGGGGATCATGATCTCCGGGATGGCCTTGATGCCGCGTTTCACGCAGTCGCTCGCGGCTTCGAAAATCGCCCGGGCCTGCATCTCGGTAATCTCGGGGTAGGCGATACCGAGCCTGCACCCACGGTGTCCGAGCATGGGATTGGCCTCCCGCAGGTCCTCCAGCTTGCGCTGGTAACGATCCACCGGCACGCCGGTCTGCGCGGCGAGTTGTCCGATGGCCTCGTCCTCGTGGGGGAGGAATTCGTGCAGGGGAGGGTCGAGCGTGCGGATGGTAACGGGGTAACCGTCCATGACTTCGAATATCCCGATGAAATCGCTTCTCTGGATCGGCAGCAGCCTGGCCAGCGCCTTCCGGCGGCCGGCTTCGTCATCGGCCAGGATCATCTCCCGGACCGAATCGATCCGGTCTTCTTCGAAGAACATGTGCTCCGTCCGGCAGAGGCCGATGCCCTCGGCGCCGAAGGCGCGCGCGGTGGCCGACTGATCGGGCTGGTCCGCGTTGGTCCGCACCTTAAGCCGGCGGTTCCGGTCGGCCCAGGCCATCAGGCTTTCGTACCGCTGATAGACCTCCGAATTCTCGGACGACATGGATTTCTGCAACAGGACCTGCAGCACTTCGGAGGGAATAGTCGGAATGGCGCCAGCCATGACCTCCCCGGTGGACCCGTCGATGGAGATATAGTCCCCTTCGGCGATGACCTGTTCGCCGACGCGCATCTGACGGGCGGCGTAGTCGATATCCAGTTCCCCGCAGCCGGCGACGCAGACCTTGCCCATCTGGCGGGCGACAAGCGCCGCGTGGCTCGTCATGCCGCCCCGGGCGGTCAGGATACCTACCGCGGCGTTCATGCCGCGTATGTCCTCGGGCGACGTCTCGATACGTACCAGGATGACCTGGTCGCCACGGTCCGCCCAGGACTCGGCATCGGTGGCGTTGAACACCACTTTACCCGATGCCGCGCCCGGACCGGCGTTGAGGCCCCGGGCCAGCACCCGTCCCTCGTGCTCCGCGCGGCGCTTTTCCTCCACGTCGAATACGGGGCGCAATAGCTGGTCGAGCTGGTCGGGTTCCACGCGCCGCAGGGCTTCCTGCTCGTCGATCAGCCCTTCCCTGACCATGTCCACCGCGATTGTGATCGCGGAGAAACCGGTACGCTTCCCGACACGGCACTGCAGCATCCACAGTTTGCCGCGCTGGATGGTGAATTCGATATCCTGCATATCCCTGTAATGGGACTCCAGCGTATCGCAGATCTCTACCAGTTGATGATAGGCGTCCGGCATCTCGCCCTGAAGCTGCTCGATGGGCCGGGGGGTGCGAATGCCCGCCACGACGTCCTCGCCCTGGGCGTTGATGAGGTATTCGCCGTAAAACCGTTTCTCGCCGGTCGCGGGATCGCGGCTGAAGGCGACCCCCGTGGCGCAGTCGTCGCCCATGTTGCCGTAGACCATGGCCTGCACGTTGACGGCGGTGCCCCATTCATCCGGGATGTCGTTCAACTTCCGGTACACCACGGCGCGTTCGTTGTTCCACGAGCCGAACACGGCCCCGATAGCTCCCCAGAGCTGCTCGCGGGGATCGTCAGGAAAGTCGGCGCCCGTGCGCGCCTTGATCTCGGCCTTGAACTCGGCGACCAGCGCCTTGAGGTCGGCGGCCCCGAGTTCCATGTCCTCCGTGACGCCGGCGCGGGCCTTCCTGCGTTCCAGCAATGCCTCGAAGGGATCGTGATCCTCATCGTCCGCCGGACGCACGCCCATGACCACGTCTCCGTACATCTGTACGAATCGCCGGTAGCTGTCGTAGGCGAAGCGTTCGTCACCCGACTGTGCGATCAGTCCCTCGACAGTGGCGTCGTTCAGGCCGAGATTCAGAATGGTGTCCATCATGCCGGGCATGGAAGAACGGGACCCGGACCGGACGGAAACCAGCAGCGGGTTTTCCGCACTGCCGAAACCGGCGTCCATGACGCCCTCAACCTGCGCCATCGCCTGCTGGATCTGTTCGTCCAGTTCCGCCGGGTACCGGTGGTCGTGATCGTAGAAATAAGTGCATATCTCCGTTGAGATGGTGAAGCCCGCGGGAACGGGAATGCCGAGGTGGCTCATCTCGGCCAGATTGGCGCCCTTGCCGCCCAGAAGCTCCCGAAAGTCCGCGGATCCATCCGCCTCGCCGCCGCCAAAGTAGTATACCTGTTTCGCCATAACGCTACCGTGCTCCTTTACTCCGTTCAGCTACTTTTTTCAGTCCCGTCTGCAGGTCCTTTCGCCAGAAAACACAGGGCGGTAGCATAACGCCGCGAAGCAACCGTGTCAACCGATTTACCCGTCCTCTATTTCCTGGCGCTGGCGAAAGACCTCGTACAACACGAGGGCCGCCGCCACGGACGCGTTGAGCGAATCCACGTGCCCGGCGACCGGAAGCCGCACCACTTCGTCGCAGTTGCGCCGGACCAGGGGCCTCAGTCCCTTGCCCTCGCCGCCTATGACGAGCGCCACGGGGACGGTATAGTCCATTTTGCTGAAAAGCGAAGGGCCGTCCGCCGCGAGGCCCACGAGCCAGACGCCCGCTTCACGAAGCGCCTGCATGGCGTGGTTCATGTTCGCCACCCGCGCGACCGGAACGTGCTCGCTGGCCCCGGCGGAAGCCTTGACCGAGGCGGCGGTCAGTCCCGCCGCGTTTCGACGGGGTATCACGACGCCGTCGACGTGGACCGCGTCCGCGGTGCGAATGATGGCGCCCAGGTTGTGGGGATCCTGTATGCCGTCCAGCAGGACGAGGAAGGGGGGAGATTCGGACCGCCGGGTCGAGGCCAGGATATCCGCCATTTCGGCGTATTGGTGGCCGGCCACCGTGGCGACGACCCCCTGGTGCCTGCCGTCGGTAAGACGGTCCAGCCGGCGGCGTTCGGTGAACTCGAACACGACGCCCCGCTTCCGGGCGAGGCCCAGGATTTCGGCCACGTCCTGGCGCGCAACCCCTTCGGCGATGTAGATCCGGTTGAGGCTCCGGCCCGCCTGCAGGGCCGCCCTGACCGGGTTCCGTCCGTAGATGACTTCCGACATGGCTTCGTCCGTTCGTGAAGGATATTTGACCATCCCGCTCGGCACCCGGTCAAGATAAGGAACCGGCGCCGCCGCAACGAACCTTTTTCGCCCGACGGCGTTCAATACCGAAGTCCGGCTGTGCCGACGCGACAGGGATTCCGGCGGTCGAGCCCACCCGTAATTGCTTGACGTCCCCGGCGGCCGCCGGTACCATATCGGTGCTCAGCGCCTGGCTTCCGCCCCCTACCGAGGCGGTGAGAACCCTGACCGCCCGCAAACTCAGGATCCATGTTCCAAGGCCTCAAGAGACTCACCACCCATTCGGCGATCTACGGTCTCAGCGACGTACTGGGCAGGTCCATGGCCTACCTGCTGGTACCGGTGTATACCCATGTCATGCCCGTGGAGGAATTCGGCTACTACGGGCTCGTATATACCTTCATCGCGCTGGCGAACGTCGTATTCCTCTACGGCATGGATTCGGCCTTTCTCAGGTATTACGTACTCGAGGAAGACCGCAAGCGGGATACGCTGAGCACCGGCTATCTTACCATGCTGTTCACGTCGGCCGGGCTCGCCGTGGTCATCGTCCTGTTCTCCGCCCGGATCGCGCCCCTGATCGCCGTCTCCGCTTCCCTGACTTCGTACGTCCAGCTGGCCGCCGCCGTCCTGGCACTGGACGCCCTGAACGCCATTCCCTTCGCGCGGCTCCGGGGTGAGGGCAAGGCCACGACGTTCGCCTCTCTCAAGCTGATGAAGGTCATGATCGAACTCGGGGGAAACTGCTACCTCGTCGTCGTGCTCGACATGGGACTGCAGGGCATTCTGATCAGCAACATCGCCGGTTCCGGGATCGTTTTTCTCATCCTGGCGGGCATCACCCTGCGGCACATGTCCTTCTCCTGGTCTCGCGGAACGATGGGGCGGCTCCTGGGATTCGGCCTGCCTTACGTGCCCGCCGGCGCCTGCATCATCATCATCGAAACCATCGACCGCCTGATGCTGGAACGGATGGCCGGCACCGAAACCCTCGGCATTTACCATGCGGCCCGCAAGCTGGGCGTCGGCATGCTCATCTTCGTCACCATGTTCCGGCAGGCCTGGCAACCCTTCTTCCTGGAGACTTCCAGGGAGGAGAACCCCAGGCCGCTGTTCGCCCGCGTGCTGACCTACTTCCTGGCCATTGCGGGCGGCGTCTTCCTGGCCCTTTCCTTCCTCATCGACGACCTGGCCCGCATCTCCATCGGTGGCTATACCCTGATCGAGGCGTCTTACTGGGAAGGGATCGGCGTGGTGCCGATCCTGCTCGCGGCGTACGTGCTGTATGGGATATATGTCAACCTCACCGTGGGCGTCTACCTGGAGAAGAAGACCATCCTACTCCCCTTCATCGCGGCCGCGTCGGCCCTGGTCTGCATCCTGACGAACCTCTGGCTCATCCCGGAATTCGGCATGTACGGGGCGGCCACGGCCTCGGCGGCCGCCTACGCGGTGATGGTGGCCGGGTTATATCTCGTGGGCCGAAGGTATTACCCGATACCCTACGAGTACATCCGACTGTTCAAGGTGATCCTGGCGTGCGGAGTGCTGTTCGCGGTGCGTGAACTCACCGAAAGCGCCTGGCCCGGGGAGATCGCCCTGGTCGCGGCTTACCCGGTGGCGTTGTGGGCGATGAGATTCTTCAACGCCGGAGAAATGGCGTTCGCGAAACGATACCTGCGCCTTCGCGGATCGTGACAAGCTGGCCGCCTTCTACGCCGGTTGCGATGTCTCTCCCGCCGCTGGGCCAGTCCACGATGATCGAGTCCGCGCCGGCATGGGCGCCGAGTCCGAAGTGAGCCCTGAGGTCATTGGCCGCCAGGTAGCTGTAGGCACTTCGAATTTCCCGCGACTGTCGCACGGCATCCGTGATCACGGTGACCCGCGCACCGATGCCGTTGCGATTGCTCCGGACGCCCTCGGTGGCGACGAGCAGGCTGGCGGGACCGGGCTGACCGGCGCCGTCACTTCCGCCGTCACTTCCGCCGGCGCCGTCACTTCCGTCACTTCCGCCGCCTTCGCCGGTCCCAGTCACGCCGGCCGCACCGCCCGCGCCTCGCCCGTTAATCCCGTCGTTTCGCAGCAGCAGCGGGACGTCGTTCACCGTAGTGACCAGCACGTCGATGTCGCCGTCGTTGTCCACGTCCCCGAAGGCCGCGCCGCGGTGCACGCGCTCCACCTGGAAGGATGGGCCCGCTTCAGGGCTGACGTCGGTGAACACGCCGTCTCCCTCGTTCCGGAACAGCTGATTGGTCTGCGCGTAGGTTATCGTCGGATCGAACAGGGAGATGTTGTCGATCACGTGGCCGTTCGCCGCGAAGATGTCCAACCACCCATCGTGGTCGAAATCCTTGAAGGCCGTACCGAAGCCCAGGAACAGGAGCGTGGGATTGCCCACGCCCGCGCCGAAAGTCGTTTCGGTGAAGGTGCTGTTTCCGTTGTTCCGGTGCAGCGAGTTGGGTTCCAGGGAGAAATTGGTCACGTAGATATCCGGCGACCCATTCCGGTCGTAGTCTCCCATATCCACCCCCATGCCCGCCCGGGCGACACCGTCTTCGCCATAGGCCACGCCCGCCAGCAAGGCCATGTCGGTAAACGTGCCGTCGCCGTTGTTCCGGTACAGGAAATCCGGCGTCAGGTCGTTGGCCACGAAGATATCTGTCCATCCGTCGCCGTCGTAGTCGCCTCCCACGACCCCGAGGCCCTTGCCGTCCGGATTGGCGATGCCCGCCTCCGCGGAGACGTCCGTAAACGAACCGTCGCCGTTGTTCCGGTACAGCAGGTCGGCCGCACCCTCGTAGATGTCGGGTCCGCAGTAGGACTGGATGCCGTCCCTGGAGCAGCGCCTGTTGGCCTCGAAGTCGAATTCGACGTACGCGCACACGTAGAGGTCCAGGTGCCCGTCCCGGTCGTAGTCCAGGAATGCCGCGCTGGTGGAGAACGTGGGATTCCTCGGTACCGTCAGATTCGCACGGGCGGTCACATCCCTGAATGTCCCGTCCCCTTGGTTCCGGTAGAGGATGTTCGCCCCGTAGTTCGTGACGAACAGATCGTCGTCGCCGTCGTTGTCGTAATCTGCGACGGCCAGGCCCATCCCGTAACCCCCCGCGTTGTCCACGCCGGCCTGGACGGTCACGTCCGTGAAGGATCCGTCGCCGTCGTTGCGATAGAGGATGCTGGAAAGGGGCTGGTCGGGCACGAAACCCGGGATGGCCGCGCCGTTGAGCAGGTAGACGTCGAGGTCGCCGTCCCCGTCGTAGTCGATGAACCCGCCGCCGGACGCCACCGTTTCGAGGAAGTAGTACCGGCCCGATTTGCCGTTGGTGTGCCGGAACGTGATCCCGGCCGAAGGCGCGATGTCCGTGAACTGCACGACCGGCCGGGCCGCATCAGGACGATGATCGGGCTGGCCGGGCTGTCCGCAGGAAGGGGAAAGGAAAAGGGAGGAGAGAAGTACCGGCGCCCATTTCAACGGCGTTTTCTCATGAGTACGACGGTCATGGCCACGAGGGCAAGCACGCCCAGGCTGACCCCGGCGACGAGAAAGCCCGATACCGGTTCCCTGACCAGCGGAACCTCGAAGGCGACACTCGCCTTCTGTTCACCACGCACCGCAAACTCCACCTCGACGTGATGTACGCCTGGAACGCGCCGGGTCCACATGATCGGGCGGTCGATGGCCTCGGCTTCGGCGCTGTGGTAATGCGTGTATACGTTGCCCTGTGGATCCGTGATCCCGATCCGGAGGACGCCCGCGTAGTATTCGCCCGACGACCTGCGCTGGACGTAGGACACGAACCGCGCGTCGCCGCCGAGATCGTAGGCCTTGAAGGTCAGTATGTACCCGGCATCCATGTCCCGCGCTTCATCGACGACGGCCTGCTCGGAGAAGGTATATCCGACGAACGTGCCGCCCGCCACCTGATCGTCGCTGGGCGCCCCGTTGCAGCCGGGGGCCGTAACCGCCAACGTGAACGCCGCCGCGAACGCCAGCACGAAGCCTGTCATGTTACCGCGCACTAGTTGTACTCCTCAGGAAAAACGAAGTGGTACCGGACGACTCTGTCCTCTTCCAATTCCGCGAAATAGATCCGGCCCTGCCGGTCCACGTGCATGGGAACGCCAACCTCGTCGAACTGCGCCGTCATTTCCCACTTTCCATCCGGCCTGAAGAAATCGAACCACCGATCCAGTTTCGTCATCTGCAGTCTGGGCATACCCATCGCGTTGAGACCGACCTGTTCGAATTCCTGGTACTGGATAGAATTGACGATCCGTCCGTCGGGCAGAACGGCCAGGCCGCCGGACACGCCCACGGGCGGCGGCCGCCGCGTGGTCGTCCAGCGCGCCATGGGTTTCATATCGAAGGAAGTGGTTCGGTTGAACTCCAGTTCCAGTCCGTTTACCCGGTCGAATTTGCGGATCCAGTAGGGGTGTCTCGCGGATACGACCACGTATCCGTCCTCCGTCGTTTCCATGGCCGCGTCGGAATACGCGATGAATTCCTTGAGCGTTCCCGAGCGCCGCAGGGTCTCCATCGGATTGTAGAACTTGGTGATCGGATCTCCTTCCGGACTGTATTTGTAGATGAGATCGTGCTGCGTAATGACGAAAATGAGCACGTTGCCCTCGGCATCGATGCGTATGCGGCGAGGCTTCGTTACCTGCGTCGACCAGATGTCCGCGAAGGTGAGGTCCGGATTGAATACCGTGACCCGGTCGAGTTCGAAGTCCAGCACGAACAGTCTACCTTCATCATCCAGCGCCATGTCTACTGGAGACTTGAACTGTAGCGGTCCTACGCCTAACGACCCTACGGCCGTCTGAAAGGCACCGGACTCGTCGAATTTGGAAATCTGTTTCTGGTCCGAATCGGCAATATAGATGTTGCCGCTTCGATCCGTGGTGATCCCGAATACCGAAGCAAAGGACCGGCCTTCGCCTCCTTCGATCACCAGGTCTTCTTCGAGCGTGACGTCAGCTGTTTGATCGGGTGCGTGCCGGACCGGGGCGTCGCTGATGACCCTTGAAGCGCCCGCGACCACTTCCGTCCTCCCACGCCACATCCCGTCATCGTCCGCTTCCGAGCAACCCATCAGCAGTACCGCGGCCAGGAGCGGCAACGCTCCGGACTTGAACCCCTTCATCCGCTTCTCCTTCCGGTACGTCCATTCATGATCCGTTCCTTTCCTGCCTGATCTGCTCCCATCGCTGCTGCAATACCTCATTCTCCGGTTCGATGCGGACGGCATTCCCCATCGCCTCATCGGCCCCGCCGTAGTCCCCGCTCACGTTCCGCACGATGGCCAGTGTTTCGTAGGCGACGGCGGTAGGCGCGATCTCAACCGCCTTGCCGGCCAGTTCGAGGGCACGGTCCAGGTCCTCCCCGTGCCGGGCGATGAGCCAGGCAAGGTTCGTATAGGCCTCCACAAAGTTCGAATCCAGCAGGATCGCCTGTTGATATGCATCGCGTGCCTCATCGAACATGCCCAGCTCCACGTAGGCCACGCCCAGGTTGTTGAAGGCGTGAACGAAACGGGGCGAAAGTTCCGTCGCTATCCTGAAGGCCCGTACGGCGTCCTCATACCGGCCCAGGCGGGTCAGGGCCGTCGCCATGTTGTAATGCATCTCCGCCACCCGGGGATTCAGCCGTACCATGGATTCCGCCTGCGACAACGCCTCCCTGAACCCGTTGAGCTGCTGAAACGCATCGAGAAAACGCCTGGCATCGTCCTGTCTGCCCATGGCGTTCAGAGTGTTTCCGATGGCAAGATAGGGTTCGGGGTACGCCCGATTGAGTTCGACCGCCCGTGAGAACACTTCCAGGGCTTCTTCATGCCGTTGGGCAGCCGCATAGGCCGTACCCGCATGGTAATGCAGGGTAGCCGACTCGGGATCCATCACCAGGGCTTCCCTGTACAGCGTAATCGCCCGTTCGGTCCGACCCGCCCGCAGCGAGGCCTGGGCAAGACCCGCGATGGCCTCCACCGATGCCTCATCGATGCGCAGCGCGTTCTCGTAGGACCGGACCGCGTCGTCGACACGGCCTTCGCCCAACGCGATCACGCCGAGCTGGCAGTAGGCCTCCGCCATGCCGGCATCCACCTGCAATGCCGCGCGAAAGGCATCCCGCGCTTCCTGGAATTTCCGCTGATCCAGCAGCACGCGTCCCAACGCGAACCGGGCGTCGACGTAGTCCGGATCGATGGACAGGGCATTGGTATAGGAAATGGCGGCCTCGTCCAGGGCACCCAGTTTCTCCTCCGTGGTCCCCCGGCCGTAGTGAAACAGGCTGTTGTCGGGGTCACGGTCCGTCGCCTCGACGAACGACCTGATCGATTCGATGAGCCGGCCCGTGTACTGGTAAGCCTGGCCCAGGTTGTAGTACGGTTCGGCGCGGTCGGGATCCATTTCCACGACGCGGTGGAACGCCTCAATCGCTTCGTCGTACCGTTCCTGCTGGGCGTAAACCAGACCCAGGTTGAAATGGGCATCGGCGTCCCCTGGACGCAGTTCGGTGACGACCAGGAATGCCGCTTCCGCCGTGTCCAGCTTCTCCAGCGCGACGGCGGCCAGGCCCAGGTTGAAGTAGTTGGCCGGTTCGCTCCTGTTCTCCTCGATCTGCCGTCGGAAGTACATCACGTCTTCGAGCAGAAGGGATTCGTCCTCGGGCGACAGTTGCCTGAGCGCTTCATCCGGACGGGCGGTGGTGATGTTCGTGAGGTAGGGACCGGTGTCCGTAAGCAGTGGCGTGTAAAGCAGAAGGGCTGCGAGAAGGATATTGCGCATTCCGTACCCGTCAGTCGAAGTAGGACCTGAGACGATCGCGGAGGCTCAGTCCTTTCGAAGGCGTGGAAACTTCCAGTTGTCCAACCGGCCTTACCGTGGTGACGTCCGAAGCCACGGCCATGTCTTTCTGCGTCCACTTCTTGAGATCAGCCAGCGGCTTGAACGCTCTTCTGTAAATCAGATCGGTATGGATATCCACGCGATCGACATCCGACGGGACTTCGAAGGAATACACGGAGCGATCCGCCTCGCGCGCCTTGATCCGCGTGTCTTCAACGATGCGGGTCGCCTGCCAGTCCATGACGTGGGTGTTGCCCGCGTCGTCACCGAAGACCAGGGCGAATCCCTTGCCAGGGTAGCCCGCGTAGTTTCCTTCGGCCAGGTCGCCTTCGCCGCCGTAGGACGGTACGCGCTGGTCCCCCACGTAACGCAGGGTATCGCCATTCGCCAGCACGGGCGTCACGAGCAACAGCATGTTCCTGATGGTGATCCCCGACGGGATGTGATGGCCGGTATTGACGTTGCGCACGTCCACGGTCACCGTCAGCAGGCCGCCTGAAACAACGGCGTCGATGGCCAGGGTGGCGGCGTTCGGCAGGAGCTCTTCCGTGGCCCCGGGGAACCCGTGTGTCTTAACGGTGGTCGGATCCCGGTATCCGATGGGTGTCCAGAACTTCTCCGCGTCGCCGTTTACGAAAGAACCAAAGGTGAAACCGTCGGAATCGGGCTCCATGTGGCAGTCCTGGCACTCGATGCCCATGGCGGAATAGGGACTCTCCTTCCATTCCCGGTACGTATCCATGAACGGAAGGCCGTGCTTGTTCTTGTGCTGGTGGCAGGCAGAGCAGTAATCGCTGCTCGTGTATTGCGGATTGTAGCTCGCCACCATGGGCGAGGTATTGGATGAACCCGGCAAGGGGGTGAAGTTGATGACGTCGTCATAGGGTCCGTAGACGAAGATCGGCGGGAACTTCCCCTTGATGAGCCGGGCCTGCCTTTCTTCTTCCATGGCCACCAGGTTCAGGGTGATCGATCCATTCACGCCCGCGTGGTCATTGACCTCCACGTGCTGAATCTTGTGGCAGAAATCGCAATGAATCCCCGCAGCGTCGACTGAACCGGCCAGTTTTTCGTACTCCATGCGTTCAAGCGTCTTGTAGTCCTGGACGGTCGGGTAGGCCAGCGAACGGTTGTACACGACCTTCAGGTCGGTATGACCCGGCGCTTGCACGGCGGCCGACGGGGCGTGGCAATCGGCGCACTCTCCGGCTTCATCGGGAAAATCCAGTCTGAAACCAGGTCCCACGTTTTCATTCCCGTCCGCGTCCGTACCGTCGTATAGGTTCAACGTCCACGGATTGGTCACGCCTTTCGCGTGCTGGGAAGTACTCCACTGATCGTAGAGATCTCTATGGCAAAGATAACAGGTCGGTTCGAAATGGCAGAGATTGCACCCCTCTTCGAAGCCCGTGTGGGATTGCGTGCGCAGTCGTTCCAGCTCTTCCGGATCCTCGCGAAGATCGACCAGCGATTTGTGGGGGGTGATGAAATTGTAGGCGTCGTCTTTCTCTTCGGGTACTTTTTGCAATACGATCGTCGTATATGATGTTTTGGGATCTACCATGACCCCGCCGTTCAACCAGCCTTCCTTGCCTGCCGTTACCGCGTAATGCTGCACGGGTTCTTCAATGATATTCAGGGTAAACCTTCCCTCGGAATCGGTAAGCACGAAATCCGGCTTCCCGTGTTCCCGCACGCGGACACCCGGTATAGGGTCTTTTCCATCGATGACGATGCCGCTCAACTGCAGGACCTGAGCCCTGGCTTCCGGACCGATCATCGCTCCGGCGGCCGCAATGCATCCGATTACGAAAACCCTCACCAACTGCCTGTATCCGGCCAGTCCACTCAACTTCATTGAATTCCCCGATTCTCTCACAACATAAGAGAATCCCTCATCGAACGGACTGAGGGATTCTCCTGATGCTTCAAACGATAATGCTTACATCCATCGGTGCTTCCTGGCTTGATGTTTAGAAGCCCACGCCGACGGACACGCGATGCAGATCGTCCAGCAGTTCATACTGCGTATACGCGTAATCAACGTTGAGACTCAATTCACCCTGGCTGAACCGGAGACCGGCACCAGCGGAAACGCCTTCGTCCTGGCCGCCGCTGTATCCGGCTTTCCAGCCTACCCGGCCCGCGATGTAGTCGTTCACCCACCACTCGATACCGAGATTGAGCACGGAATCGAACTCGCGGAGCTTCCAGAGTTCGGCGCTGGTCATGATGCTGCCCACCGGCAGTTCGGTCGGTTCAATGGCAAAACCGATACGGAACGTCGTAGGCAACTGATCGCGAGCGCTCGACTCTTCGATGAATTGCATGTCCGGACCGAAGTTCTGGAACGAGGCGCCAATACGGAAATTACGGAAGTCTGTCGTATAGATGGTGCCCACGTCGACCGCAACCGCCGTGCTGGTACGGTCATCGTCTCCGGCGCCGCTCGTGCCTTCCGACACGTACTTCAGCGATCCGCCGACCGCGAAGGAATCTGTCAGACGACGCGCATAGCTCGGCCCGATGGCCAGGTCCGTCACGTTGAAGTTCTGGCCCTGGTTGGCGAATTGACCCGTCGGATCTCCAGAGGTGGTATAAGGTATGTCGCCCGAAAGCAACGAGTGCACACTCACACCCACCGCCCCGTTGTCGCCGAGATTCCAAACGAGACCTGCGCTGAACACGGTCATTTCCGCGAAATACGGTGCATAGGAAACGCCGACCGCGCCCCTGCCCTCGACGAACACCATGGTAGCCTGGTTCGTCAGTGCAGAGAACGCGCCCAGATCCGTATAGGACGTGGCGGAGGATCCAACACCCGCGACACGGGCGCTAGCATCCAACGTCAGAAACTTCGTCGCGGCGGTTCCACCTTTGGAAACCTGAGCATGTACCGGTGCTGACAGTGCCAGCAGGAGTCCGGTGACCACGCCCCAGCGAAACAATACTTTCATTAGAAAACCTCCCTGAATCGGACCGCCCCGCGCCATGGCCGGTCATGGCCCATGGCGCAGGACGTAACCGCAGTTTACCGCCGGACGTAGAGTTTCAGTGTTTTCGTGTAGTCCACGCCACCGATCTCGGCTTCTACCACGATGATATACAGACCGCTGGAAACCGGTACGTTGGAATCATTCTTCAGATCCCAGTCCGTCACACCGCCGATCGTCGTGGTCTGGTCACCCGGAACGGAGAACTGCTTCACCAGCAGGCCGGCCGCATCGAAGATCGTGATGCGGGACGGTACCGGAGCGTTGAAGAACTTGACGGTTTGCGACTTCGTTGCCAGATCCCACTGGGCCTGGAAGACGAAGGGGTTGGGCGCGACCGTGATCAGATTCTCGAATTCGGCCACACCGCCCACAACCTCGTTACGGATCACGGTAGTCGGGATAACGTCCTGTCCCGGTACCTGCGGTCCCACCGTCAAACCCCGGTACGGATACTGGCCGTGCCAGCGTCCGTCCGTACCGTTCGCGTTCATCGTGTAAAAACTCTCGAGCCCGTTGATCGTACGGGTGATCACGCGCTGCGTAGAACCCTGATCGGCCACGTAGTTATCGAAATCGTGCTGTTGCGCGCTTTCGTTATCCACCGAAGCTACGTAGTACCAGTAGCTGAAACCGATCAGCACGGAACGATCCTCGAACATATAACCGCTCTTGCCGACCAGTCGGGGATCCGTGGGAATACCGCCGACACTGGTAATCTGCGCATCGCCGGATCCGATGGCATCCGGATAGCGATCCGAGAAGCTGGTGGCGATGGCCGTCGTAGCGCCCAGAGCATTGTTCGCTTCGACGATCTGTGCCGAACTCGGCTTGGTTTCGATGAAATCATCCTCGAAACCCGGCAGCCTGTTACCAGCCGGATACGGGTTCGGATAGGAAACGGATTCCGGCGGATTCAGACTGTTGGTCTGATTGCCGCCGCCGCCGCCGAATTCAGCGATCTGGACATACGGACCGGAGAAGTTCGGCGCCGCGAAGCGCTTCACCAGGTCGTCGGCCACAAAGTCGTAAACCCGGCCGATGTTGTAATCGGCGCCGAGCGTCAGGCCTTCATGGATGAACCGGGCGTAGGGATGGCCCTGCTTCACCGCGGCACTCGTCGGATCGGTTACGTTCGTGACCGGTGCGGCGCCATCGCTCAGACCGAGATTCGGCGGAATCACCGTACTGTTGTAACCGACATCATGGGCTACTGTAGCGGTCGGGAACTGATCGATGAAACCGGAAGCGCGGTACACGCGGTACTTCGCGAAGTCCGCGGTGCCCCGGCCCGGATCGATAGCCGTTTCCGCATTGTTGGCCCACGCCAGCGCGATCGTACCGTTGGCGGTCGGGAAGACCGACAGGGTAGGAGGCGGAGGCGGGTGGAACAGCGCGCCGCTGGCTGTGCCGCGACCCAAGTTGATGGTCTGCGACATGACCGCGCCGTCGCCGTCCCGCATTACGGAACCATCGGCGTTGTACATGGGGATGGTACGGTCGTTGGAGCCGTCCCAGTAGTACGTATTGTTCGCCATGTTGTACTTCCGCTGCATCCAGACGTCCATAGCGCGGAGATACACGTCATAGGCGCCATCCTTGCCGGCGCCGATGAGGTCAACATGCCAGATGGTCAGGTCTTCGCCGGGCGCCTTGGTGTATGGGCCCCAGCCCAGGGCGTTCCGGATGCAACCGGCGCCCGAGGTCTCTTCCTTCGTGTCGCTTCCGTTGTACGGATCGGGCACGATGCCCCTGAACACGCCGTCGAGATCGAAGAGCGTAAAACTGTCGTACTGACCAGACTGCACACCCTGAGCCGCACCGGGATTGCCGGGCTGGGTCAGGTTACGCGGGTCGCCCCACATCAGGCCCATGCCTTCGGCCGATCCACCTGGCTGCGTCTTGGCGGTCCAGGTGCTGATATCGGTTGTTCTGCCGAGAGGCGAACCACTGGTGAAGAGATCCGGATGCGGCGCACTGCTTCCGCCCGGAACGTTGACCTTCTTGTTCTCGAGGTACTTGGTAAGCGAGCCCTCGTACCAGCCGAACACGCCTCTCAAGTCAGCGATCCACCATTCGTGGGTGTTGAACAGGCCGACGGACGGCGCATCGTAGATATCCAGCGCCGCGACGTTGTTCGTGTCACCAAGCGGATCATCGTCGCCGGAACCTTCGAGAATCATCAGGGAGGCTTCGCCCACGTGCAACGGATTGAAGTTACCGTTGGTCGTATTCCACACGTAGGAATCAATACCCGGATGTCCCGGATTGTCCTCGTCGAACATGGTGACCAGGCCGGAGTAGAACCGGTCGCTGTAAGGCGCCTGGTTGTAACGGCCCGAGTTGATCAGCCCTTCCGGTACGGCGAGAGGCATCACGCGGCTGAACATGGCGGGCGGCTGCTTGTCGTCGCCACCGGTACCACCGCCGATCGCCCCGCCCGTCAGGAGGGGATTGTTCGTCCATGGAATATCGAAGTCGTAGTTGAAGATGATCAGGAAGTTCTTGACCGTGGCTCCGTTTAATTCCGGACTGTTATCGGTATTCACATCCACATCGCCATGCGTGTTCAATACATGACGCAGCAGGATGAAGTCATTCGTATGGCCGTAGCCGTAGCTGAAGCTGTACGACTGACGCAAGATCCGAATACCGGCGTTCGTATTGAAGGTGGCTTCCGTGATGAAGGGCTCGCGGTATCCACCGGGGCCCACGGTGCCGCCACCAAAACCGGGGCTCTGCGAACCGCCCTGATCGGACCAGAAGCCCGCGGGCGGATTCTCACGCTGGTGAGGCGGAGCCCGGTATACGTTGTTCGTTCCGACGAAAGCACCTTCGGCGCGGCTTGCAGGCATACCGGCCACGGCGTCAGGCAGATAGGCCGTGATGCCGAAGGCCGACGCCCACAGTGGCGCGTCCAACCCGCCCGCCGGGAAGGTGTACGAAGGATAGCCCATCGTCGGACTCATGGAACGGCCGGACCCACGCCAACCCCAACCGGTGTAGGTATCGGTCAGTTCCGAATTCATGACGGCCATATAGGTCTGACCACCGATATAGGCAGGCTGCCTTTCACCCACGCCGAGCTCGTGGGGAACCGGAACTCCCTGAGCCGTCGCGGAGTTTGCCGGGGCGTCCGGCAAAGCCGTGAGATATGAAGCTGTCCCAAGGATTGCCGCCGAAGAAAGCACCAACGCTCCGGCTGTTACGTATCGACGCCATTTCTTCAAAATGAACCTCCTTATGCCGGCAACGTTCCGCGAACGCCGCCAACGTTGCGAGAAGACGCGCGGTAAATGCGCGCCTTCCCGCGTTGGGTTTACTACCATGCTAAGTTGAGACCCACCCAGATGTCGCGTGGTCCGTTGGCCTGCGTACCAATGCCACCCACCGGACCGCCTACGAGACCCACGGGATCGCCGCGGCGTTGCCAGCGGTCGCCGGCCGCGTTGTTAGAGGCGCTGGCGACGGTATAGATGTTCGCCCGGTCGAAGAGATTGTTGACCTGGGTGAACACGCCGAGCCGCACATTGCCGAGATCGAAATTCTTCTGGGCGTACAGGTCGGTCGTCCAGGTCCAGGGCGAGCGATGCGCAGCAGCAAGCAGACCGAGCGGATCAATCGCCTGGTCGCTGGATGTGCGGTACTGGTTGCCGCTCTGAGCCTTGGTCAGGAAAGAAGCGCTGATGCCGTAGGGCAGCTCGAGCAGGAGGTTCGCGACAATACGATGACGTCGATCGTTAGCGGTGAACTCGCGGATGTAGGTATCCGGAGTCGGCGTCCCGTCCACGAAGTCGGAGAATACCAGCACCGTCTCACCGCCGCGTTCGCGGACGGTTTGCGGCGTGGTCAGATCCGACGTAAAGGCCAGGGTGTAGTTGGCCCGTACCGAGAACCGGTTGGCCATCTGGCGCCGTACCGACAACTCGAGTCCCCGTGCATCCTGGGCAAACGTCGGAAGCAGGATGGAAACTTCGCGTTGCGATCCACCGATGAAGGCTACGTCCGGTGCGAAGAGCCAGGTAAGCGGCTGGTTGTTCGCATCACGGAAATAACCGGTAACGTCCACGTAGTAACCGGGATAGATCTCGGCCTGCAGACCCATCTCGTAGTTCGTGGACTTCTGGAACGGAAGGTCCGGATTACCGTGGTTACGCTCGAACGGTGAAGTCTGAACCAGACCCATGTACAGATGCTGCAACGGCGGGCGCTGGTTGAAGATGCCGTACGAATAGTGCAGCGCAGCGCGGTCCGTGATCGGATGGGAGATACCCAGGCGCGGCGCCAGACCCGTCTTCATCGACGGATCCAACGTACGGTATTCCGGATCGTCGTGCTCCGGACCCGGACCTGAACGCGGACGGTACGGGTTGATCGCGTTGGCGTTGGCGTTGAAGATGTCCAGCCGCAGCCCTGCGTTCACCACGAGACTTCCGTACTCGATCCGGTCCTGCATGTACGCGAAGTACTCGACCGGATACACGTGCGCCTGCCTGCCGGCGAGGGGCAGCGTGCTGGCGGTCGGGTCCAGATTCAGGTCGTTGAAGAGCGACACGGCGTTACCCCGGGCGGGGCCTCTCGTGCTCTCTTCATAGTCGTTCATCGTCACGCCGAAACCGCCCTTGAACTGGTGGTTCGAGTTCACCTGGCTGGTAATGGCGAAGTTGATGTCCGTCTTGAAAGGCCGCACGCTAGAGTAGTTGCCGAAATCGATCGAAGAGTAAGCTTGGTCGCCGTACAGGATGTAGGGCACCTGCGTACCGGCGCCTTCCTCGAGTGCCGAGTAACCCACGGAGTTGATGAACGCGGAAGTAAGCGCCGGCAGGGGTTCCTTGCCGTACTTGGGATTATAGCGTTCGTTGTACTCGCGCAGGTGGCTGAAACGGATCTCGTAGAAGGTCCGCGGGCTGAGCGTATGGGTATACGCCACGTTCAAGTGGAAACGGCCGTTGTAGTTCTGGTTGAGGCCATCGGCGTTGTACTTCCAGCCGTATGACGTGCTCCGCTGACCCTTCTTGCTGAAGAAACCCTGGTCTTCGATGAGTCCGGACATGGACAGCTTCATGCTGGTCCGCGGCCGGTAGGTCATCTTCACGAAGGTGTTCATCAGGCGGGAGTAGTCATTGGGATTGCGGCCCCAACTCTCGTTGAAACGGCCTGAAGCGAACCAGTTCAGTTTGCTGCCCAGCGGACCGCCCATGCCGAAGTCGATCTGGACCGGGCGCTTCTCCGTCCGGTTGTTCCGGGCGAACTGGTTGTACTTGTCCGGGTGGAACGAACGATCCACCGGAGCATCGCGATTCACCGCGACACCGCTATTCGCCTGGGCTTCCGGCAGGCCGTCCGTCAGGTAGGACCAGAGGATGGCTTCGGGTTCGGGAATGACCCGGTCGTAATCCCAGTAATAGGTGTCGCGCTTATAGATGGCGGACCAGCTGTCCGGCGCGCCGGTCATGTCCAGCACGTCGAAGGGGTCCTGCATCCTGAGACCGTCGTCCGCGCGGGCGGGATCGCTGTTGAAGGCGTTCGTCTTGTCGATCGCGCCCTGGATGATATCGCGCAGATCCTGCTCAGACCAGGAACCGGCCCGGTAGGCGTCGACGATATCGAGATCGGGTGGCTTGGTCCAGTTGAGGCCTTTCTGGCCGAGCGTACGGTACTCGAAGTTACCGGTGTAATTGGAACCGCCATCGCGGGTCACCACCGTGGTGATACCGGCCAATGCGTTCACGTACTCGGCGTTGAACGTACCCGTCTTGACCTGAAGCTCCTGGATCATGTAGGGGTTGATCGTAAACGCCTGGCCCGTGTTGTTCTGCTGACCCGTCACCGTGGCACCGTCGATGGTGGTCTGCTGATCCTGGGGACGGCCGCCGCGAAGGTTGCCGGCGAAGCTGCCCGCGGTGGTCAGTACCACTTCGGCGATATTCACCACCGGCAGCGCCTGGATTTCTTCGGCCTGCACGATGGTCCGGGTGGAGGTCAGACTCTTCTCAACCAGGTCCCGGGTCGCCACGACCTCGACCGCCTCGGCGGATTCGAGAATCGTGGACTCCAGTTCGAAGTTGAGCGTCGTGGTGATATCGGCATCCACCTGCGTTCCTATGGCACGCACCGGGACATAACCGATGACGTTCACCACCAGGGTGTAGGAACCGGGCGGTACGTTCAGAATGAAGTATTCGCCCATGTCATTCGCCATAGCACCCAGAACCGTGCCCTCGACGCGGACACTGGCCGCAGGCAGCGGTTCCCGCGTCGCACTGTCGACCACGACACCGGAAATCTTACCCAGCGAAATCTGCGCCTGTGCTTCCGTCGAGATGCTGAGCACTAACGCGAAAGCGAATGCGAAGCGCAAAGCTCGTGAAATTGTTATAGACATCTAATTCACTCCTCGTTTAACAGAGCCCTTCTGATTATTGTCAGCTTGCCCCGGCCTGCTGACGGTATCGTAATGTTGCAGACTCGACTTCAGATTCCAACCTGTACTTCTTTCGACACTCACCTCCCTCCAGCGATGGTATTGGGGCAATCGTATATAAATAAGTAATCTGAATACCTTAAAATAACTGAAACGACATACATAACGGCCGCGTGCAAGGGCATGAACACGCGACGAAACATCGATTTTGAATGTCAGTGATCCGAGTTCCTATCAAATGCAAACAACGTGCCAGATTTCGGGCCGCCCGCCGGCGCGCACAGATCCATGCCCGAAACCCCTTGGGACTCTAAGCGAAACAAGTCCATGGGCCGTATTTTGCCACCTGTATGGGGCCGTTCCGGATGACACGTAACACGAAATAAATTTCGTCCTTCGATATGGGCTGAAACGAATTGCACGACACGGCCCGAATCCATTACGCTATCGTACTCATCGCAACCCCGCGACCGCCGTCATATCTTTCTTGACATTATGTACGGACGCGCATAAGGTGTTGCGCTGGTAATGGTTCGGCTATGTTTGGTTATTCGCTTGCAACGAGTAGTAAGTATATATCCGGTCCCGTTCATAGTCAACATTATTATTTCATTTTGTTCAAAAAACAGGCGATGGCGGGAACAAAAAGCAGGTCCCCCATGGAATACAGGTCCTGGTTTCACTGCATTGAAGGCTGCAGCGAAACTTATCCGTTGAACGAAATCATCTACCGGTGTCGGGTCTGCGGGGGCCTGCTCGACGTCGCCCACGACATGGAAAGCCTGAGGGCCCGGGGCGCCGCGGGCTGGATGAGACTGTTCGACGAGCGGTACCGGCGGACGGAGTATCCGTACGGGAGTTCGGTCTGGGGCAAGAAGGAATGGGTCTGTCCCGCGGTGGACGACCAGCACGTCGTATCCATTTACGAGGGCGGCAGCAACCTGTTCTGGGCCGAGCGGCTCGGCGAGGAACTCGGCCTGGGCGACCTCTGGGTGAAGCAGTGCGGCAACAACCACACCGGTTCGTTCAAGGACCTGGGCATGACCGTGCTGGTCTCCATGGTCAACCAGATGATCGAGGAAGGCCAGGGCATCCGGGGTATCGCGTGCGCGTCGACGGGAGATACCTCGGCTTCGCTGGCGGCCTATTGCGCCTCGGCGGGCATCCCGGCCATCGTGTTCCTGCCCCGGGACAAGGTCTCCGTGACCCAGCTCATTCAGCCCATCTCCCACGGCGCGCTGACCCTGTCGCTGGATACGGATTTCGACGGATGCATGGAGATCGTCCAGCAGGTGGCCGAAAGCGAAGGCATCTACCTCGCGAATTCCATGAACTCCCTTCGCCTGGAAGGCCAGAAGACGATCGGGATCGAGATCTGCCAGCAGTTCGACTGGGAGGTGCCCGACCTGATCATCATACCCGGCGGCAACCTGGGCAACGTCTCCGCGCTGGGCAAGGGGTTCCTGATGATGGAGGAACTCGGGATGATCGACAAGCGGCCGCGCATCGTCTGCGCGCAGGCCGCGCGGGCCAATCCGCTCTACCAGAGCTACCTGAAGGGATTCGATGAATACGAACCCATCCATGCCGAGTCGACCGTGGCCAGCGCCATCCAGATCGGCAACCCCGTCAGCTACAAGCGCGCCGTCCGCGTGCTGAAGGAGTTCGACGGCAAGGTCGAACAGGCCACCGAGGACGAGATCGCGAACGCCTCCGCCCGCGGCGACCTGACCGGACTCTACAACTGTCCGCACACGGGCGTCGCGCTGGCCGCGCTCTTCAAGATGGTCGAACGGGGCGAGATCCGGTCCACGGACCGCGTCATCATCATCTCCACCGCGAACGGACTGAAGTTCACCGATTTCAAGGTCGGTTACCACGAAGACCGGCTGGACGAAGTCGACGTGAGACACGGTCAGTCCCCCCTGGAACTGCCTGCCCGTTACGATGACGTGGTCCGGGCGATCGACCGGATGCTGACATGAGAGCGAAACCGACGCTCGGCGCGGCCGTCTTTCCCACCGCGGACGCCATGAAAGCGCTGACCGCTCCCGCGACCGTTATCCTGCTGCCGGTCCTGGCCCTGCTCGTGCTCGCCTGCGGCGGCCCTCTGCAGTTCCGCGGGGGGCCTTCCGGGCCGGAACGCCGCCTGGCGGAGGACATAAGCCGGGTCCTGGACCACCCCGACCTGGCGCCCATGACCGTTGGCGTGAAGGTCGTGTCGCCGGTCACGGGCCGGGTACTCTTCGCAAGGCACTCCAATGGACTGTTCCATCCCGCGTCCAATACCAAGCTGTTCACCGCCATGGGCGTCCTGCGGACCATGGGCCCCGACTACCGCTACCTGACGAGCGTCTTCTCGGACGGGGACGCCTTTGCCGGAAGCGACACGCTGCACACGTCGCTGTACCTGCTCGGGCGCGGGGACCCCATGCTTGAATCGGCGCACCTGGACAGCCTCGCCGGCCTGGTCGCCGAATCCTACGGCGTGCGGGTCATCGCGGGCGACATCGTCGTCGACGACGCCTACCTGGACGAGGTGCCCTACGGTGAAGGGTGGATGTGGGACGACGTGCAGTACAGTTACTCCGCCTCCCTGAATGCGCTATCGGTAAACGGAAACAGCGTGAAGATCGGCATTTCGCCCGGGGCCGCCGTCGGCGCGCCCGTAACGGTCCGGGTCGATCCGCCGACGACGTCCGTTACCTTTATCGTGGAGGCCCTGACGGCGGCGGCGGGGGATACCTCTACCGCCGAACCGCTCAGGATCGAGCGGGACTGGCCGTCGCGGTCCAACCGGATCACCATAACCGGCCGGGTCGCCATGGATGCGGACGAGCGGGAATACTTCCGCTCCATCGAAGCGCCCGGTCTGTACGCGGGGAAACTGTTCCGGGACAAGCTGCAGGCCCGCGGCGTCCGCGTGACGGGACCGGTCCGAAGGGGCGTCACGCCGACCCGCGCCCGGACGGTGGCGACCTACCGTTCACCGCCGGTGACCGGGGCCCTGGCCCGCCTGCTCAAGTACAGCCACAACCTGACGGCGGAACTGCTCATCAAGACCATGGGACGCCACACGACGGGCGAACCGGGCTCGTCCGCCGACGGGCTGGCCGCCCTGCGGCAGGTCCTGGCGGACTACATCGGCCTGGACCCCGACACCTACCGGTTCGCGGACGGTTCCGGACTCTCGTGGTACAACTACGTATCGCCCGACCAGGTCGCGGCGCTGCTTACGGCGGCGTACCACGATCCCTTGATCGGCGCCGACTTCCGGGAAGCGCTGCCCGTCGCCGGGGAGGACGGGACCCTGGCAAACCGGATGAAAGACACGGCGGCCATGGGCAATCTCAGGGCGAAGACCGGCACCCTGACCGGCGTGAGCTGCCTGAGCGGCTACGTCCATACCCTGGACGGCGAGCCCCTGGTCTTCTCGATCATGATAAACAACTTCGTCGGCCCGGCGTCGACGGCGCGCCGGGCGCAGGATGCGATCGGCGTCCTGCTCGCGGGATTCAGTCGCAAGTGACCTGCGTGAAACGCTGCGTGTGACATTATTCGGGAAGGGACCTGATATGGCGGAGTCCAGGGATCCTCACGTGGAAGGCAAGGTCAACCGGGCGCACTATTCGAGCAAGACGGAACTGTCTGCGCGCCTTTTCGCCTTGCTGGACCTGACCGCCAAGGACCGGGGCCTGAGCCTGATCCCCCAGCTTTCCCGGGCGGTGAGGCGGGGAGATGTCCTGGAACTCATCTGCACCGATGAAGAAGGCGCCGGACCGGGTTCGAACGTGGACCGGGCCGCCTACATCGGCTTCGCGGAAGTTTCGGAAGCGGGGCTGCTGCTGTGTGGGGACGCGGTCTCCGTCCATGAGGAAGAGATCGGAACGATAACGGGGTTCGACGAGACGCACCTGCCCAACCACCTGAACGTCGTCATCCGATCGAAGCGTCTCGTCTCGGGCCGGGAGATGGAACTGCCCCTGGACGAGTTGATCACCTTCTCCGGGATTTGCGCGGACCCGGACCGGGGCATCGGATTCTGATAGTCGGAGCGGACCGGCTGATCGCCTGCCCCGGGCGAGCCGACGCCCCGCGACTCCCCGGCGCGATCGGGTACTGCTCCGCGGCTGCCTTGCACCGCCAGGCCTACTGCCCGCCATCCAATTCTTTACGCAACGCGACGTAGCTTTCGTAACGCTCCCGGGACACGGCGCCCGCCGACAGGGCGGCCCGCAGGGTACAATCCGGTTCGTGAACGTGCGTGCAGTCGTGAAACCTGCAGCCCGCCAGGTGGCCGCGCATGTCGGGGAACAACTCCGGAAGCTCACGCGGCGAGACGTCCCACAGGCTGAATTCCCGGATACCCGGAGAGTCGATCACCAGGCCCCCCGCATCGAGCCGGTGCGCGGCGAGATAGGTGGTGGTGTGCCGGCCGCGGCCCGTCGTCCGGTTCACCTCGCGGACCCGCAGCCCGAGGCCGGGTTGCATGGCGTTGAGCAGGGAGGTCTTCCCCGCGCCGGACGGGCCCGCGATCGCGGATACCCGGTTCCGCAGCGTGGCCTTCAGCAGGTCGACCCCTTCCCGTGTCACGGCGCTGGCCGGGATGACGCGGAACCCGCACCGTTCGTAGATCGCCGCGATGTCCGGGTCCCCGTCCTTCGACAGATCGATCTTGTTCAGGCAGACGACCGGGGCGAGGTTGCCGGCTTCCGCGGCCACGAGCAGGCGGTCCAGCAGCTGCAGGTTCGGACGCGGGTCCCGCACCGAGAAGACGGCGACGAGATGGTCGGCGTTGGCGATCATGATCTGTTCGACGCGCCGCTTGCCGGGGGCGAGTCGGGAGAGTTTGGAACGGCGCGGAAGCACTTCCTCTATGGCGCCGGTCTCGCCCTGGTCCTCCACGACGCGCACGCGATCACCGATGGCCACGGGATTCACCGCGTCGATACGACCGACCTGCTCCACGGAGTGATGCTGGTTGTCCCGTTCCGGATAGATCAGCGCCTTCTTCATCCTGCTGCGCAACGCGCAGGCGAAGATCCCGTGCCGGGTCTCCACGTCGAACACGCCCCGGTGTTCCCTGATTACGATGCCTTCGGTCGATTTCACAATCGCGGCGCCCATGGCGCCTGGCCGGCCCTCCGTGTCTTTGCCGCTATGCCGCGTGCCCGGTGCACAACGTATACAACAGCCGCCGCATGACGAGTTCGGGCGGCAACGCGCTGGATTTCAGGGCCGTATCGGCTTCGTAGAGCGCCTCGAACCCGCTGAGCAGATCCCGGCCCGCCAGCAGCCTGGACTGCGCGGCATAGCGGTTGTAGAACCGGTTGAACCCCCATCCCAGCTGCAGCTTCTTCTTGATGTCGTCATCCGTCCGGCGGTCCCTTTTCAGGAACCTGATCTTCCAGAGGATCACCAGGTGGCGGACGAAGAGCGCCACGATGGCCTGGGGCGCGTCGCCGCCGTCAATCGCACGCTCGTAGGCCACCAGCGCCCGGGCGAGGTCCTTCTCGCCGACGGCCTCGGCGATGTCGAATACCGTTCCCGCGCGAACGGGTCCGAGCGTACTCTCCACGTCGCCGGCCGCAATCGTATCCCTGCCGCCGACGAACACGGCCAGTTTCTCCACCTCTCCGGCCAGTTCCCCCAGGTCCGTCCCCACGATTTCCTGCATCTGGTGCGCGGCCTCCGGGGTCAGCCGCTTTCCGTAACGCTTCGCCTGCTGCTGAAGCCAGGCAGGGACCCTCTCCGGAAACAGCGGGTAGAACACCACCGAGACCGCCGCCGCCGCCAGCCGTTCGTACAGCCTGGTCTTCAGGTTCACCCTGGGCGCCTCGAGCACCAGGACCGTACTCGGCGCGGGTCGCTCCGCGTAGTCGGCCACGGCTTCCCGGTCCTTTTGCGGCAACTTGTGGAAATCCCTGACGACGACCACCCTGCGGTCGGCCATCATGGGCACGAGGGAGGCAGAGGTCAATATCGCCGCTGCGTCGCTTTCGTCGCCGCGAAGCACGTCCACGCAGAACGCCTCCGTCCCCGGCTCGACGACACGGGCGACCAGCGTATCCACGGCCTCTTCCTTCCGGTACGCCTCGTCGCCGGAGAAGAAGTATACCGCTTCGATCCGGCCTCGGTCTATTTGCTGAATCAACTGCTCGGGGTTCATGGGGGCGCCTCGCCGCCGGACCGCGGCCGTCCTCTGCAGGACCGGTGCAGGCCCAGTGCAGGACTGGTACGGAACCGGCACGAATCGGGTTACGGGAATTGCAACATACGGATATATTCAAGTCAAATCGGTTCAAGTCAAGCCGCATACGCCATCTCCTGACCGGACCCTGGCTTTTAAACCTGGCCCGCAACACGGACATTTCCCCATGACGCGTATCGATTGGACCGCGATCGGAAACCGGCTGGATGACCTGTATCGTTCCTTCGATCCTTCCATGATCTCGCCCGATCCGCTCGAAGTGGTGAGACGCTTCGAAGGTCCGGAAGACCAGGAGATCGCCGGGCTGGTCGCGGCTTCGCTGGCCTACGGCCGGGCCGAAACGATCACGGCCGCGGCCGGCGAGGCGTTGCGGAGGATGGGAGACGCGCCCTGGGACTTCGTCATGGGATTCGACCTCGGGCGGGACGGCGGACGATTCGACGGATTCGTATACCGTTGGACGCGGGGACGGGACCTGTCGATGCTGGCCGCCGTCATGGGGAAGGCACTGCGGCGGTACGGCTCCCTCGGCGCGCTCTTCGCCGCGGGCCACCGCCAGTCGGATGCCCACACGGGTCCCGCGCTTGCCCATTTCACCGATACGCTGCTCGGATTCGCGCGGGAGATCCGCCCCGGGGAGCGGCACGGGACGAAAACGGGGTTCCGCTACCTGTTGCCCTCCCCGGTTTCGGGAAGCGCCTGCAAGCGGATGAACCTCTACGTCCGGTGGATGGTCCGGCAGGAAGCCCCGGACCTGGGCCTCTGGCCGCGTATACTTCCCGCCCGCCTGGTGATGCCGATCGACACCCACGTGGCGCGGATCTCAAGGCGGCTGGGCCTTACGTCCCGGAAGCAGGCGGACTGGAAGATGGCCGAGGAGGTCACGCGGGCGTTGAGCAGGTTCGACCCGGAAGACCCGGTAAAATACGACTTCGCCCTTTGCCACTGGGGCATGCTGGAGTACAGGAACCGCTGAACGGGCCGGCCGGGGCGTCCGGCGGTTCGTCCGGCGCGTCCTGCGGCGCGACCGTGATGATCTGACGGGAGCGAATCGGCGCCGCCGCTTCGTTTCTGCTTGCCGGGCGCGGAGGCCTGTTCCTATTTTACCGTGATTTACCGCGGCAAGACAACAATGAATACCCGGGCAGCGGCCCACCCGACAGGCGCTTGGGCAGCAGCCCACCCGACAGGCGCCCGGTAGCGGAGGGATCATGTTAGACCAGCGATTCGTCAGGAATAACCCCGACGTGGTTAAACAGGCGGCGGCGAACAAGAACGAGCGGGTCGACGTCGACGGGTTCCTCGACCTGGATGCCCGGCGTCGGGAACTGCTGCAGGCGAGCGAGTCGCTCAAGCAGCGGCGGAACACCGTGTCCGACGAAATCGCCTCGATGAAACGCGGCGGTGAAGACGCATCCGCCCGGATCGAGGAGATGCGGGAGGTGTCCGCGCGCATCAAGGGTATCGACACCGATCTGGCCGAACTCCAGGACAGCCTGCAGTCCGTGCTCGAGCGCCTGCCCAACATACCCCATCCCTCGGTGCCGGTCGGCGCCGACGAAAGCGCCAATGTGGAGGTGCGCCGTTGGGGATCCACGCCCGAGGTGGAATTCGAACGCAAGGCCCACTGGGACCTCGGAGAAGCGCTCGACATCATCGACTTTCAAAGGGCGGGCAAGATATCGGGCAGCCACTTCGTCCTCTTCAAGGGCGAGGGCGCGCGGCTGCAGCGCGCGCTGATCCAGTTCATGCTCGACCTCCACATCCAGAAGCATGGGTACACGGAAGTCATTCCGCCCTACATCGTAAACCGCCAGAGCATGTTCGGTACGGGCCAGCTGCCGAAGATGGAAGAGGACATGTACCGGACCGACCTGGACGACCTGTTCCTCATTCCCACGGCGGAAGTCCCGGTGACCAACATGCACCGCGACGAAATCCTCTCCGAGGACGACCTGCCCATCTACTACACGGCCTACAGCCCCTGCTTCCGCCGCGAGGCCGGTTCCTACGGGCGGGAGACCCGCGGCCTGATCCGGGTGCACCAGTTCGACAAGGTGGAGATGGTCAAATTCGTCCGTCCCGAGACCTCCTACGATGAACTGGAGACGCTGGTGAACGACGCGGAGGAAGTGCTGCAGTTGCTGAATATCCCGTACCGCGTGGTTTCGCTGAGCACGGGCGACCTGAGTTTCGCGGCGGCCAAGTGCTATGACCTGGAAGCCTGGGCGCCCGGGGTAGACCGGTGGCTGGAGGTCTCTTCCTGCAGCAATTTCGAGGACTTCCAGGCGCGGAGAAGCGGAATCCGGTACCGGAACAAGGACGGGAAGAGCCAGTTCGTGCATACCCTGAACGGATCGGGCATGGGCATGGCGCGGACCCTCATCGCGGTGCTGGAGCACTACCAGACCGGGCGCGGCAGCATCCGCATCCCGGAGGTGCTGATCCCCTACATGGGGGGATTGAAGGAAATCGGTTGAACGTTTCGATACATGGGGACGCGCAGGCCCGGTCCGAGCGGCGCCGTTTCGACACGGACGGCCCCGGGCAGACCGCGCGGGTCGGGAGACGGCTGGCGGCGTGGCTGGCGCCGGGGGACACGGTGCGGGTGTCCGGTAACCTGGGCGCGGGGAAGACCTGTTTCATCCAGGGGATCTGCGCGGGCCTCGGCGTCGCGGAACCGGTCACGAGTCCCACCTTCACCCTCGTGAACGAATACGTCGGTCAGCTTGGTCAGCCTGGCCGGGTCCCCGTGGCACATTTCGATCTCTACCGCCTGGACGACCCGGAATCGGTGCTGGACCTCGGCTTCGACGAATACCTGGACGCGTGCGTCTGCCTGGTCGAATGGGGAGACAAGTTCCCGGGGATCATGCCGTCCGACGCGGTAACGGTCCACATCGAAATCGGTGCGGGAACGCGGAGAACGCTGGAGATCGAAGGCGGTAGCGAACTGGTGTCCGATCTGGAGGCAGCGGCGCGTTGACCAGGCGGCCGGGCTGGCCAGGCCGAGCCGGAGTGAGGGCAACCCAGGCGGACCAGGCCGACCGGGCAACCCAGGCGGACCAGGCGGACCAGGCGGGCCGCTGAACGCTAGACCGGCTTGATGGACGGCTGAGTGACGGACTGGGCGGGAAGCAGGGCGGGCACGCGGGATTCTACGACCGTCATGCCCATGGTCCGTTTCAGGACTTCGTCCATGGTCGATACGGGGATGATTTCGATCCCGTCCTTCACCTCGGGCGGCACGTCCACCAGGTCCTTCCGGTTTCGGAGCGGAATCGCCACTTCCTTGATGCCGGCCCGGAGCGCGGCGATCAGTTTCTCGTTCAGTCCGCCGATGGGCAGGACGTTCCCCCGGAGCGTGATCTCGCCCGTCATGGCGATGTCGCACCGGACCGGCACGCCGGTCAGGGCCGAACAGAGTGCCGTCGCGATCGTGATGCCCGCGGACGGTCCGTCCTTGGGGATGGCGCCTTCGGGCATGTGCACGTGGATCTCGACGTTCTTGTAGAAATCCGGCTCGAGTCCCAGCGAGGCCGCCCTGGACCGGGCGTAGGTGAGCGCCGCGTGGGCCGACTCCTGCATCACTTCCCCCAACTGGCCCGTCAGCGTCAGTCTCCCGGCGCCGCGGCGGTTCAGTACACTGACCTCGATGGTGAGGATGTCGCCGCCCGACTGCGTCCACGCAAGCCCCGTGGCGATCCCCACCGAGTCCTGTTTCACCACTTCGGAGTCCAGGTAGCGCGGAACGCCGAGGTAGCCTGAAAGCTGATTGCGCGTAACCTGCATCCGCTTGCCGGACCTTCCTTCCACCACCTTGCGGGCCAGCTTGCGGCAGACCGCGGCGATGTGGCGTTCAAGTCCCCGGACGCCGGCCTCGCGGGTGTATTCCCGGATGATGGCCAGCAGGGCGTCCTTCCTGAACGTGACGCGTTCCTTCTTCAGTCCGTGGGCCTCGATCTGCTTCGGCACGAGGAACTCCTTCGCGATGGCCAGTTTCTGCGTTTCGAGATAACCGGGCAGCTCGAGGATCTCCATGCGGTCGTTCAGTGCCGGGGGGATGGTCTCGGTGGTGTTGGCCGTCGTGATGAACAGTACCCGGGACAGGTCGTAGTCCACTTCCAGGTAGTGGTCGTTGAAGGCACTGTTCTGTTCGGGGTCCAGCACCTCGAGCAGGGCCGACGCGGGGTCGCCGCGCACGTCCCGGCCGAGTTTGTCCACCTCGTCGAGCAGGATGACGGGATTGACCGACTTGGCTCGGCGCATCGCCTGAATGATGCGTCCGGGCATGGAACCGATGTAGGTCCGGCGATGCCCCCTGATCTCCGCCTCGTCGTGCACGCCGCCGAGGGACATACGGACGAACTTGCGGCCCATGGCGCGCGCGACCGAACGGCCGAGGGAGGTCTTGCCCACGCCGGGCGGGCCGACCAGGCACAGGATCGGTCCCTTAAGGTGCCGCGTCAACTGGATGACCGACAGGTACTCGAGGATGTGTTCCTTGGGTTTTTCCAGCCCGTAGTGATCGGCGTCGAGCACGGACGCCACCCGGGCGATGTCCCGGCTGTCCCGTGTGCGTTTCCTCCACGGGACCTCGACGAGCCATTCCAGGTAGTTCCGGATCACCGTCGCTTCGGGTGAAGTCGGGTGCATCTGCTGGAGCTTCTCCAGCTCGTTCATGGCCTTTTCGTGGGCTTCCTTGGGCATCTTCGCGTCCGCGATCTGCTGGGCCAGGCCGTCCGGGTTCTCCGGCAGGTCCTCCAGTTCGCCCAGTTCCTGTTTGATCACGCGCATCTGTTCCTGGAGAAAGAATTCCCGCTGCGACTTGGTTATGCGGTCCCGGACTTCCCCGTCGAGCTGGTTCTTGATCTCCAGGATCTCCAGTTCCGTGGCCAGGAGGGCCGCCAGCTCATCGAGCTGCTCGATGATCGACGGCGCTTCGATGAGCCGTTGCTTGACCTGGGGGCTCTGCTGGATGAAGGCCGACATCGTATCCACCAGGCGCTGGGCGTCGTCCATGTTCTGCAGGGACAGCAGGATCTCGTCGGGCGCCTGCTGGTTCAGCTTGATGTACTCCGTGAACTGGTCCACGACGGTCCGCAGTCTCGCCTGCACCTCCGCCTCGGTGTCCCCCGCCTCCTCCACCAGGGTGATCTTCACCCGCATGTACGGGTCCGTGGACAGGAACCGTACGATCCGCGCGCGGACGATCCCCTCGACGAGCACGCGGATCAGGCCGTTGGGCAGTTTCACCACCTGCAGGATGCGGGCCACGATGCCGGTCCGGTGCACGTCCTCTTTCGCGGGCTGCTCGATATCCGGGTTCCGCTGGGCGGTCAGGAAGAGCAGCCTGTCGTTGTTGACCCCGTGCTCTAGGGCCTTGATGGAAGCGTCCCGCGCAATGATGAGGGGGTATTCCATGTAGGGGAACACGACCACTTCACGGAGGGGGATGAGCGGCAGCTTGTCGTCGAATGTGATGGGTTCGTTGCGTTTCAGGGTGATCATGGGAAACCGTTGATGCCACGGGGTGGGGGATCAGGCGCTTTGCTTGCTTTCCTTGCCCTGAACGTAAACGGGCGGCGATTTATCCGTGACGGTCTCCCCGGTGACGATCACTTCGCTCAGGTCTTCCTGCGTCGGCGCGTTGAACATCACGTCCAGCATCACTTCCTCGAGGATGGACCGCAGCGAACGCGCGCCCGTCTTCTTGTCCATCGCCTCGTTCACCACCGCCTGAAGCGACTCGTCCGTGAAGGTCAGCTTGACGTCTTCCATTTCGAGCAGCCGCTGGTATTGCTTCACGAGGGCGTTTTTTGGCTTGAGGAGGATTTCCATGAGGGCGTCGGCGTCGAGTTCGCCCAATGTGGCGATCACCGGCAGCCGGCCGATGATCTCCGGGATGAGGCCGTACTGCAGCAGGTCGTCCGGTTCGACCCGGGCGAGGAGTTCGCTCGTATTGCGGCTCGCGGAATGCTTCGATACGCCGCCGAATCCGATGGTCCCTTCCGCGGTCCGCCGCTCGATGATCTGGTCGAGGTCGTCGAAGGCGCCGCCGCATATGAAGAGGATGTTCCTGGTGTTGATCTGGACGAAGTTCTGTTCGGGGTGTTTCCGGCCGCCCTTCGGGGGCACGTTGGCGATGGTGCCCTCCAGCATTTTGAGCAGGGACTGCTGCACCCCTTCTCCCGACACGTCGCGGGTGATGGAGGGGTTGGCCGACTTGCGCGCCACCTTGTCGACTTCGTCGATGTAGACGATGCCGCTTTCGGCTTTCGGCACGTCGTAATCGGCGGCCTGGAGCAGCCGGACCAGGACGCTCTCCACGTCTTCGCCCACGTATCCGGCTTCCGTGAGCACCGTGGCGTCCGCGATGCAAAAGGGCACGTGAAGCATCTTCGCCAGGGTCTGGGCCAGAAGCGTCTTGCCGGTGCCGGTGGGACCGATCAGCAGGATGTTGCTCTTCTCGAGCTCCACGTCGTCCTGGCCGGCCTGGGCGGTCTGGGCGGTCTGGGCGGCGCCGTGCTGTATTCGCTTGTAGTGATTGTACACGGCCACGGAAAGCACCTTCTTGGCCTGTTCCTGGCCGATGACGTATTCGTCGAGGGCCTCCTTGATCTCCGTGGGCAGCGGCAGATGCTCGACCGTCGACAGGGTGCTGCGGCTCATCTCCTCCTCGAGGATCCCGTTGCACATCAGGATGCACTCGTTGCAGATGTATACGTTCGGACCCGTGATGAGGCGTTCCACCTCGTCGGCGTTCCGGTTGCAGAAGGAGCAGCGCAGGTCCCGCGGTGTCGATCGCTTCTTCATGATCCGATCCTAGGCGGTTTTGCCGTTCAGCGACTCGGCGATAGCTTTGGAAGCGGCGGTTTCGACCACGTGGTCCACCAGCCCGTATTCCACGGCCTGTTCCGGCGACATCCAGAAGTCCCGGTCCGTATCCGCTTCGATCTTGTCCACCGATTGTCCGGTATGGTGGGCCATGATCTCGTTCATGGTACGCTTCATGCGCAGCATTTCCTCGGCCTGGATCTCGATGTCCTTGGCCGTGCCGGCCATGTGGGGAATGGAAGGCTGGTGGATCAGAATGCGCGAATAGGGCAGGGCGTAACGTTTGCCGCTCCCGCCCGCCGTGAGGAGGAAGGCGCCCATGCTCGCGGCCATGCCCAGGCAGTAGGTCTCCACGTCGGGCTGGATGAACTGCATGGTGTCGTAAATGGCGAGTCCCGCGGTGATGCTGCCGCCGGGGCTGTTGATGTACAGCTTGATGTCCTTTTCGGCGTCTTCGTACTGGAGGTAGAGCAACTGGGCGATCACCAGGTTCGCGATGGTGTCGTCGATCGGCATGCCGATGAAGACGATGCGGTTCTTCAGCAGCAGAGAGTAGATGTCGTAGGCCCGTTCCCCGCGGCCCGTCTGTTCAATCACCATCGGCACTAACATGATGCGCTCCTTCTACTCCGTTTGTATGTCGGCGTGCTCCACGAGGAATTCAACGACTTTCTCTTCCCTCAGATCCGCTTCGATGCGGTCCAGCCTCCCGTTCTCCCGGAAGAGCCTGCGGACCTGGTCGACCGAGGCCTGTCCCCTTGCCGCGACAGCCTCCAGCCGCTCGTCCAGCTCCTCCTGGTCCACCGCCAGCTCTTCCTGCTCCGCGATGGCGTCCAGGATGAGGTGGCGCATGATCTGGCCGTTCGCCACCGGGCGGTACTCCTGGCGTATGGCGTTCTCGTCGACTTCGTCCCTGCCCCGCGTCGACCGGCGCGCGTCGGCTACGACCTGGTCGAGAAAGGCCGTCATCATGGATTCGGGCACTTCGAATTCGTGGGCGTCCACGATCTGCGTGACCAGGTCCCTGCGCAGTTCCAGGTCCGGTTCCCGTTCGATTTCCTCGCGGACAGACTGCTTCAGGGCGTCCAGGCTCTCCATGCCGATGTCCACGGCGAAATCGTCGTCCGCTTCCGGCAACTGCCTTTCCAGTACTTCGTGTACGTGCACGATGAAACAGGCCTCCTGGCCCGCCAGGTTTTCGTCGGAGTAATCGGACGGCAACGTGGTCTTCACGGTCCGGTCCTCATCGGCCCCGACTCCGGCCAGCTGGGTATCGAACCCCTCGCCCAGCCGTCCCGAACCGACCTGGAAGAACTGGTTCTCTTCCTTGCGTCCGATGATCGGCACTCCGCTGGCATCGGCGTGCTGAATATCGGCACGGATGAAGTGATCCTTCTCCGCTTCCCCGTCGATCCGTACCACGCTGGCGTAGCGTTCCCGCAACCTCTCGAGCCGCTCGTCCACGTCCTCATCCGTCGCGTTCACGGTCCGCCGGGTCACCCGCAGTTCCTTATACTGTTTCAGTTCGATGGCGGGCTTGACTTCCACGCTTGCCCGAAGTTTCAGGTCCTGCCCCTCGTCGAATTCGATCTCTTCGATCACGGGTTGGCTGATGGGCTTGATCTCCGCGCGCTCGTGGGCGCTGTTCAGATACTCCGGGATCTTCTTTTCCAGCACTTCCGCGCGGATTTCATTGCCGAGTTGCGCCTTGAGCACGCTCAAGGGTACCTTGCCCCGGCGGAACCCGGGAAGGCGCACCTCTCTACTGTAACGCGCGTAGGCCTCGTTCAGTTCGGATTGAATCGCGTCGGAGGGCACTTCGATCTCAAAGACGCGTTTCCAGGGTTTGGGTTCGGAAACCGTATAGTTCAAGCCAATCGCTCCCTTCGCCTCGCTCGCTTGCCTGCCTGTCCGGGCCGGACCGATCTGAACCGGGCTGACCGGGCTGGAACGGGCTGACCGGGCTGGAACGGGTCGACCGGGCGGCGCTGCGTAGACGGGCCGCGGACCAGAAGCGGCGCGGCCGCCGTTCGTAAAGCCGTCGTAATTAACCGTGGAGGGGGTGGTGTGTCAACGGAAAAGCGCCCGGGATCCGGGGCCTGTGACAAAACCCGGGGCAAGATGCGAGGGGGGGGAGTCGAACCCCCATGGGTTGCCCCACTGGATCCTAAATCCAGCACGTATACCAGTTCCGCCACCCTCGCGAAGCCCGCGTACCTCGATGCCCGGGTCTCTGCCGGCGGCTTGCCGCCGCCACTATTCCGCGGGATCGTCACCGAGCAGCTTCCGGTATTCCCGTTCGTCATTCAGGATCTCCAGGGACGCCCTGATCTGGGGGTCGTGCCTGGCGGCGAAGGCATAACGGCCCGCCGTACCCCAGAGTTTCGCGCTGATCTCCGTACCGATGCGGGCCACGAGCAGGGCCCGGTGCCTGGAGTACTCCAACTCGCGCTGACGGTTCAGTTTGCCCCGCAGGTCGGCGAGCGATGCCATCACGTCGTCGGCCGGCACGCGGTCCCGGACGATCTCTTCCAGTTCGTCGAGCGACTGTTCCGCCACGGAGGTGTAGGTGAAGGACCGCGTCTCGACGAACCGGCGAAAGGCGTCTATCATCTCGTCCGTGACGTCGAAAGTCGCCTGGTCCGCTTCGGGGTTGTTCGACACGTAGTGGATGGCGAACTTGATGAACATGCTCTGGTTGTTCAGGGCGCGGATCAGGTTGGGGTATGCCGGGACCTCGATCTCTACGTCCGGCGCGATACCGCCGCCTCCGTAGACGGTCCGCCCGATTCTCGTCTCGTACGAAGTCCTGTCGGACCCGTCCGTACCACCCGGCACGGAATTTGACGCGAAGCTGTCGTCCGTACGCTCCCCGGTCTTCTGGATGAGCCTGCCGCTCGGCGTGTAGTACCTCGCCGTCGTGATCTTCAGGGCCGTCCCCTGGTTCATGGGGAATATCTGCTGCACCGAAGCCTTGCCGAAGGTCGGCTGGCCGGCCACGACGCCGCGGTCCCAGTCCTGTATCGCTCCGGCGACGATCTCGGACGCGCTGGCGCTGAACCGGTCGACGAGCACCACCAGCGGCGCGTCCTCCAGCGTGTAGGATTCCGGCGCGTGGTACGACCGCTGATCCGAACCGGGCCTGCCCATCGTGTACACGATGAGACGGTCCTCCGGCAGGAACTTCCCGGCTACGTCCACGGCCTGCTCCAGCAAGCCCCCCGGGTTGCCCCGCAGGTCCAGCAGATACCCGCCGGCGCCTTGCGCCTGAAGCCGCTTCAAGGCCTGTTCCACCTGTATGGAGGCGTCTTCGGTAAACTGGTTAAGCTTGATGTAGCCGGTATCGCCTTCCAGCATGCCCACGTAAGGTACCACGGGTATGGTGATGATGGCCCGCGTCACCGTGAAGTCGATGAACGCGTCCTCGCCTTCCCTGCTGACCGAGATCTTCACGGATGTCCCGGGACTTCCCCGGAGGAGGTCCGCCGCCTGCGACACGTCGATGTCGGCCGTGGACGCTTCCTCGATCCGCACGATGCGGTCGCCGGTCTGCAGGCCGACGTCGAATGCCGGCGTGTCGTCAAACAGCGCGACGACGACCAGAGCGTTCTCCTGCTTCTGGATCCTGATGCCCAATCCACCGTACTTCCCCTGGATCTGCATCATTTTCATCTCGTCGCTCTGCTTTTTCGGCAGGAACTCCGTGTAGGGATCGAGCGTGCCGAGCATGCCGCGGATGGCCGCGTCGATCGCTTCTCCCTCGTTCAGGTCGTCCACGTACTTGGCGCGGATGCGGTCCACGACCTGCTGCAGCAGTTTCAGGTCGTACTGCTGATCGCCGATCGCCTGCGCCCGGTCGTGCCTGATAACCCATACGGCACCCAGCAGACCGATGAATACCAGCAAGGCCAGGGTGATTTTCCTGTTTTTAGCCCACATGAACCCAACTCCTGTGACGTTAAGCCGTCACGCTTCGCATTGGGGACCGCGTCAACGAACGACGGTCCGCCTTCCCGTTTTCCCTAGCACCGGGGATTTCCCGGATCCCGGAACCTTCCTCAACCCTTCGATGTCCTGCGTATGTGGAACAGGCGGGTGATGGCCGTGTAGTTCGACACCACGGCAATCAGGACCAGTGCGACGGGCAGGTACGTTTCCCCGAGCAGCGCGCCCAGCCCGAGACAGACGATCCGTTCCGGCCGCTGCATGAGTCCCACGGTGCATTCCTGGCCGAGTCCCTCCGCGCGTGCGCGGACGTAACTGACCATCAGGGAGCCGCTGATCGCCATCACGGACGCCAGCACCCAGTAGGCGTTCAACGCGCTGTCTGCCGCGTTGAATAGATAGAAGGCGATGATGCCGATGAATACGGCGATCTCAGCGTAGCGGTCCAGCGTGGAATCGAGGAGCGCCCCGAAGGTGCTCCGGGTGCCCGTCTCCCGGGCGAGATGCCCGTCCAGCACGTCGCAGCTGCCGCCGATGAACATGACCAGTCCCGCCCACCTGAAAGCACCGAGTCCGAAGAGACAGGCCGAGACCAGGGTGATCCCGAAGCCGATCATGGTCAGCGCGTTGGGATGTATCCCGAATCGCACCGACGTACGGACGAAGGGGCCCAGCATGTTCACGTACCATGTCTTCACTTTCGAACTCAGCATGGCAAACTCCCGCATCGGGCCGCGGCGCGTTCCCGCCTGCTACCGGCGCGTCTTACCCCGCCTTGCGGCGCCCAGCGCAACCGGGTCGACGGACGGAACCCGGCGAGGGTTTTCATTGCCGGAGACATGTTGCGAAAATATAGCCGAGGCGCCCACCGCAGTCAAGTAAAAGTCATTGCGTACCCGGGGGAAAGGCGTCCTTTCCGCCCCGCTTTTCGCTTGACATCGACCGGTGCGATTCGTAAATAAAGAATCAGTTTTTTGCGGGCTTCGCCGCTTCCGCAGCCGGCCCTTGACCGTCCTCCTTTCAGACCATGCTGACTGCAGGATCGAAATGGCATATACCCTTCAGACCGACCGGGACAAGGACATACTGCGGAACCTGGTGGAACACCACGTGTCCACGGGCCAGCCCGTCGGTTCCCGTTCGATCGCCAGCCAGGGCCCGCTCGACGTCAGTCCGGCGACGGTGCGCAATACCATGGTGAATCTCGAGGACGCGGGCTACATCACCCGTCCTCATCCCTCCGCCGGAGGGGTGCCGACGGACAAGGGTTACCGGTACTACGTGGACGCCCTCCTTCGCATGCGGCCCATCAACAGGCGGGACCGGGAGCGGATCCATCTCGAACTGGAGAACGACTGGCTCAGCGTGCAGGAGCTGTTGAGCCATACCGCGCAGATTCTCGGCCTCGTATGCCGGGAAGTCGGCGTGGCGCTGGCGCCGAAACTGTACGACGGCAGGCTCGAACGGGTGGAGTTGATCCCGGTCGCCCGCCGCAAGGTGCTGCTGGTGCTGACCCTGGCTTCCGGAATGGTCAGGAGCATCGTTGCCGAACTCGATGCCGATATCCCCAAAGACCGGTTAGACAGCGCGAGCTGGTTCCTGAACGAGCGTCTGTCCGGCTGTTCCCTCAGGGAGATCCGGGGCCAGCTCGATGAACGCCTGGAAGACGCGCCGCAGTCCAGGCGGAAGATCGTGCAGCTGTTCATCCAGTACAGCGAATATCTCTTCGATTTCGAGGAAAACGAGAAAACCCATATCGGCGGCACGACCTATATCGTGTCGCAGCCGGAGTTCGTGACGGACTACACGAAGCTTTCGTCGCTGCTGCAGTTTCTCGAGCACAAGCGGACGGTGGCACACTGGCTGAGCGAGCGCCATCACGACAACCGGATCGCCGTCACCATTGGACGCGAGAACGGGCAGCGTGAAGTAACCTCGTGCAGCGTGGTGACTTCAACTTACAGAATCGGCGACATGACGGGCGTTATCGGGGTGATCGGCCCGACGCGCATGCCCTACGCGCGGCTGATGTCCGTCGTCGGCTACACGGCGAGGTACCTGAATACGAAATTCGCTTGAGTCCCAGGGGTTTTCGAACCGAACCGGTTTACCAGCGGACGTGAGCGATCACGCCCGCTTCGTTTTGATATGCCGGTCGCGTCCGGGCGTTACCTGGCGAAACGGGCGGACATTGCAGAACGGGCAAAAGCGGTAGAACGGACTGAACGGACTGAACGGAAAACGGTCGTCCGTGCTGAATTCCGGCGTAGTGACAGGAGGTTTGAAGTGTCTATGGGCAAGGAAGAGGAAGCAGCAATCGAGTCTTCGGCGTCGCCCGGTGACGCAGCCGAAGTGACCGGGACCACGACGGAGGATAACGACCCGGAGGCCGGAGAGGATTCCGAGGCCGGGGCCGATTCCGCGGCCGGACCGGACCATGGCGCCGAACCGGGTAACGGACCGGCGGCCGGGGCGAAGGATCAGTCCGGCGGGGCCGCGTCCGGCGCTGAAACGGACTCCGGGGAGCTATCGGATGGGGCTGCGGTCGATGCGGAGGAAGATGAACAGACCAGACTGGCCGAGGAGGTCCTGCTTTACAAGGACCGCCTGGTACGCCTGGCCGCCGAGTTCGACAACTACAAGAAACGGACCGGCCGCGAGTTCACCACGCTGGTAAAGAACGCGGGTGAATCGCTGATCACCGAGCTGCTGCCCATCCTCGACAACATCGAAAGGGCTCTACAGGCTCCGCAGACCTCCGACGAGACCCGGTCCTTCGCCCAGGGTTTCGAGATGATCCGGCAGCAATTCCTGGAGAAACTGGAGAAGGCGGGGATGAAGGAGATCGCCGCCGAGGGAACGCCCTTCGATCCCACGCGGCACGAAGCCGTCATGGCCGTAGAAAACGAAGAACACCCGGCCGACACGGTGATCAACGTGGTCGAAAGGGGCTACACGCTTAATGAAAAGGTCCTGCGGGCGGCCAAGGTCATCGTAACACGCGCACCGGCGATATCACCGGGCCAGGCAGACCAGACAGACCAGACAGACCAGACAGACCAGACGGACCAGACGGACAAGGCGGAAACGGAGAACCAGGACGGCAGTTAGACGTCGGGATCCTATTGTAAGATGAATAAACAGGACTACTACGATACCCTGGGCGTGGCGCGCTCGGCATCCGAGGACGAAATCAAGAAGGCGTACCGGAAGCTGGCCATGCAGTATCATCCGGACCGGAACCCGGACGACAAGGCGGCGGAAGAGAAATTCAAAACGGCCGCCGAAGCCTACGAGGTGCTCAGCGATCCGGACAAGCGCACGCGGTACGACCGGTTCGGCCACCAGGGCGTGGCCAGCGACTTCGGTTCGGGCGGCTTCCAGTGGACGGACTTTTCCCACGCCGGAGACTTCGAGGACATCCTGGGGAACCTGTTCGGAGGCGGCATATTCGGCGACCTCTTCGGCGGGCGGACCCGTGGGAGGGCAAGCAACCGCGGCGAGGATCTGCGGGTGAACCTCAAGCTGACCCTGGAGGAACTGGCCCAGGGCGTCAGCAAGACGATTCGCATCAAGCGTTACGTGCCCTGCGACAGCTGCGAGGGCGTCGGCGCCGCCGACCGGGACGGCGTGCGGATCTGTCCCACCTGCCACGGTCAGGGCCAGGTGCAGCAACGTGCGTCCTCCCTGTTCGGCGTCGTGATGAACGTGACGACCTGCCCGAACTGCCAGGGGCAGGGGAAGACCATCGACCGGCCCTGCAGCGCGTGCCAGGGGCAGGGCAGGCAGGTGAAGACGGTTACGGTCAAGGTGGATATCCCGACCGGCGCCGGCGACGGGAACTACATGCGACTCCAGGGCCAGGGCCACGCGGGGATCCGCGGCGGACCGGCGGGCGACGTGCTCGTCGTCATCGAACAGGAGCCCCACGAGTACTTCGAACGGCAGGAAGACGACGTCATCTACGTCATGCCGCTCAGTTTCAGCCAGGCGGCCCTGGGCGATCAGGTCGAAGTCCCGACCCTCTCGGGCAAAGTCCGTCTTACCATCCCCCCCGGTACCCAGTTCGGCAAGGTGTTCCGGCTGCGGGGCAAGGGCATGCCCCATCTCAACGGGTACGGCCAGGGCGACCAGCTCGTAAAGGTCATCGTGTGGACGCCCACGGAACTCACCGGCCGGGAAAAGGAACTGTACCAGGAGTTGTCCCGCCTGCACAGCGGGAAGACACCGGAAAACGACCGGGGATTCCTCAACCGGATCCGGGACGAGCTGTTCGGCGACTAAAGCCGCCGCGGAAACTCGAACTCCGACCCGCGTCCGCCCGATCCTCGCCTATGCGCCACTGGGTTGAAGTCACCATAGCCGTCTCGCCCGAAACCGAAGAAGCGATCGTCAACGCGTTCTGGGAACTGGGGTCCAGCGGGGTCCAGCAATCCGGGGGCGGAAGTACCGGCGCATCCGATCGCGTAACGGGCTTCTGGCCCGATCTGCCCGGAGTGGACGAGAAGCTCCACCGGGTCGCCCGCCTGTGGGAGGAACTTCGCAACCTGGGCCTGGCGGAAGGTCCTTGCCGGATCTCCACGCGCAGGGTTTCCGAAGACGACTGGTCCGGGAAATGGAAAGCGCAGGTGGGGCCCGTCCGGGTCTCGGAAGGGCTCATGGTCGCCCCGCCCTGGTCCGACGTGCCCCGGTCCAATCGCTCGCTCGTGGTGCGGATCAACCCGGGCACCGGGTTCGGCACGGGCGGCCACGAAACCACGCAACTGTGCCTGCGGCAACTCGAAAAGCGGATCAGGCCGGGAGACCGGGTGCTTGATGTGGGATCGGGTTCCGGCGTGCTCTCCATCGCCGCGGTCCTCCTGGGCGCTTCCCGGACGACGGGAATCGATATCGATCCCGAGACCATCGGAAACGCGCGGGAGAACGCCCGGCTGAACGGGGTGTCCGGCCGGGTCGACCTCCATGCCGGTCGCTTGGAACATCCCGCGGTGAGCGGCCGTTACCGGGTCGTGGTCTCCAACATCAGCGCGGCCAGCCTGACTGCCATGCTTCCCGGTTTCGCAGCCCACCTTCACCCCGGTGGCGAACTGATCCTGTCCGGACTGCTCATCGAGGAAGCCGGGTCATTCGAAGCTTCGCTGGCCGGCGAAGGATTTTCGCTGATCGAGCGGGAGACCCAGGGCGTCTGGTGGGCCGGCGCGGCGATCCCGGCAACCGGCCGGGCAGCAATCCATGATCGGCGGAATTGATGGAATTCAGCTACGTGCCCCCGGAACGGATCACGGGAAATTCGGCCTTCGTTACCGACAAGGACGAACAGCATCACCTGGTCCGCTCATTGCGGAAGAAGCCGGGGGACGCCGTGCATTTCGTGGACGGCGAAGGCTGGATCTACGACGGCGTGCTCGTAAGCTTGAAGCCGGAGATCGAAATCCAGATCCGGGACCGCCGGAGAGACCGGGAGACGGAATCGCCCGAAGTCACGCTCGCACCGTCGCTGCTCAAGGGGACGCGGCTGGACACCGTCGTCGAGAAGGCGACGGAACTGGGTGTTTCCGCCATCCTTCCCATGCGGAGCGCCCGGACGGTGGCGGGCGGCAGGCCGGCCGGCGGACCGGCCGGTCAGCGGCTGGACCGCTGGCGGCGCATCGCCCTGAGCGCGATGAAGCAGTCGCTGCGCGCCCGGTTGCCCCGGATCGAACCGGTCACGAGCATGGGGGACGTCGTGGGGACCGCGTCATCCTACGACCTGGCCCTCATCGCCTGGGAAGAGGAAGGGGAAAGGCGCCCGGGCCTCGCGGCGGGCCTCGACGCGACGGCAAGACGCGTCCTGCTGATGATCGGTCCTGAGGGCGGTTTCGCCGGGGAGGAGATCGCCATGGCCCGTGAGGCGGGCATGGTGACGGTTTCCCTGGGACGTTCGCGCCTGAGGTCCGACACGGCGGCCATCGCGGGACTGGCCCTGCTCATGGCGGCGCTGGACGCCCCGTGACCGAGACTGACGGGAGTCACCGCCCCGTGTCAAGCACGAGGCGCAATGGAGGACGATAACATGTCCGAGTGTCTGTTCTGCCGGATCGTCGCCGGATCGCTGCCCACCGAATTCGTCTACGAAGACGAGCACGTCGTGGCCTTCCGGGACATAAACCCCGCGGCCCCGGTGCATATCCTCGTCGTGCCGCGGGCGCATATCGAAACGGTCGCCGACCTGGGCAGCGACGGGACCGGAGTCATGAGCCGGCTCACGGCGGCGGCGAACCGGATCGCCCGGGAAACCGGCGTCGACGCCGGCGGATTCCGGCTGATCGTCAACTGCGGCCCGGACGGTGGCCAGACCGTTTTCCACCTCCACATGCACCTGCTCGGAGGACGCAAAATGCCCGAGCTGGCCGCTTGAGCGGCGATGGGCGGGACGAAGAGCGCATATCGGGACTGAACGAATTAAACTCCTTGCTTTTTCAACCGGTCCGTGGCATATTGGATAGGCTTGAATAGAGACGGAGAGTAAGACTTGGTTCACCCGATTCGAGAGGCATGAGAGGGGGTGTGAGGATGCCAGGTATTCGTGTCAGGGAAGGAGAACCGTTCGAAAAGGCCCTGCGTCGTTTTACCAAGACTTGCGAGAAAGTCGGCATCATGTCTGAAATACGCAAGCATCAGCATTTCGAAAAGCCAAGCGCGAAACGCAAGCGCAAGCTGAACGCGGCGAAGCGGAAGAATCAGAAGCGGCTCCAGCAGGAAAGATACTGATCGACCGGAGCGGGTCATGGCGCTTAAAGAGCGTTTGACGGATGACATGAAGTCGGCACTCAGGAACCGGGAGACCGTACGCCTCGGACTGGTCCGCATGATACGCGCGCAGATCAAGAACCGGGAGATCGCCAAGGGGAGCGAACTGGTGGACGAGGAAGCGGTCGAGGTGGTCACTTCCCTGATCAAGTCCCGGAGAGAAGCGCTGGAATTCGCCGTCAAGGGAGATCGGCAGGACCTGGTAGCACAGGCCGAAGAAGAGCTGGAGATCCTCGCGTCCTATCTTCCGGAACAGCTGTCCGATGAAGAAATCAGATCCGTGGTCCGGGAAGCCATCGAACAGTCCGGCGCCGCGGGACCGGGAGACCTGGGCAGGATCATGGGCGCGGTCATGCCCCGGGTAAAGGGCCGGGCGGACGGCAGGCTCGTCAACACCATCGTGCGGGAATGCCTGGCCGGCCTGGCCACGCAGGACATGCAGTCCATGCAGACCGGATGATGCCCTCAAAATCGCGGTCAGCGGCGGTCCTGATTTCGAAGCCTCTCCGAATCCCCGGGGAGGCTTTCCGTGTTTAGATGCCATGAACTGGATTGATATCGCCATCGGGATACTCGTATTCTTCCAGGCGGCAACAGGCTTTCGCAAGGGATTGGCACGGAGCCTGCTCGACCTGGCGGGTGTTGTCGCGGCGGTGGTCATATCCCTGACCCAGTTCGGCCTGGTGTCCGATTTCCTCAGCCGCTTGACCGGCATTACCACCGGCTGGCTGCACTGGTTCAGCCTGTTCGCCTGCCTGGTCCTGTCGCTCGCGTTGGTCAACGTCGTGTCCGGCGTGGCCGGCCGGTCGCTACGGGGCGCTTCGAAGTCCCTGCTCGACCGCGCGGCCGGCTTGCTGCTCGGCGGCGCGCGCGGCTGCGTCATCGCGAGCCTGCTGTTGATCCTTTATGCATTCATGCCTTTCTCCGGTACGGCGAAGACCCAGCTCGATCGGTCGTCCCTGGCGCCGGACGCCATGTCCATCATACCGGCGATCATCGATACCGTCATGGACGGCGTCGCTCCCGATTCCCCGCCTGTCATGGAGAAATTGGAACGGTACCTGCTTACCGGACGGTGACGATTCGAGAACGACTGAACATGAAATCCGGAATACCTTCCCACACGCTGAAAGTACTGGAATTCGACGCCGTCAGGACCATGTGTTCGGAGAGAACGGTCTCCGTGTCGGGCCACCGCCGGGCCATGTCCCTGGAACCGGGCAAAGACGTCGTCGTGATCCGGAACAACCTGCAGACCGTCACCGAGATGCGCGGATTCCTGGACCGGGCCGAAACGGTTCCCCTGCGAGGCATAAAGGACATCAGTTCGGCCCTGGAACAGGCCGGCGTGGCCGGTGCGAGGATGGAGCCCCAGGCCCTTCTCGACGTGGCCGACACCCTCCGGGTAAGCCGACGCATGCGGGCATTCGGCCAGAGATTGCATAATCGATCCACAGCCCCCCACGTCGCGTCGCTTACAGCCGGGCTGGGAGACTTCCAGGAGATCGAAAACTCGATCGGGCAGGCCATCGACGGCGACGGCAACATACGTGACCATGCAAGTCCCGGGTTGCGGCGAATCCGCGCGGACCAGCAGACCATGCGGGAGCGCGCGCGAAACTGGCTGCAGCGGTTCATCCAGTCGGAAGCCGGGGCCAGAGCGCTGCAGGAGCCGGTCATCACCATGCGGGACGGGCGGTACGTGGTCCCGGTACGCATGGACCACCGCGGCCAGGTGCAGGGCGTGGTCCACGACCAGTCGGCCAGCGGCGCCACGGTATTCATAGAACCCATCGGCGTCGTCGAATTCAACAACCGGCTGCGCGAACTGATCGTGGCGGAAGGCCGCGAGATCGAGCGCATCCTGCTGTCCCTGACCGACCAGGTACACCAGCAGGTGGAAGCCATAACCGTTTCGTACGGCCTGCTGGGCCAGCTCGACTTCTTTCACGCGGCGGCCGTGCTTTCCATCGACCTCCGGGCCGCGCCGCCTCGGTTGAATATCGACGGACGCATCGTCCTGCGCAACGCCCGGCACCCCATCCTTCAGCTGTCCGACCAGTGCGAAACCGTCGTCCCGCTGAACCTGGAGGTCGGGGAAAGCGCGCAGACGCTCGTGATCACCGGTCCCAACATGGGCGGCAAGACGGTCGCCCTGAAGTCGATCGGCATCCTGACCATGATGGCCCAGGCCGGACTGCACATACCGGCGGACGACGACACCGAAATCGCCGTGTTCGACACCATCTTCGCGGACATCGGGGACGAGCAGTCGATCGAGGCGAACCTGAGTACCTTCTCGGCCCACCTGGTGCATATCCGGACCATACTGGACGAGGCGGGCGATGGCACCCTGGTGCTCCTCGACGAGCTGGGCGCCGGCACGGATCCATCGGCGGGATCGGCCATGGGCATGGCCATCCTGGAATCGCTGACCTTGCGGGGGACCGTCACCGCGGCCACGACCCACTTCGATACGCTCAAGGCTTTCGCCTCCCGGACCGAGGGGGTGGAAAACGGTTCGATGATTTTCGACGTGGACACCCTGACGCCCTCCTACCAGTTCAGACAGGGCATCCCCGGCGCCAGCTACGCACTGGAAATCGGCAGCCGGCTCGGCATGCCCGGTGACGTGCTCGAGCGCGCCTCCCGGTTCATGGGCACCGCCGAAAAGCGCCTGGACGAAGTCATCATGGAAGTGGACCGGAAGCACGAACTGCTCGTCGCCGCGCAGGAGCAGGCAGACCGGCTGCGCGCCGAACTGGATGGACTGAAACGGAACTACGAGGACCAGATCGCTTCTTACCGGCAAAAGGAACGCGACACGATCGCTGCCGGCCGGGAGAAGATGGACCGGCTGCTGAAAGACGCCCAGGCCGCCATCGACCAGGCGGTGGCCGCGGTCCGCAGGGAACAGGCCGCGGCTGCTGCCGTCGAGGCATCTCGCAAGACCGTCGGGGACCAGCGCGCGCAGCTTCAGCACCTGCTCGACTCCATCGATTCCGGTGCCACTTCCGCTGAAGGAGACGCCGGGGAGGCCATCGCGGACAATGCGGGCGCCGCTGCGGAACGCGCCGGGGATCTCACTGCGGAATCCTCCGTGAACTCCGGTGCGGGACCCGCCCGGGAGGCCATTTCTGCGGGCGACGAGGTGTGGGTGGCGTCGCTTGGACAGGCGGGGAGCGTGATCCAAGACCTGGGAGACCGGCTGCGCATCCGGACCGGCAGGATGGAGATCACCGCCCGGCGGTCCGAGGTCCGTCTGCATAAACCCGACCCCGCGCCGTCACGGGGAAAACCGGCAGGCCGCGTGGAAGTACGGATGGACCGTCCACGCGCTGCCCTGACGGAACTGGACGTGCGGGGCTTCCGCGCCAGGGAGGCCATCGACGCCGTGGACCGCTACATCGACCAGACCACCCTTGATGACCTCAACGAAATCCGTATACTTCATGGTAAGGGTACCGGGGCCCTGAGCAGTGCGATCCAGGAGTTTCTGCAACAACACCCCCTGGTCAAATCTTCCCATTTCGCCGAACAGCGCGACGGGGGGACCGGGGTGACCATCGTGGAGATGAAGGACTGAGCGCGTTCGCGCGCTGCCGTCGCGGTAGCGCCGCGGTGGCCGGTTCAGACTGCGGCAGACGGACTATCCATATTCGATTTCAGTTAATGTTCTTGAGACAGGAGGGACGAACATGGCCTTTACGCTGCAACTGGGCGAATCCGCGCCGGGGTTCTCGCTACCGGCGACGGACGGCAGGACCTACAGCCTGGACGATTTTTCGACCGCCGAGACGCTGGTGGTGTTCTTCACCTGCAACCACTGTCCCTACGTCACCGGTTCCGACGAAGTGACGCGCGTTTCCGCGGAGAAATTCGCGTCCCGAGGCGTCCGGTTCGTCGGGATCAACTCCAACAGCGAGGTTACCCATCCCGACGACGACTTCGATCAAATGGTCGTACGGATGAACGTCCATCGCTTCCCGTGGACCTACCTGCGCGACCTGTCCCAGGATACCGCGCGGGCGTACGGCGCCCTGCGGACCCCTCACTTCTACGTCTTCGACCGGGACCGCAGCCTGGTATACACCGGCCGCGGCGTCGACAGTCCCCGGGACGCGGACGGCATCACGGTGAACGACCTGGAAGCGGCCCTCGACGACGTGACGGCGGGACGTCCCGTGCGGACGGCGCTCACCAACCCCATCGGGTGCAACGTCAAGTGGGAGAACCAGGACGCGCACTGGATGCCGCCCGAGGCGTGCGACCTGGTGTGAAGACCTTGAACAAGCCCGCCCCAGGCCGGCGGCAAACGCGGGGAGAGCGCCTTGGCGCGGATACCGGAAGAGCTCGTAGATTCGATCCGTTCGCAGGCGGACATCGTGGACGTCGTGTCCGACTATGTCACGCTGCGCAGATCGGGTAAAAACTACCTGGGACTCTGTCCGTTTCACGACGAGAAGACGCCTTCCTTCAGTGTCAACCAGGAACGCCAGATGTTCCACTGTTTCGGATGCGGTAAGGGCGGCAGCGTGTTCACCTTCCTCATGGAGCACGAGAACGTCACGTTCGTCGAAGCGGTCCACCATATAGCCCGCCGGCTTCACATCACCATACCCGAAACGCCCGGGGAACGCGAGGCCGGCAGCGAGGCGGAAAGCCTGGCGCGCGTGACCCGGTTCGCCGCCCGGTTCTTCCACGACCGGCTGCTGAACAGCGATCGGGATTCCGTCGTCCGACGGTACGCCGAACAGCGCGGGCTGTCCGAAGAGACGATAAAGTCCTTCGGACTCGGCTACGCGCCCGACTCCTGGAACGACCTGCTGAACGCCGCCCGGGAAAAGGGCATCGGCGCGGATTGGCTCGTCAAGGCCGGATTGGCCAAGACAGGTGAGCAGCGTACCTACGATGCCTTCCGGAAACGGCTCATCTTTCCCATCCAGGCGCCGAGCGGCCGCGTGGTCGGATTCGGCGGGAGAGCGCTTTCCGACGAGGACCAGCCCAAGTACCTCAATTCACCCGAATCCCCCATCTACCGGAAGAGCCAGGTGCTCTACGGGCTGTACCAGGCCCGGGACGCGTTGCGGCGGCAGGGACAGGCGCTGGTCGTGGAAGGGTACATGGACCTGCTCGGCCTGCATGAACAGGGGATCCAGGGGGTGGTCGCCCTGTGCGGAACGGCGTTGACGCGGGAACAGGCCCGGCTCCTGGCGCGGTACGGGCAGCAGGCGTACCTCGTCTACGATTCGGACCAGGCCGGCGTGCGGGCGACCTGGCGCGCCATCGAGCCCCTGGTGGAAAGCGGGCTCTGGACCCGCGTCGTGCGGCTGCCGGACGACTACGACCCCGACTCCTACGTGCGGGAACACGGGCAGGACGGGTTCATGAAACTCGTCGAACAGGCCGATTCCCTGGCCGATTTCATGGGCTATCATGCCAATCTCCAGGCAGCGGGCGATCGGGACGAGGTATTCCGGACGCTGGCCGGCCTGATCCGAAAGACGGCGAACCTGGTCCACAGGGAAATGTACCGGGAAGAAGCCGAACGCCGGTTTCCGGCGCTGCAGGGCCTGCTGGCCTCTGAACTGCGGCGTCCGACCGGACCGGGCGGACCGGGCGGTTCGGGCGGACCGGGCGGTTCGGGCACCGTGGGGCGTGATCGCCAGGCGCCCCACGCCGCGCCGGCGCGGGACGGCGACGAGCGGGTGGAACGGGACCTGGTCCAGCTCATGCTCAGCGACCGGACCATCGCCGAACTCGTCGAAGGCCAGCTGGAACCGCAGGATTTCAAGTATCCCCTGTACCGCCGGATCGTCGAACAGTGTCTCGCCGGACTGGGCGGCGAGCGTTCCTACGATCTTTCCGGCCTGATCGATACCATCGACGACGAAGAGGCCGCGCGGGTAATCACGGAACTGATCAACACGTCGGACTCCGGCGTTCACCTGGAGCAAAGAGCCCGGGACCATATCGTCCGGATCAAGCAGAAACGGCTCAAGGAAAGTATGGCCCGTCTGATGGAACAGATCAAGCAGATGGAAACGGGGGGGCGAAGCAGCGAATTGAACGACGCCATGGCCACTTACATGGAACTCAAACAACAGGAAAAAGTCCTGCTGCGGTCGGCCCGCGGCGATTGAAATGCCGCCCCATCTTTTGCTTGACGATGACCCGCCGTTCGCCTATATTGGTCCCGCTTGTCGGGCATGCTGACTGGGCGTCTACCATGGGCCTGTAGCTCAGTTGGTTAGAGCATCCGACTCATAATCGGACGGTCCCAGGTTCGAGTCCTGGCGGGCCCATTTGCCGGGCGCTTAGCTCAGCCGGTTAGAGTGCCACGCTCACATCGTGGAGGTCAGTGGTTCGAGTCCACTAGCGCCCATCGGGTGTAAAGGTTTACGTCGAAAAGCGGAGGCTTTCCAGAAGTCTCCGTTTTTTAATTGGGTCTGTCATGTATCGTCTCCTCGCCCTGGACATCGACGGCACGCTGCTCGACGGCAGGCGGGAAATGTCCGATGCCACGGTCGACGCCGTTCGGTACGCGGCCGGCCGCGGCGTCCGCGTCACGGTGTGTACCGGGCGAAGCCTGCCCTCCGCCGAGGAGGCCGTGCGGCATCTGCCGTTGAACGCCCCCTACGTACTGAACAACGGCGCCATGATTTACGACGCCCAAGGTCGTCGCGCCAGGTATCTGCGAAACCTGCCGAGCCATCTTGCGATGGACGCCGTCCGGGTCTTTCGCGGCATCGGGTTTCATCCCATCGTGTACGGCCCCCTGCCCGAAGTGCAGTACTTCTACTATGACTCCTTCGATCCGGACAACCAGGCGTTTATAGACTATGCCGCGCAGAACGCCGACCGCGTTCACCGGGTGGACGACGTCTGCGCGTTTCTGCGCCAGGACATTGCCTGCATCACGGTCGCCGAACGCAACGAACGGGTCGAGTCCAGAGAATCACACATCAGGGCACAGCTGCCTGATACGGGGGTGGTCTTCGAAATCAGTCCCTGGGACCCTGGCTACCACGTCATCACGGTCATGCCGGCCGGCGTATCCAAAGGCGACGGACTGCGCAGGCTGGCCCGGCTTCTCGGGATCGGGCTCTCCGAGGTCATGGCCGTGGGGGACAACCTGAACGACCTGGAAATGCTCGACGTCGCGGGCCTGGGCGTGGCCATGGGAAATGGCCCCCCAGAAATCCTCGCCCGGGCGGATCATGTCACGGCTTCGGTGGACGACGAGGGCGTCGCCCGGGCTATCGAGCGCTTCATAAAGTGAATTGAAAGAGTTGCGGGCATGACCTACGACCTGATCGCCATCGACATCGACGGCACGTTGCTGACCTCGCGCCGCGAGGTCTCCCCGGTAACGCGCGAGGCGCTTCAACGGGCCGTCTCGGCCGGGAAGCGCGTGGCGCTCTGTACCGGGCGAAGCCTGAACTCCGGCCGGACCGCGGCGGAGCAGGTGCCTTCCTCCACGACGCTGGTCTTCCACAGCGGCGCGCTCATACTCGAGCACCTGGACGGTCCGTTGCTCCGGGCGCAAAACCTGCCCAGGGACCTGGCGGCCGACCTGGTCGATTTCTGCAGGCGGCGCGGTCACGACCCCCTCGTCTATGAACCGGTCCCGGAAAGCCGGTACATCTGGTTTGAACACCCCCGTTCGGCGAACGGCTGGCGAGAACGCTACCTGGAGGCCAATGCGGACAAGGCCCTACAGGTGGACGGCCTGGAACATGTGCTGCACCGGGACCCGGCGCAGATCGCGGTGGCCGGAAGAGGATCGTCCATGCATGAACTGAAGGCGGAGCTGACGGAATACGGCGATCGGATCGGCGTCATCTTGTCGCGCAGCACCCTGGTGGGCGACTACTGGTGCATGGAGATCGTACCGGCCGGCGTGTCCAAGGCGAAGGCCCTCGCTTTCCTCGGCGAACGCTACGGAATCGGAGCGGAGCGGATGATCAGTATCGGCGATAACTTCAATGACCTGGACATGATTGAATACGCCGGCCTCGGCGTGGCCATGGGGAACGCGCCCGACGCCGTGCGGCGCGCGGCGGACGTGGTCGCGCCGGACAACGACGCCGACGGTGTCGCCCACATCATCGACACCTGTCTGCTGTAAGCGCTTCCCCGGTCCGGCCGGTCCGGGGAGAATCATTTGATTTTTTAACGGATTTCTCTATCTTCCTGTATAACCCTGTTGACGCAGACGACGGACAAAACGAGAGATGGAGTCTGTACCGAAACAACGTGACCCGTATCGGGACAAGGAGATTTTCAAAATGACTCGAATGGTTATGGCTACCGCGGCGCTTTCCGCGCTGTTGCTGCTGATCGGAACCGCAGCGCCCCTGCATGCCCAGCATGACGATCCGAACATGGAATGGGTGATGGACGGCCCCCTGTATGACCGTCTGGGCGGCGAAGAGATGATCATGGGCGTGATCGACGACTTCGTTGCCGCGGCCGTGGATGAGGAACCGTTGAAGGGCCATCTCAAAGGGGTCGACCAGGATGCGTGGAAGGAGACCCTGCTGGCCCAGTTCACTTTCGTCTCCGGCGGTGAAATCGAATACGTCGGCAGCAGTTTCAAGGAAAGCCTGGCGGAAATGGGCATCGAGGAAGCATCCATGGAAACCGTCGCCGATCAACTGACGATCGCGCTGGAGTTGAACGAGGCCTGGCCGGAAGACGTGGATGAACTGCTGGTCGCCCTGGAATTGAAAGAAGCCGAATTGACCGAAGAGGAGATGGCCGAAGAGGGGATGACCGAAGGGGAGATGGAACCAGGAAGCAGCCAGGACAGTGAGGCCGGGGACGCCGGTGGGGAAGCGACCGCGGACAGCGAAACAGGAGACGCGGGTGACGTAACCGTGGAAGCGGACAGCGACGCCGGGGACGCCGGTGGAGATGCCGAAGCCAGTGAAACCAGTGACGCCGCAACGGACGACGGCCCCCGAAATTAGCCGGACCCGCTTTTCCAAACGATTCGCATGACCGGACGAAGAACGGAGATCGTCCGGTCATTTATTTATGGGGCGGATGGATGGCCATAGCGTACTTCGACTGCTTCTCCGGCATCAGCGGCGACATGATTCTTGGCGCGCTGGTGGACGCCGGCCTGGATTTCGATACGCTGAACAGCGAACTGGAGAAACTCCCCCTGGACGGTTTCCGGCTCACCCGGAAGACGGTGACCCGGCAGCATATCGCGGGAACCAAGATCGATGTCCTCGTCCGGACCGCGGAAGGCCGTGAAATCATCGAAGGGCCCGGCGAATCCGGACCCTTCCACGACCACGGAGAAGCGAGGCACCTGGACGATTTGATCTCCGTCATCGAAGGCAGCACGCTCGACGGGTCCGTCAGAAGCCGGGCCATCGAGGTGTTCGATCACCTGGCGACGGCGGAAAGCAAGGTGCACGGCATCTCGAAACAGGAGGTACACCTGCACGAAGTCAGCGGGGTGGATGCGGTCGTGGACGTCGTGGGCGCCTGCATCGGCCTGGCCCTGCTCGACATAGACCGGGTATACGCGTCGGCGCTGCCGGTGGGACGGGGCTTTATCCACTGCGCGCACGGCCGGATGCCCGTCCCCGCCCCGGGCGCCTTTGAGCTGATGCGCGACATGCCGGTTTACCACACCGGGATCGAAGGTGAACTGGTCACCCCGACCGGCGCCGCGTTTCTTAAAGCTACGGCAAACGGGCACGGGGTCCTGCCAAGGATGATATTGAGAAAGATCGGCTATGGCGCCGGTACGAAGGATCTCCCGGAACACCCGAATCTGCTCCGGGTATGTATCGGCGACGGTGTGGACTGACCGGGTCGAAGCGGACCCGTTGCCCACCGCTACCCAGTGGACACGGCCATCATGCTGCTCCAACTTGCCCTGGACACGCCGCACGCGGGTACGGTTCGCCGCCTGTTGGACGAGACCGCCGGCGACGTGGACATCATCGAGCTCGGAACGCCCCTGCTGATCCGTTACGGGGTCGACATCATCGCCGGGACCAGGCGGGACCATCCCGACAAGAAGATCCTGGCGGATCTCAAGATCGCGGATGCCGGCGCCGTGGAAGCGGGCCTCGCCTTCGATGCGGGGGCGGACATCGTAACCGTGCTCGGTACGGCCCACCCGGCCACGCTTCGGGAAGCGGGCGATCGGGCGAAGCGGTCCGGCGGCCAGGTCATGGCCGACCTGATCACCGCCCGTGAAGTGGACGAGGCGGTATCCCTGGCCCGCAGGATGGATCGGGCCGGGCTGGATTACATCTGTATGCACACGGCTTTCGACGCCCGGGGGCAGAGCGGACCGGGCGGACCGGGCGGACCGGGTGATCCAGCGCGAAACCTGGAAGGCATAGGCCGGGTCGGCGCAGCGGTCGAACGGGCAGGGCTGGCCGTTGCGGGCGGACTGGACCCCGCGTTGATCAAGCGGCTGATACCGCACGGCCCGGACATCGTGGTCGTCGGCGGTTACATCACCGGAAACGCCGACCCCGGCCGCGCGGTCCGTGCGATCCGGCGGATCATGGAGATCGTGCATCGAGCCGATGGATAACGAGAGAGCCTCTCCCCCATTCGATGAGATCGCCCGGTCCATCCTGGACGAACTCCGGCGAACGCTGAATCGGATCTCATGCGATGAAGTCGAAGCACTGGTGCGGGAAGTCACCGGGGCCCGGCGGGTCTTCGTCGCCGGCGCGGGGCGTTCCGGGCTGGTCATGCGCAGCTTCGCCATGCGGCTTGCCCAACTCGGCCGGCCGGTCCACGTGGTGGGTGAAACGACCTCGCCGCCGATCCGGCCGGGCGACCTGCTGCTGATCGGATCGGGATCGGGCGTGACGGACCGCATGGTCCACTATGCGGGTAAAGCCGCCAAGACCGGCGCGCGCGTTGCGGCGGCGACCGCTGTCCCGGAATCTCCGGCCGCCCGGCTGGCGGACGTTGTCGTCGTCATTCCCGCGCCTGCGCCAAAATCATCGAAAACAACCAGCGGTAAGGAACATCGGTCGCACCAGCCGATGGGCACGCTCTTCGAACAGAGCCTCGGGGTGATGCTCGATGCCTGCGTCATGCTGCTCATGGCGCGGCTCGGCGAAACCGGGCAGGGCATGTTCGATCGCCACGCCAATCTGGAGTAGGCGCCGGTAGTTCCGGCAAGCGCCGGTAGCTCTTGCGTGTCTGCGGCTCCGTGCCGCGGATGCTATGCCTTCGACAAGCGCCTGAGCACTTCCCGGTCCAGGACGGCCTTCAGGAATCCACGCCAGTGGCCGTTGCGGTCTCTGTCCGCCGACCGGTAGGGATCGGTACCGATGTACAGGGCGCCGCCGTCCTTGTGCGGTTTCAGGATCACCGCGGGCGAACCGTCGCCCCACCGTCCGATGACGCGCACGTCGTCGTCGATTTCCGCCGGTCGGACCCGCCACTGGTGCGCGTCGAGCGCGGCGCCCTCGGGCAGGTCGGGCCAGCCGGCAGTCAGCAGGATCCGGTCCGGATCGTTGAGGACGGACTCCACCTGTATGCCGAACACGCGTGCCCGCGCGTCGCCGAGACGCATCCCCTCGTCCAGGCGGAAGTCGTCGGCCGAACCCACGATCCATCCGCCTGCCCGCATGTAGCGAATCAACCGTTCGACGACCGCTTCTTTCACCGTTGGACAGGGCGTGCAGCAGAGCAATTCACACCCGGAAAGTTTGTCCCCGTCCGATACCTGGTGATCGGAGGCGTATCCGATTTCCTGTCCCGTGCTTTCTTCAAGGATGCCATGAGGCGTCCATACGTCCAGCGCAGGCACGCGGCTCGCGACGGAATCGTACGAAAGCAGGCATCGGTACTCCGAGGACGACCCATTCGCGCGTTCCGTCTCCGTCACCGATCGACACAAGGTGGAAATTGCCGCCCAAAGCTCCGGGTTCGATTCCGACAGGGACCGGCCCCGTATGGCCCGGCCTTCCCACCACGCGGTATCGTCCCAGTTATGCCAGCCAACGGCCGATACGCCCGGTGCGCAAGCCGCAGCCGTCCATTCCCGCAGTTCCCGCAGCGTGGCCTGGTACCGGCCCCGCATCATCTGCGATCCGACGACCATCCAGACGTCCTTTTCCGCCAGAGACCCGGCCGCGCGCGCCGCCCAGCGGATCAGGCGGCCGGTATCCGTGGCGGACTGAGCCGGCGGCGATCCCGGATCGATGATGACGAAGTCCAGCGCGCGGGCCGTATGTTGAAAGTGGACCAGTGTTTCGGCGGGCAGGAGGGCGTCGAGATGGAATGCCATCGTCGTCTTCAGGTTCGATTTCACCTTCTTCACGGCCCGGGCCACCTCTGCCGTAAACAGCGCATACTGTTCCATCTGCCAGATCCTGCGCCCATGCCGGTATCCGTCTTCGGTCATTTCCATCGTCAACAGGCGGCCTTCAACGGACTCCATCACCTGTTGCCAGCGATCCTCGGGGTACTCGCTTCCTCCCGTGGGCGCGTCCTCCAGTTGCAGCGCGTACAATCCCTTGCAGGACCCGAATACCTCCGACACGCGCCGCACATAGTCGAGACGCCACGCCCGGGAGTCGGGCAACAGGTACAGGGCCTTCGGGTTGCCGATGTGCAGGATGGAACGGATTCCCGCGTCCGCCGCGGCGCCGATCATTTCTTTCACCCGGTCCGTCTGGTCTTCCGAGGCCAGCTGGTTTCGCAGATCGAATCCGTCCCGGAAGACGACGAATTGAAATCCGCCGGCCTTGAGCTCTGCGAAGTCGTCGCGCCATCGGTCCGCGCGGTCAAACTCGTTATAGTACGTGAAAGCCTGCAGTCTTGATTTAGCGAACATGTCTCCCTTCCCGGCGTAAATCCGCCGTCGGGTCAAAATCAGAACGCCTGTCCGAGACCGAAGTAGAAGAAAGTCCGGTCGTACTTTCTCGAATTGGGAGGGTCGATCTTGCTTTGATTGTGAAAACCCACGTCGCCCCGTATCAGCCCGATCGGGGAACTCACCCGGACTCCCGCTCCGTAACCAAGCAGGAGATCACCGAAACCGAAAGAACCCACTGTTTTCCCCACCCCGCCCCAGTCCGCGAATACGGCCAGGTCAAACCGGGAGAAGGGCAACTGGATTTCATGCTGCGCGCTGATGGCGATCAGTCCACCGTCGGGCTGGCCGATCCGGTTTATACCGAACCCCCGCACCGATCGGTCGCCTCCGATAAACAGTCTGCTGTCGAGGGGTACGCGGTTTTCGTTCAGCGCCCTCACGTAGGCGAACGAGACCGCAGTGGAAAAATCCGGCGCGTTGGGAAAGGTCAGGTATTTACGGGCGATGGCCCTCACCGTAAGTATCGAGTTCCGGTTGAGCGTGGAACTGCCGAGCAGGGGGCTGGCCACGCTGCTCTGGAATTGACCGAAGAACCCCGTCTTCGGATTCAGGATATCATCCCGCGTGTCGTACGTCACAAGCCCGGTCAGACTGCCTTCGCGCCTGGACCGGAGGCTGTCGACTTCCGAACCGCTTCGCAGGAGTTCGGCCAGTTCGTCGCTGAGCGACGACACCTCGATGTTCTTCAGCGTATAGGTCAGTTGACTGCGGTAGGTGCGGGAGAGTTCGCGGTTGACCGCCACGGACACGCCCGCTTCCTGCTCGGTATGGCTGATGCGGTCCTCGCGCCGGAAGAACGCGCGCAGGATGCCCGTCGTCCGGGTCCGGAACAACCACGGTTGCGTGACCCCCGACTCGATGTGCTGGAAGAGCGAACTGATCTGACCGTTGGCGCCAATGGTGATCCCCCGGCCCAACAAGTTTCGGTATGCGACACTGAAGCTGCCCCTGAAGCGTTCGGCCGTGGCGAAGCCGGCGCCGAAACTCACCTCTCCCCCGGGCAATTCGGTGACCTCCACTACCAGGTCCCGCACCGTAGCTGAGGTGTCGCTCCTCAGGGGAGACAGGCGCACGCTGCGGAAAAGGCCCGTCTGGAAGAGCCGGGTCTGGCTCAACGATATCTTCGCGTTGTCGTAGAGTTCTCCCGGTTGGATCTCCAGTTCGCGGATCACTACGTTTCTATGGGTCTTCCGCAGACCTCGGACCTGTATCGCACCCACGCTGACGGGATGCCCTTCGATAACCCCGAAGTTGACGGTAACGGAATGGTCCTCCTCGTGCACTACGAATTTCGAGTCCACCACCACGTCCAGCAGCGCCCGGCGATCGGCGAGACGCTGGATGTAGCGTTTGTCCGTCGCGGCGGAGAGTCGGAAGAATACCTGGCCTTCCCGTGTGATAAGGTTCTGCCGGATTTCGTCTTCGGAAAGGTATCCGAAGCCGTTCAGATTGACCGCGCGCACGGTATACCTAGGACCTTCGTCGATGACGATCCTGAGCGCGACCCGATCCGTGTCAATCTCTTCGCGAACGAACCGGACCCTTGCATCCAGAAAACCGCTGTTCCTGTAAAAGCTCTCGATCGCCGACAGGTCGGTCCGCCAGGTGGCGTTATTTAAACGTCTGCGTTGCCAGAATCTGGGCCTTAGAAAACTGTCCGTTCTGGTTTCGATCAGACTGAGTATACGGTCCCCGGCGATGGTCGCGTTGCCTTCGACGACGATGCGATCGACGATGAGGGACTGCTGGGCGTCAACGGGGAAAGCGTACAGGATCGCCAGGAGAAACAGCGTCCGGAACGTACCGGAATACCGCGTCCGGGATGAACCGATACGACCCGATTCGGCAACGGTTGGCTTCGAGGGAAGCCTCATTCCCTTTACCATGTGCATTGCCTGACCGTTTGGTCCCCTGTCGTCCTTACATGCAAAGGCGCAGGCTTACCGAAACCGGAATTTGACCCGGAGGTCTATGCCATTCTGAGGATGTTCGCCCAGTTGTTCGGAAAAAGTCTCGATAAACAGGAAATCCGTCAACTGGTAACCGACCCGCAGCGAGTATTCCGAAGATTGGAACAATCGGGTAAAGCTGACCCGGGCGCGCCGGTTGATCCGCTTGCTGAGGGTAAGTTGTACCGGCGATCCGGCCTGAATGGCGCTGTTCATCGAGAAAGGATCGCCTTCGACCTGGACTTCGTCGAGATTCAACAAGGCCTCTGCGAGTGCTTCTCCGGTCATCAAAAAGGCCCTGTTTCTCATGCCGGCGTATTCATCGGGCGTGCCCAGACTGGTGAGTCCGGCCGTGCCGAAAGTCAGCAGGGAGACGACCTCGGGACCGTAAATTACCTCGGGGCCGGCAAGCGACCGGGAACCCGAAGCCAGAATCTCCGTAGCGTTGTCGTCGCGCGGCGCTGCGCGCAACTGGGGCGTCACCGTCGACACCGGTCCGGACGCGAGCAGTTCCACTTCGTAATAAGTATCGTGAATGTCGCGCACGCGGGGCGCCCAGGCCTGAATGTTCAGGACCGGGTCGAGCTGCGCCACCGGGTACTCGATCAGCGCGGTAAAGCTCTCCAACGGTACGCGCCTGGTCAGGTCGATCCGTCCGGTTTCCAGTTCGAAGGTGGCGCCCAGGTACCTGATCACGCCGTCATCCTCGGCGACGGCGTTTCCGGTCAACAGGGGATTCTGCACCGTATTGCCGAGGGCCACCCCGCCCTCGACGGTCAGTTGGGCGATATTGTTCTCGACGGCTAGGTCGGTCACGTCCACGGCTACGTCCAGCGCGATGCTTTCCAGGAACGGGTCGGGCGTGTCCTGCGGACGTATGATCGCGTTGTCTAGGAGCAATTCGCCGATATCCAGCGAATGTGTGACCACGCCGGTCACGACGATCGGATCGGCTACATTGTAAATCCGTGAACGGTCCCTGTTGCCGGTCCAGGCAAGCGATCCGTCGATTACAAGCATGGCCGAACCGAGCCGTTCCACTTCAGCCTGGCTGAAATCGGCATAGGCTTCGATTTCGGCGAAGGACAGGTTGTCCGTCAAGAGGTCGCCGGAAACCCGGACCGTGCCGTCCCCGGCGCGGAACGCTGTGGGATTTAGCGCGAAGGCGCCTCCATCGACGTCGACCTGCAGCAAGTCTGCCCGGAACATCGGTTCGAACTCACGGAAACGCAACGCCGCGTCCCGAACGGTGACCTGACCGACCGACCGGGGTGAAGCGGGTGTTCCTCCGATGGACAGGCGGATGTCGGCCTTCCCCTCGATGCGTTCGAGATCGTACACGACGCCGCTCAGGAAAGACAGGTCGATGTCGTCTCCTTCGACGGTCAGGGCGATATCTTCCACACCGGTCGCATCGCCGGTCCTTTCAGTACGGGCCGGGTCATAGGGTATGGAGCCGTGAGCGGTTATGGTATCGCCGCCTTTGCGAATCCTCAGGTCCCGGATTGCGATTTCCCCGCCGCTATACACCAAGTGGGCGGCGAGGCTGTCCAGGGAGGCTTGATTGTATCTCGGTTGATCCATGGAAACGCGGGCTTCTATGAACCGGGCGGAGGCCGGACCGGTGACTTCGATCCGGGTATTCACATTACCGCCCAGGGGAAGGTCGAGATTGGCCAGTGCCATGACGGCGTCCATCCTGATCTGCTCACCCAGGATGACGAAGTCGGACACGCCCGCCTCCGTTCCGCCATCGACGTACGCCAGGCGGCCGTGCATCGAAAGCCGGCCCCGCTCGTCATCGGGTTGGTTGATGCGGCGAAACGTGGCGGACATGGATTCCATATGGATGTGGGCCCCGTCGAAATGCAGCCTGACGGGTTCCGTGTTCACCAGCTCGTTCTGGAGACCGAACAGTTTCAGCGAATCCAGCGCCATGACCCCGTCGACGTCGCTGCGGTCCCGGACCGAACCGTTCACGTCGATCCTGCCCCGGATGTAGCCATCCAGATCGGCGGGAACCACCTCGAAGAACTCCCGCAGGGGCGCCACGGCCAGATTGTCTACGACCATGGACGCCGTGTATCTTTCGCCGGACGGAAGCGACTCCGGTTGGACCTCCGTCGCCCATCGCAGATCGACCGGATAGACAAGATCGATCTCCGATCGTCCCACCGGACTCTGCACGGATAGCATGGGAACCCGCAGCAACCGGTCTTCGTAAACCGCCGATGCGGCCACCGTGCCAAGCAGGTTGGTTCTGTTTCCAATTGCATAGCTCACGTTCGAAACGGTCAGTTGGCTGTTCATCCTGGGATCTTCCGGCGTGCCCTCCAGGGCGATCACGCCGTCCATGGCGCCGCTGAACGTGCCGGCCGACACCAGGAAAGGCGAGAAGAACTCCAGTTGCACGCCTTCCAGGATGGTTTCGAGATCGACCCGTCCGTCCGCGGCGAGACTGGCCGTACCGTCGACCGTTACGCGGCCGAAGTCGCCCGCCAGTCTGAATTCGTCCACGGTAATGACCTGGTTTTCCAGTTTCACGGTGGAGGGGGCCTCGGAATGCAGTATCCGGTCGTTCATCAATACATCCAGCGAATCGAGGGAGACCGTTATGGTGGAAAGGTCCGGATACCCGGCCAGTCCCACGGCGTGTACGCTCCCGCTGAACGTGCCGGTGCCGCCTTCGATCGGTCTCTTGGAAAGTATGGAGAGCAGCGGAGACAGTGAAGTCTGCAGCAGATCGACCCGCAGATCGTAGGGGTACTGCCCGGTCAATTCGAGGGATCCTTCCGCGTGTACGGTGGGACCCGGCACCCGGGTCAGGGTGAACGCAAGGCGGTCCGTGTCGATCGTCATTTCCAGATCGGTGTCGCCCAGGTCTTCATTTTGAATCGCCAGGTTCCGGACGGTGCCCTTCCCCGTAACGGAGGGCTGTTGTATGGTACCGGAAATCTCGCCCCGCATGCGGAGGATGGCATCCAGCCCCCACCAGGATTCGCTTTGGAGGTAGTCCGCGAGCCTGAGGTCATGCACGTTGAAGTATCCGGCAACAGCCCGGTCACCGGCCAGGTTCGTCCTCGCCCGGAGCTCCAGCCTGTCCAGCACGGCATTGATCGTCAGGTTGCGACGTTCGTCCAGAAAACCTTCGACTTTCGTTTCGCCGAGGAGGACATCGCCATAGGCCAGATCGCTGACCCAGCCACCGAGCCGAACGGTCGGCCGCCGGAGCGTGCCCAGCAGGTAGAGATCCAGGTCGCCCGAACCGCGGAGTTCTGCGAAATCCAGCGGCGGAGGCAGCTTTCCGACGTCATGCACGTCGACCGAACCGGTCAGCTGAATGTTCCCGTCCGTGCCGAGTTGTCCCTCGGTATTAACCTGGAAAGACGCTTCCCGGAGGTCGGCCCGCAGCAGGCCGCGCCGGTACGCGGCCGTTGCCGTTGCCTCCCGCAATGGCAGGCCGCTTATGCTCACCAGGGCGGAAGAAACGGTCAGATCGGCCCTGCGGGGCGCGTCGTCGAAGCCGTCGCCTTCCATTTCGAAGGCCAATTCCACCTCGCCCTCCAGCTCGCTATCGTCGCCGACGAGGACCGTCGGCAGCGCGGGGAGCGCGATCCCGGGTGACTCCAGCTGCAGGCGGTATCCGGTAGATTCACCACTGAAATCGAGCCGGCCCCGTCCCGATATCCATCCGGCCTCATGCCTGCCCCGGAACCGGTTGACCGTGAGCACGTCCCGCACATAGGCCATATCCAACGCGGCCAGGTTGAACGCGCCGTACTCCGATCGTACCACTGGCGACGTGAACCTGGCCTCGATGGCCGGATCGGACAGGCTGTTGCGCAGCGACCCGGTCATGGTGAAGGTCCCCGGCATGGTGTTTTCGAACCCGATGATCCGCAGTATGGCGCCGACTTGTCCGTTCGCGGCGAAATCCAGCGTGGCCGGGTTCTTGTCCGCGGTCGATATCTCGCCGGTCACGTGGTATCTGATCGGTGGGCCGTGGGCGGATTCCATGATCAGGTCGTGAACCGTAAGGTCGTCCCCTTCGAAGTACACGTCCGTGCGCATATTCGTTGCCGCGTCTTCATAACCTGCTATACGGTAAGCCACATGCCCCGCGTCGATCTCGCCTTCCACCGTGAACGGCCGGAGCACGGAGCCGCTGAAACCGACTTCCCCGGCGCTCACCGCCGTGGAATCCCCGGGATCGAAATAGCGGAACGTGCCGTTCCTGATCCGCAAGTCGCGCAGATCGAAAGGCAGGCCGGACGTTCCTCCATCCACTTCCCCGTCCTGCGCCGCTTCCCCGTCCTGCGCCGCTTCCCCGTCCTGCGCCGGGCCTTCAAACAGCAGATCCAGGGAATTCATCCCGCTGCCGGCGGCGTCTTCGACGTAGGCCATGCGGAATCCGTCGATCCCGACGCTGTAGAGCGGCGCATCGCCCACCGCGGCGTCCCAGACGTTGAAGTCTATCCTGATTTCGTCCGCACCCGCGACCTCACCGCCACCATGGACGTCCGCCAGGCGCAAGGATACGCCCCGCATCGCCAGGTGCGTCCGCAAGCCGGTTTCGACGCGTTCGATCGTTACCTGCCCGTTGAGCCGGTCCTGAACGTTCCGCACCACGGCGCGGCGGACCTGGTCATTGCCCCAGCCGGTTCCCAGCAGGACGAGGACGCCCAGGCTTGCCGTCAGCGTCAACGCGGCGAGCAGGCCCAGTCCCATGGTCCATATGTTCAGCCGTAGTTTCATCGTGCCATACCGAGAGTGAAGTCCGGGGCCGCCGGACCGAAGCTTCAATCGAACAGCTTGTGGACGAAACGGGTCCTCAGCGCCCGGGCCGCCCATTCCATGTTCCGATCAATGTCCCGTCGCAGTCGTTCGCCCGGTCCCGCGCCGTCTCCCTCGTCGTATCCCAGGCGGCGGGCAAGAAACAGAAATTCCTGGGAAGACCAGTCCGGAAGGACGAGGTCCCGGGCGTTGCCGCGCACCATGCGAAGGGCGTTGATCAACCTGACGAGGAACCGGTATGCCCGGTCCAGCATGCCACGCTCTTCGTCTGAAAGGAATCCGGCGCGGTTGAGGGCTTCCATGGCCTCCAGTGTGTTCGGTCCGCGGACGGAGTCGTTCCGGGCGCCGTAGAGGATCTGCAGGTCCTGCACGAAGTACTCGATGTCGATCAGGCCGCCGTAACTGTATTTGACGTTGATGGCACCGGTATCGACCAGTTCGTCGTTCTGCCGCTCGCGTAGATGGGTCCACGACCGGCCGTCGACCGGGGCTTCGTGGTACACGAAGGCATCGCGGGCGTCCTCGACGTCCCCACCCAGGACCGAATCGCCCCCGATGGCGCGCAGCTTGATCAGCGCGTGACGCTCGTAGGGTAGGGCGCCGCCCTTTTCGTTGAAATACGCGTTGAACTTCTCCAGGGAGGAGGCCAGAGCCCCTTTTTCGCCGTAGGGCCGGAGCCGGAGGTCGATCTCGAACAGGCCTTCTCTCCGGGATTCGATGGTGCTGCAGATCATGCGCACGAGCCGCTCGTAGTACTCCTAATTCACCACGACGTGGGGGCCGCTCGTACTGCCCTGTCCGGCGTAGACGAACATCAGTTCGATGTCCGAGGCCCAACCCAGTTCCCGGCCGCCGCATTTACCCAGCGCGCAGATGCTGAACACGCAGGGCTCGCCGGAGGGAAGCGTGGGCTCGCCGTACTGACGGCGCTGCTCCTGGTCGCAGATTTCATACGCAGACTCGAGGACCACCTCCGCCAGCGTGGTGAGTCCGCGGGAAAAGGCCTGGATGTCCTGCTTCTTCTCCAGGATCTGCCGCATGCTGATCCGGAGCATCTCCTTGTCCTTGTACCGGTTCAGCAACTCCTTGCGACGGGCGTAACTTCCGACTTTCGACAACCGCGCGGCCAGCTCGCCTTCCATTTGCTCCCGCGACCTTACGATACCGACCACTTTGATGTCCTGCAGCACGGGGAACAGGTTCTTGTACTGCATCCTGAGGAAGTCCTTCCACAGGAAATCGCTGGTGCCGAAGAGTGTTGCCATCGCGCTGATCACTTCCTGCTTCTCCAACTGGTCGAACATCTCTTCCATCGCCCGGCCGGGCGGTACGTTGGCCAGGACCTGGTCGATCAACTGGTTGAAGTGTTCCAGGGCCTGGGCGGGATTCGGCGCCCGGGTCAGCAGATGGGTAAACTGCTTGATGAGGGTGATCACGAACCGCAGTTCATGGAGTTTCCTCGGGTCGGTAATCTTGCCTCCGCGCCGGTCGGTCACCTCGAGCGTGTCCTGCACCTCGGCTCCGGCGGCCGCGATATCGATCCTTCGGATGTTGATGTCGCGCAGCGCCAGGGCGGTCGAAAGGGCGTACAGGAACGCAGGGGTATCCTGGCCCGTGATATCGAGGCGGGTCGCCCCGGTCCCGGTGTCGTTGTCGATCGCCGCGCGCACGGGGAACACGGAGGAGTGCTCCGCGCCCTCCTCGTGACGAAGATAGTCCACGACGCGCTCGTTGATCCTTCTCTGCAGCGCCTTGGCGCTGTTCATCCGCAGGCTGTGCATGGCATCCTTGATTTCCCGCGCAATGGCGGGCCAGTCAGGAGGCTTCTCCGACAACGCGTGCACGCGGAAAACATCCACGATTTTACGCTGTGTCCTCAGCGACGCCGAGGTGATGTCCGGCGGCGCGGCCGGCGTGCCCGGCCTTGCGCGGCGCCGCCGTCTCGGCCGCAGGGACCGTTTGCGCCCATCAACCGCCGGCGACGCGTCGGCGTAGGTGAACACGTCTCCCCGCCGTATGCTCAGTCCATTAGACGCCAGAAGGCCCGAAAGGATCGAGATTACCGTCAGGTTGTCGAAAGCCACGACGGTCAGCCGCCATGTGGAATCGTCCAGGGACTCCACGTCGATTTCCGCGGCGTTGTCCGGTCCCAGCCCATTGATCATTTCGATATGTCGCCGGACCACTTCAGGCTCGTAACGCTCGAAGTAGGCCGGCTCCATCCGGTCGAGATGATCCCGGACCAGCATATCCGGCAGATCGGTGCCCTTGAGCTGCTCCGAAAGTTCCGTAAAAGGGATCGTATTCGTCATGCCGAGGTTCCGAAGGTTTTGGTCAAGGGCATAAAACGCCTATCATACATAATACATCCAACTTTCCGTAAACACAACCACGTAACACATTTAGGTACACGCGCCCGGGCGTGCGCGTGCGTACGAGACCGGGCGGGACAGGGCAGAACCAGGCGCACGGCTGCAATAAACTTGCGGATCGTCTACTTTTTTCTTGACAGTCCCACGAAAGGTTATATTATTCGAAGCCATATTTGATAAGCCAAACTTTTTATTGTGCCGGCAACACGATGGTTGCCATAACGAATCGGACAGTGAGATGGATGTCTGGAGAGAGTTCGAGCACAACGAGATCACCCACAGCGGCGCGCACTACCTGATGACAGTCCAGCAGCTGATTGAAGAACAGGGATATGCACGGGTTTCGGACGTAGCCCGGGAAATGCACATCACGCCGGGCAGCGCGTCGATCATGATCAAGTCGCTGCGGGAAAAAGGATACCTCGAAGAGGACAGGAACCGATTTCTCCTGCTGTCGGACGAGGGAAACCGGCTGGCGCAGTCGGTATGGTCGCACCGTCAGATCCTCATCGCCTTTCTCAAGGGCGTCCTGCATATCGACGCGGAGCAGGCGGAAATCGACGCGTGCAAGATCGAGCACCTGATCAGCACGAAGACCGGGGAACGTCTGCTGCTCTTCCTGCAGTTCCTCCTCTCGGACGATCCCCACGGCAAGGCGTTCCTCAAGTCCTACTGGGACGCCAACGTGCTGGCGATCTGCGACTTCGAAACCTGCGCAGTATGCGAGGAAGTGGGCGAATGCCTGGTCATCCGTTCGGAGTCGGCGTGAGGGACGCCGCCTTTATCATGAAAGGGGACCTCAATCTATCTTCAATCACCGTTCAGTTCATGAGCTCGTAACGGCTTTTGACCTTATTCCACGGGATAATCCATGTATTCCGAAATCCAAACCAGTACCGCAGCACAGACGATCTGCCTCGATGAATTGAAACCGGGCGAAAAAGGGACGATCCGGCAGATCAAGGGCACGGCGGGAGAAGAAGTACACCTGATGGAACTGGGTCTGCTTCCCGGGACGTCCGTCGTATTGATCAAGCGCGCTCCGATGGGCGATCCGATTGAAATCCGCGTTCGGAACTATCACCTGTCCATTCGATGCGCTGAAGCACGTTCGGTAATGGTGGAAAGAGGTTGAACTGGTAAGGTAATTAAAAAAGGACTATCGGTTCGGCTGGCTGGCTCTCCCCGATAGTCCTCGGACCAGGGGGATTCGTACACATGGCGCGTACTTTCCGATCCCGGCCTTATTAGGGAATATACACCCCCTGGTTGCCACTGTCAAATCCAATGGTATACCGGGGGTTGTTCAATGTTTCGGAAATGCCTGTTCTGGCTGCATCTTTCGTCGGGCGTCGTCGCCGGCGCGGTCATTCTGATGATGTCCGTGACCGGCGTGCTACTCACCTTCCAGCCTCAGATCGTCGACTGGGCAAACAGGGAATACGACACGGTCCAACCGCCCTACCCGGGCGCCCAGAGCTTGGAACTTGACGCCTTGCTGATGGCGGTAAGAAGCGTTGAAACGGACGCCGAACCGACGTCCATTACCCTCCGGTCGGATCCGGACAGGGCTTATGTCGTTCGTTACGGACGGTCAAAGACGGTGTATGTCGATCCCTTTACGGCCGAAGTCCGGGGACCGGGAAACGAGGCCGTACGCGATTTCTTCCGGGAGATCATGTACTGGCACCGCTGGTTCGGCGCAGAGGGCGAGAACAGGTCGGTCGCCCGTGCGGTAACGGGCGCCGGCAACCTGGCCTTCTGCCTGTTGACCGTCACGGGGTTCTATATATGGTGGCCGCGCAGGTGGACTTTAAAGTCGTTCAAGGCCATTGCTTTTCCGAACTTCAGGATCAGGGGCAGGAGCCGTGATTTCAACTGGCACAACTCGGTCGGCTTCTGGTGCCTTCCCGTCCTGTTCCTGATTTCACTGAGCGGGGTCGTGATTTCATACCGGTGGGCGGGAGACCTGGTCTACACACTGACCGGTACCGAGCCGATTCCCCGGTCATCGGCGTCCGTTTCGGATCCGTCGATTCCGAAGGACGAACAGCCGGACTCGCAAATTGCGCCCCTCGGGTCCTTCATAGACGCCGCACGCGCCCAGGTACCCGGGTGGGCGTACATCACGCTGAATCTGCCGAAGGATGGGTCGAAGACGACTACACTGTCGATATCGGAAATGGACAATCGCATACCGCTGATGCGTTCGACGCTGACCGTATCGACCCAGGACGCCCGGGTCGTCGACTGGGTGCCGTTTACCGGCGAGAACCTCGGCCGCCAGGTCCGGACGTGGCTGCGCTGGATACATACGGGCGAGGCCGGCGGATGGCCGGGTCAACTGATCGCCGGCCTTGCGACCTTCGGTGCCGTCATCATGGTCTGGACGGGGCTGTCCCTTTCATGGAGAAGATTACGGCGGTTTAGCAACGCCCTGAAACAGGAGACGTGATGCTGCTTGCATTCCAGCCTCGGATCGTCGACCGGACCAACAGGGAATACCACGAATTTTCAAAATGACCGAAACCACCGGGACTTCCGAAACCCGCAGATCCGTCATCGACGTGCTCCTCGTCGGCAACCCGAACACCGGCAAGACGTCCGTATTCAATTCGTTGACCGGGCTTCGTCAGAAAACGGGCAACTATCCCGGCGTGACCGTGGAGAAGAAGACGGGCATCGTGACGGAGCCGGACGGCAGCACACTTCGCCTGCACGACATGCCGGGGATGTACAGCCTTACCCCGAAATCCCTCGACGATTCCATCGCCCGGGAGGTGCTGATCGGGGAGGCGGAAGAGGACCTGGACATCCGCCTCATCGTGGTCGTGGCGGACGCCTCGAACCTCAACCGGAACCTCTACCTGGTCACCCAGCTCATCGACCTCGGCATCCCCGTCGCCGTGGCCATGAACATGATGGACAACGCCGTCAGCAGCGGCGTACACATCGACCTGGACGCCCTGTCCGAACAGTTACAGGTCCCCATCGTTCCGGTGGTTGCTTCCCGCCAACAGGGCATAGACGAACTGCGGCGGATGATGTTCGACCAGATCGGACCGGTGGATCGGGATTCCCGGCCGGCCGGAGAGGCCGAGACCGAGCCGACCGGAGAGGCCGGAGAGGCTGGACCTGGGCCGACTGGAGAGGCCGATTCGACCGGACCGACCGGGCCGGCCCCGCCATCGCCCAGGGTTTCCTTTGCCGAGCGGTTTCCGCGGAGGCGGTTGCTGGGCGGTTTGCTCGACGAGGCGCTCGCCCCTGCGGCGGCGTGGTTCGGGGAACATACGAACCTGAACAAGGTGGCGCAGACCTCGGAAGCGCTGCGCGTGACTTCGAGTGACCAGGCGCTGCAGACGTGGATGGAAGGCCGACAGGACCCCTCCTGCAAGGAAGATCTGAAACGCATCGTGGAACAGACACGGGGCAGGCTGGACGAGTTGCAGGTTCCGTGGCGGATGCTGGAGACCATCCTGCGGTATGATCAGATCGACGATCTCTATTCTCGGGTGGTGCGGGAGGACCAGGACGCCCAGGCCAGCCTGAGCGTCCGGCTGGACCGCGCGTTCACCCACCGGATTGCCGGTCCGGTCATCGTCCTGGCCGTGTTCGCGCTGGTCTTCCAGTCCATATTCTCCTGGGCAGAAGCGCCCATGACGCTCATTGAGGACGGGATCGCCGCCCTAGGCGCCTTCGTCTACCAGTTCCTGCCCGCCGGCATGCTGCGGGACCTGCTCGTGGACGGCGTCATCGCCGGCGTGGGCGCCGTGCTCGTCTTTCTCCCGCAGATCCTCTTCCTCTTCTTTTTCCTAGCGCTGCTTGAAGACACGGGCTACATGGCCCGCGTCGCCTTCATCATGGACCGGTTCATGAAGAGCATGGGCCTGTCCGGCCACTCGGTCATGCCGCTGCTTTCATCCTTTGCCTGTGCGATACCCGGCATCATGGCGACCCGTACGATCAAGAACTGGAAGGACCGCCTCATCACCATCATGATCGCGCCGCTGATGAGCTGCAGCGCCCGCCTGCCCGTGTACATCCTGCTGATCGGCGCTTTCTTTCCGTCCATGACGATCCTGGGCGTGTTCACGCTGCAGGGGCTCATGCTGTTTTCCATGTATATTTTCGGGATCGTCGTCGCTATCGGCGCCGCGCTGGTGTTCAAGCGGTTATTCATGAAGGACGCCGTCCCCACGAGTTTCGTCATGGAACTGCCGCCCTACCGGCGGCCTTCCCTGAAGTGGGTCCTGCTGCAGATGTACGAGCGGGCAAAAGTCTTCGTGACGGAAGCGGGCCAGATCATCCTGGCCATATCGGTCGTCCTCTGGTTCCTGGCGTCCTATCCGCAACCCGACGACTACGATTCCATGACTTCCCGGTCGCGCATACAGCAAAGCTACGCCGGCGAACTCGGCCAGTTGATCGAACCGGCCATCGAGCCGCTCGGGTTCGATTGGAAAGTGGGCATTGGACTGATCACCTCCTTTGTCGCCCGGGAAGTGCTGGTCAGCACCATGGCCACGATCTACAACGTGGAGGAGGCCGATGAGACCTCGGTCGATCTGAGGTCCTCGCTTCGAAGCGAGGTGGATCCCGAAACGGGCGATCGGGTCTATACGCCGCTGGTCGCCGTATCGCTCATGGTGTTTTTTGCGCTGGCCTGCCAGTGCATGGCCACGGTAGCCATCGTGAAACGGGAGACCAACGGCTGGAAATGGCCCATCGTCATGGTCCTGTACATGACGGCCCTGGCCTACGTGGGGTCCCTGGTCGTCTACCAGGGGGGATTGCTCCTGGGGTACGGATAACCGCCGTCGGACCGCCTGGCAGTCGTCGGACCGCCTGGCAGCCGTCGGACCACTTGGCTTTTAACCCGTCCGCCATTATCTTGCTATCATGGACCTTCAAACCCTGATCGTCGCCATAGTCGTGGGGGTCGCGGCCGCGTTTGTCTTGCACACTTTCACCCGGCAGTTCACCTCCCGGGACCGAAAGGGATGCGGGAGCTGCGCTCACGGCGGCTCGGTGCTGACCGGGCTGACCGGACAGACCAGGCAGTCCAGGCTGACCAGCGCATCGCGTGACGACGAGCTGATCCAGGTAGAGCCGATCCAGGTGGAGGAGTCAATCCGGGAGTAGCTTGCGCCTTAGAGGCAACGGTCGACATCCAATCACATGTCCGTATTCGATACGATCCGTAACAGACGGTCGATTTACGAATTCACGCCGGAACCGGTCCCCCGGGAAGTGATCGCCCGCGTGCTCGAAACCGCCGTTTGGGCGCCGAACCACAAGCTGACGGAACCCTGGCGCTTCCTGGTCGTCACCGGGAAGACCAAGGAGACCCTGGCGAACATCTACTGCAGGATCCAGCGGGAGAAGACGAAGTCGGACGATTCCGGCATCCTGCGGAAGGCCACGGAAAAGGGCTATGCCAAGATCATGTCCAAGCCTGTGATCATCGGCGTGGCCTGCAAGAAGGACGCGGACGCCTTTCGCGCCCGGGAGGATTACGCGGCAACCTGTTGCGCCATACACAATATCGCCCTGGCCGCCTGGGAAGAGGGCATCGGGATGCAGTGGAGCACGGGAGGACTGATACGGGATCCCGATACGCTGGAGCTGCTGAAGATCGACGATCGGGTAGAAGAGATCGTCGGGTTCCTCTACACCGGCTATCCCGCGCAGGTCCCCGCCCAGAAAAGAGTGCCCGCCGCCGAACGGACCGAGTGGTTCGCCTGACCGACCGGTCAACCCGCTCCGCCAACCTGTCCAAGTCAACCTGTCCAAGTCAACCTCGAAACAGCCTGGAGTTGCCATGTCCGTAGTTTCCGAAGAACGATTCGCCTCGGGATTCCTGTGGGATGACTACATGGGGAACAGCGAGAAGAATCTCGAACGATTCCATGATAATTACGACAGATTTACTTTGGAAGGGGAGGACGCCGGTTTCTTCGCCGCCGTCGAGACGCCCGTGAAGGTGCTGATCCTCGCGGAAGACTGGTGCGGCGACGTGGTGCAAAGCCTCCCACCCATCGTCCGCATGCTGGAGGGCAGCCCGTCCATCGCGTACCGCATCTTCCGCCGGGACGAGAACCTCGATATCATGGACCGGTATCTCACCGACGGTTCGAAGGCCATTCCCTACCTGGTCTTCATGGACGCCGACCGGAACGAGCTGGCCCGGTGGGGACCGCGTCCCGAGACGTGCCAGGCGATCATGCGGGACAACAAGGGCAGGATCCCCATGGAGGAAATCTACCCGCGTATCCGGTCCTGGTACCGGCAGAACGGTAACGGTCCCCTCGTCACGGAGATCCGGGACGTCCTCGAACGGATCACGTAGCCCTTCCATGGCCGCCACCATCACGGAAATCAAGCACAACCCGGGCAAGCCCGACCAGTCCTTCCAGTGCGGCCTGCTGCACCACGGCGGCAGCCGCATGGTCATCTCCTACCGGTCCGACCGGCCGTACAGCCAGGGTGACATCCGGATCCCTGCCGGCACGCTGACTTTGGCGTATTACGAAGAGGGGCTTCCGTACATCCTTTGGAAGATGATCGGACCCGGCGGCCGTCTCGTCGGGCATTACGTGCACCTGTGCGACGGGGTGCGGATCGGACCGGACCGCGTGGAGTACGACGACCTGTTGCTGGACCTGTGGTTCTACCCTGACGGCGGCTGCCGCGTGCTGGACGAGGACGAGTTGAAGCAGGCCGGCGACGACGGACTGATCGACGGGCAGACGGCGGATCGCATCAGGACGTCCGCCGCGGAAGTCCAGCGCGGCATACACCGGATCATGAGGGATTTCGACGCATTGCTCGATCGCCTCGGCATCGAATCGCATTCGGAATACGCTTGACACGGACCGGATTCAGCCTTAGATTTTACTTACGGGAAACGTGGCGAAAGCGTTGCCTGACCGTACAGTCGGAACAGGCCGGCGAATCGCACCGTACAAGCATCGACCTTCCAATATATGCCATCATTGAAAAACACGGTTACGCAACGCCTGTCCGCCAAGGGCATCGATCCCCTCGCGCTCTACGGCCAGTTTGACTCCAGGCTGCGCGCCATCGAAAGCGAATTCGACGCCAAAATCACCGCCCGGGGTGAAGAGGTCGTGATCACGGGCAAGGCGGAAGAGGTAAGGCAGATCACCCGTGTGCTGCGCGAAATGATCAAGTCCGTCCAGCAGGGCCGGACCAAGGAAGTGGATGACATCATCCGGGCAACGCGCACCGGGACGAAAAGCGGAGAGGATCAGGGATCGGATTACGGCGATTCCATCGACGTGCTCTCCCGGCGGGAACGGATCCGGGCTCGGAGTCCCAATCAACAGAAGTACGTGGACCAGGTTCGCAAGTGCGATATCGTCTTCTCCATCGGACCCGCGGGCACGGGGAAGACCTACCTGGCCGTCGCCATGGCCATTTCGGCTCTCCGCCACGGAGAAGTCGACCGGATCGTGCTGGCGCGGCCGGCCGTTGAAGCGGGAGAGAGTCTCGGCTTTCTGCCCGGAGACCCGCGGGAAAAAGTGGACCCGTACCTGAAGCCGCTTTACGACGCGCTGCACGACATGATCCCGAACCACAAGGCCGGGCGGCTCATCGAAGACGGGACCATTGAGATCATCGCCATGGCGTACATGCGCGGCCGTACGCTGAACAACGCCTTTGTCATACTCGACGAGGCCCAGAACACGACGACGGCGCAGATGAAGATGTTCCTGACCCGCCTGGGCGCGAACTCCAAGGCGATCATCACGGGGGACATCACCCAGATCGACTTGCCCGAGGAAAAGGTTTCCGGACTGGTACACGTGCAGGAAGTGCTCGCGGACATCCGCGGGATCTCCTTCGTATACCTGACGGAGACGGACGTGGTCAGGCACCGGCTCGTCCAGGACATCATCAAGGCCTATGAACGCCATGAAAACCCGTAATTCCACCCGCGACGACACTTGAATATCGAGATCGAAACCGTCCTGCCCGCGCCGGACATCCCGCGCGAGGCGTTATGGACCGCAGTCTGCCGGGTACTCCGGGGCGAAGGCCGGGATCGTGCGGCCGTGACCGTGGTACTGGTCGATGACCCTTATATCCGGAAGTTGAATCACAAGTACCGCCATCTGGATCGCGCAACGGACGTGCTGTCGTTCGGCATGGACGACGATCCCGGATCCGAAGGGGAAACCCTGGGCGACGTTTACGTATCCGTCGACCGGGCCCGGGAACAGGCCACCCGTCATCACGTGTCCCTGGACGACGAGCTGCACCGGCTCGTGGTCCATGGGTGCCTGCACCTGCTGGGATATGACCACCACACCGCTTCACAGCGCAAAGTGATGCGGGAGAAGGAGCGGGTCTATTCTGCGGATGCGGCGGCCAGCTTCACCCGGGCCGACCAGGCCGTACTAGCCACCCGGGCTGACCGGGCTGGCCAGGCTGACCGCGGGATTCCGGAAGGTCAAGTGGGAGAAAAACGTTGTGGATGACGACATTCCCCTATTGGTCGAATGGCTTGTCCTCATTGGGTGCACCCTCTACGCCATGCTCCTGACCGGAGCGGAATCCGCGTTTTCCAGCCTGCCTAAAAACACGCTCCAGGAACTCAAGGCCGCCCACGAGGGCGGACAGTCCAGCCGCGTTACCCGGTGGCTGGACAACCAGGAACGCCTTTTCACCACCCTGCTGATCGGGAAGATCATCACCACGGCCGGCGTCGTGGTCTCCGTGGTGGCGCTGTTCCTGACCCCGCCGCTCACCGACTGGTTCGGCTCGACACTGACGCTGACCCTTTCCGGACTGTGCGCCATCGGGCTCCTTTTGGTACTCATCGAATGGCTGCCGAGACTGTTCGTGTCGCACTATTCCGACCCGACCGTCCGCGTCTCTGCCGTACTCGTCCTCATCAGCTACTGGCTGTTCTGGCCGCTGATCACGCCGCTGCTGCTCGTCAACCGGCGCATGGCGCGCGGGGGGCTCTTCAGCAGCGGACGCAATCCTTACTGGCTCGACGACGAACTGCACCGGGTGCTCGAACTGGAAGAAACCCACGAACTGAAACCCGACGACAAGGAGATGATCAGCAGCATCATCGAAATGCACGACACCAACGTGCGCGAGGTGATGGTCCCGAGAGTGGACATGGTGTGCGCCGAGCGATCCAGGCCCATACCGGAACTGCTGGAGCTCATCCGCGAGATGGGACACTCCCGGATTCCGATCTACGGCGATTCCGTCGACGATATCGTGGGCGTGGTCTACGCCAAGGACCTGCTCCAGCTGGGCGAAGACCCGGATGGGGAGAAGGACCTGGACGGGCTGCTTCGCCCGCCCTACGTCGTGCCGGAGACCAAGAAAGCCGCCGAGCTGCTGAAAGAGTTCCAGCAGGAGAAGATCCACCTGGCCATCGTCGTGGACGAACACGGGACCACCGCGGGCCTGGTGACCCTGGAGGACCTGCTCGAAGAGATCGTCGGCGAGATACAGGACGAGTACGACGACGAGGACCCCATGTACGAGGCGACGCCCGACGGCTCGTACATCGTCCACGCCCGGCTCAACATCGATACGCTGAACGACATCCTGGACCTCGATATCACGCCGGACGGGTACGAAACCGTCGGTGGCCTGATCTTCAATGAGCTCGGCCGGGTGCCCGAACCCGGAGAGGAAGTGCCGTTCCGAAACGCCCGGATCGTGGTGCGCGAAGTCGAAGGCCAACGCATCATCAAGGCGGAAGTGATCCGGCTGCATCCTCCGTCCGAAGAGGACGACGACGGCGAGATGGAGGACCGCGTTGCCTAGCCCGCCTGGCCCGTCTAGCCCGCCTGGCTCGTCAAGCCCGCCCAGTCCGGACCGCCCCAACATCATCCTCATCATGACGGACCAGCAGCGAATCGATACGATCCGCGGCTGGGACCAGCCCCACATGATCACCCCGGCCCACGACCGGCTGGTCGCCGAGGGGGTTTCCTTCCGGCAGGCCTACTGCCCGGGCGCCACCTGCGTGGCCTCGCGGGCCGCCATATTCACTGGCATGTACCCCCACAACACGGGCGTCTACAGTTTCCAGCCCTGGGGCCGTCACCGCAACTGGGTGAAGGACCTGGCGGAAAGCGGCTACTGGTGCGCCAGTATCGGCAAGATGCATTTCATGCCCCGGGACATCCCCGGCGGGTTCCACGAGCGGGTCGTCGTCGAGAACCCGACCGGGATGAGCCTGGCCGGCGGCGGCGCGGACGACGACTGGGGCCGGTATATGACCTTCCACGGCGTGGAGCGGCCCAACGACCGCCACCTGACCGACCCCGACTGGTGGACCAGACTGCAGGGCGTGCCGTGGCACGAGGAGGAGCGCTTCCACAGCGACGTCTTCATCGGAAACTCGGCGCTCAACTGGATCCGCAGCCACCGCGGCAAAAAGCCCTTCTTCCTCGAAATCGGATTTACGGGTCCCCACGAACCCTGGGACCCGCTCCCCCGTCACCTCGCCCTGTACGACGATGTCGAGATACCCATGCCGGTGACCCGGGAGAACGAACTGGCGGAAAAGCCGCCCCAGCACGAAGCGCTGAAGAAGATGTTCTCCACGGCCGGCCACGAATCCGGCATCAACATGTACCTGGCCAACGACGAACGCATCGACCGCATGCGCCGGCACTACTACGCCAAGGTGACCACGGTGGACGAGAAGATGGGAGAGATCCTGGACGCCCTGGAGGAAAGGGGCTACCTGGACAACACCCTGGTCATCTTCTGCTCGGACCACGGCGAGAACCTGGGCGACCACGCCCTGGCCTACAAGTGGCTGATGTACGACACCATCACCCACATCCCCCTCATCATCCGCTACCCGGACCGCCGGCGAAGGGGCGACCACGTTAGCGACCTGGTCTCCCTCATGGACCTGGGTCCCACCATCCTCGAGGCGGCCGGCGTGCCGGTCCCCACCTACCTGGAAGGGCGGTCCTTACTGCCCTATGCCGACCCGGACTCCTCCGTCACGCCGCGGGACTACATCTTTTGCGAGGACAACTACCAGATCATGATGCGCAGCCCGACCCACAAGATGGTTTACTACATCGGCCAGGAGGAGGGGGAGCTATACGACCTGGTGGCCGATCCCTCAGAGCTGTGGAACCGGTGGGACGACGATGCGTATGCAGGGATCAAGGCGAAGATGAAGGAAGACCTGCTGGAATGGCTGGCGGCCAGCAACTACTGGCACGCCGGATACAAGCGGGACCGCTCCGCGCACTACAACGTGCGGTGGCCCACCGGGGACAACGTCAACCTGCAGGGGCCGGCCGCGGAGGACGCGGAGAAGCCGGGGTTGTAGGCCCCTTTGCCCCTTCAACCCTGGACCACGATGAAATCGACCGTCTTCGTGTCCTGCTGTCCGGTATGGAGATCCGTGACGGTCAGCGTCATGGTATAGGTCCCGGGATCCAGGTCCGCCGTTTCGATCGAGGTGTATTTGAAATCGTCCGGCGACGTGCCGCTGTCTTCGAAGGTCACGTAGGCCGTCTGGTCGTCGGACCGCTGGCTGACCATGCGCCCCAGGGCGGTGAGGAATCTGAGGACGACATTGCGCCGGGGTTCCCTGGCGGCAATCTCCAGCTCCGTACGAAATCCCGTCCGGCCCTCGGCATCCCGCTCCAGGTTGTAGATCTCGTAATAGATGAACACCGGCGTCGCACGGGAATAGAGGCGTGCGGGGTGGGGCGTGATGAACAGGCCGTTGCGGACGAGCAGTCCCGCCGCGTCGGTGGGAACGATGGATGCGGCGAGCTTTACATCGCTCAGCTGCATCCGGTCCGCGCTGTAGTCCGAGATCTGGAGCGGCGCGGTAAAGATGCCGTACTTCTGCGACAGCGAATCCCGCAGGGAAACCGCGGACCGGTACGCCCCGGGCCGCGCACTGAACCGGAACGCGCCCGTGCTGAGCTGCAGATTGTCCTTGGCCGACACGGGGCGGCGAAGCGGTCCCATCTTGAAGGGCATGGCCTGCACGTAGTTGAAGTCCATGTCCTGCAGGGCGATTCGGCCGGCCAGCCAGGTCCTTTCGCCGAGTCCGTCTTCCACGTTGCCCAGCTGGGCTGCGGGAAGGCTGTAGGCCACTTCCACGTCGGCCCGGTCGCCGGCACCTTTGAAAGAGGCCAATTGGTATACAAACGAAAGCGGCTCGCCGCCGTAGTCGTGCCGATGGGTTTCGGGTACTTTCCGGATGAGTTCTTCGGCCTGTTTCCTCGGCGTGTTCAGGAAGCTGTACGCGAGCCGGTCCGTTGCGCCGAAGTTGGTCGCCTGGGCCGGCAGATCGATCACCTCAAGCGGATAGTCGAACACCTTCGAATTCCGCTGATCCGTAAAGAAGATCTCCAGGCCGAAGGGAACGTAGACCCAGCTCTCCGTCGGGAATGCCACCGACTTGGTCTCGCGCCCGGCCCGTGTGCTGAATATGTCGAAGTCCTGGAGCGGCGCCCCGGTGCTGACCTGCATATCAATTCGCTGCCGGCTGGTTTCGCGAATCATGTCCACGGCCCGCATCCCGGTCGGGAAAATCGCGTTGACCACGTCTTCCCCGGATTTGAGGATGAACTGCTGTCGGTCGTCCGGATGACCGTACCGGACATAGATCTCGCCGCGGCGGTCCCACGGGTCCTTGCCCGTAGAAAAATGCAGCCTGGAGAAGATCACCCGGCGGTAGTGTTCCACCAGCCGTTCGTTGATCCGCGTCGTGGGATCGGGGTCACGGGCCGCCCAGTAGGTGTGCCACAACTTTTCCCTTTCCTGTTCCGGGGCTTCGAGAAAGGCTTCGGCTTCCTTCGAAGAGGCTACGATGGCCAGATCCTGGTACATGGCGACTTTACCGGGGTCGATTTCCGACAGGACCGCCACGTATCGCCTCATGGCCCGGTACGCGCGCACGTGCTGGTCCAGGGTATGGTACCTGTAGGCTTCGAGTTGTGCCGCCAGACCCTCGACCAGGGGATTGACGACCGAATCCTGGACCGCGGCGACCTGCTGCAGTTGCGCGTACCCCTTCTGGTACTCCCCCAACTCGACGGCGCAGGAGGCCAGGCGATGAACCGCTTCATCATGCGACGGATTCACGGATGCCTGCCTGGCATACCACTCCATCGCGGATTCCGGGTCGTCCTGGATCTCCTCGATGGCATATCCCAGTTGAAAGTAGGCATCGGGATGAGTCGGGTCCAACGCGATGGCGCGCCGGTAGGACGCGTCCTGGATCCTGTATTCCCGCTCGGCCGTGCGGGGCCGGAACAGCGCCATCCTGAGCTTTCCGTACGTGCGGCCGCGGTAGTAATGTATGTCCGCGATATCCGGCGCCAGTTTCTCGGCCTCGTCCAGGACCTCCCGCGCATCCTTCTTCTTGTCATTGAGAATGTAGACTCGTGCGAGTTGGATGAGGATTTCGGGGGAAGCACTGTCGATCTCCAGGGCTTCCTTTGCGGCGCGCTCGGCCTCGTCGTACTTTTCCAGCCGGTCCAGCGCGCTGCTCAGCCAAAGGTAAGCCACGGACGATCCTGGTTGCGCCGCGAGCAGATTTCTCAGCGTGGACTCCGCCCCCTGGAATTCGCCCTGGTCGTACTGTGCCCTGGCGCGATCCAGGAGGGACTCCGCCTCCTGGCCGGCAGCGGGCGGCAGCCAGGTGAATGGCATCAGCAGGACAAGCAGCACGGGGATTTTGCTCAGGGTTGACATATTGCGCCGTCCTTCAGCGCGCGGGTGTAAGCGGGAAGCTATTCCGTGTCCGCCTTGAATTCCGCGACCCGGTCATTGGTCACGACGAAGACTTTATGCCGCGTGGCGGTTTGTCCGGAATGCAGGTCCGTGACGCGAACCGTCATCTCGTAGGCGCCGGTGGGTGTGGCCCCCGTATCGATGGAAGTGTAACTGTACTCGTCCGGGCGGTTTCCTTCGTTCTCGAATACCATGAGCACGGACTGTTCGTTGTCCGTACGCCGAACCAGCCGGTCTATCCCCTTCAGAATACGCCAGAAGAGGTTCTGCGGCCGGTCCTTGTTCTTCACTTCCAGTTCCACCCGGTAAGCGGTTCGACCGGACTCGGACAGGGCGAGGTTGTAGATCTCGTAGTAGAAGTGGACGGGGTCGGTGCGCTGGTACATGCGCGCCGGATTGGGTACGATTTCAAGTCCGTTGCGCACGAAGGGGCCGTGGGTTGAATCGGCCGGTGCGATGGATACCGCCAGCTTGATATCGCTCAACACCAGCGCGTCTCCGGCGTAATCGGGAACGGCATAGGCCTGTTCGTATATGCCGATGCGCCGGGTTGTCTCGTCCTGGACTTCTATGGCGGCATGGAAACTGCCGGGAGGCGCTTCCATCTCCATCATGCCTGTATGAAGTTCGATACCCGGACCGTTCCCGGACGCCGGTACGAGCGGCCGGTCGATGGGTCCGATACGCCTGGAAGTCTGGGCCACGCGGTTGTAATCGTCATCATGAAACACCATGTGGCCGTCAAACCACGTGCGCAATCCCTGCCCGTCATTCACCGTTTCCAGTTGTTCGGCCGGGACCATGTAGGCGGTTTCCACTTCGGCCAGGCCGTCCCGGCCCTTGTATGACACGATGTCGTACATGAACCGCAGCGGTCCACCGCCGTAGTTGAACTGGTAAGACTCCGGAGTCTGCTCAATCAATGCGGCCGCGATACGCCTGGGATGATACTTGTCCTGGACGACGGCTTCGGCGATGTTCGTCTCGTGCACCTGCAGTGGAAAGTCAAACTTGCCGACCCCAACCTGGTCGACGAAGAACAACTCGAGATCGTGCTCGAGGTATACCCAGCTTTCGGCGAGGAAGCCCAGTGATTGCGCCCTGGTGGACCCGGCCTGAACGGGATCCGAATTGCTGAATCCCCCTCTAACCGCGGACGAAACGATATTTGAATAGTCATCCTGCTGTGCTTCCAATTCCGGCAGGTAGTCCCCGGCATCGGGATCTCGGGTGCCGCGCGTTGCCGGGTCGCTCCAAGTCATGCCGGCGTTATCGACCTTCAGGCGATACCGCAATATGAAGTTGCGCTCCCGGATCGCATCGATACGGGCGTCGCCGGTCGGCTGGTAGTTTTTCATGGCGTTCTCGCCGGTCTGCATGATGAAGTGCTGCAGATCGTCCGGTTCGCCGTACCGGATATAGATCCCGCCGCGGCGATCCCACGGCTGCTGACCCCTGGAGAAATGCTCCCGCGCGTGCATGACCCGCCGGTAGTGTTCCACGAGCCGCTCGTTCACGGCGGTGGCCGGTTTCGGATCGCGGGCCGCCCAGAACCTGCGTCTGAATTCCGCTTTCGCTTCTTCCGTTTCCAGCGCCTGGTATTGCCGGAATTCTTCCTCCGCTGTCACGTAGGCCAGGTCCATGTAGTGCGCGCGTACCTCCGGCGCCGCGCCGGCCAGGAATTCCCCGTAGGCCTGGTCCGCTTCGGCGTATCGGCTCTGGGACTGCAACGACGTGGCCCTGAGCTTGTTGATCAAAGTATGCACGTAGTCCGGCACGGCGTTCCCGTGGGCTTCGACCACCTGCGTCAGGAGGTCTATGCCGCCCTGGAACTGCTTGAGCATGTAACTGCATCGCTCCAGGTGGTCGAGCGCATCGCGGTGATCCGGTTTTACCATCAACTGCCGGTAGAAGAGGGCCAGCGCCTTCTTGTAATCGCGAGAGGGGTTTTCGTAGGACAGCCCCAACCGGTAGTAGGCGTCCGGGTGCAGGGGATTCGCCGCCGCCGCCCGGCCGAAGGATCTCCGGGCCTGCATCACGTAGAGCGGCGCCGCGGGATCTCTCTTGCTCTGGGCCATGTACGAGATGCCCAGGTAGTAGTGCACTTCGGAGTGTTCCGGATCGTAACGGAGGGCCTGCTTGAGGCTCTTGCGCGCGTCGACCATGCGGTTCTTCATGCGCATGTACGTCCGGCCCAGGGCGAGGTGCGCATCCGGGTTCTTCCGGTCGTGCCGCACGGCGATTCGCAGTTGTTTCGCCGCTTCCCGGTCTTCCCCGAGTTCATAGTGGCTGACGCCCAGCCAGTACCGGGCTTCCCCGGACCTGGACTTGAGGCGGACCGCCTCCTCGAAGACTGTTTTGGCTTCCTCGAATTTCCGTTGATCGTAGAGGGATATGCCTTCTGCCAGAAGGGCATCCAGCGTAGCGCCCAAGCTGGCCGGCTCGACCGACTCGGTCGGCATGGCTGGCATGGCTGGCATGGCTGGTCCGTGTTCGGGCTGTGTATTCGATGCCGTCGCGTCCGCGATGGGACTCATCAGGCAACAGGACAGCAGGAATCCGGCCAGAGTACGACAAAGGAGCGGTCGAGGAGACAGGGCGGACATAAGATCAGCGGGGGGATCGATTTGGTTGGATGACAAGCGGTTCCCGGTCGCACGGGATTCGGCTTGTCCAGACCCTGATTGAATATCCCGGCTGGAGGGCCTGGTGTCAAGTTAAATCCGGGGATGAGACACGGGGCGGGCGACGGCCTGGACGACCCGCAGCATACGCGCATACGGCGTGTCCTGTTTTTCCGCAAGGAGGACCCGCACGTTGAACACGCACCCCCGTTGCGGATCGTCCAGGCACAGGCGAATCCTCGCACCGATTCTCTGGCATAGTACGGCGGGCAGCAGTTCCGCGATTGGATTCAGATCGACGGCCAGGTTGAGCCCCGCTTCCGACAACCGGTCGACGATCCGGAAGGAAGGCAGGCCGAACCACCATCGGGCGCTCCGGTCCAACGGCACCACGGTGATGCGTGCATCCGACGGGTCGCAAAACTCGACGGATCGCGGTTCGCCGACCACGAAAACGACCTCCGCGTCCAGGCACGCAACCAGTTCGGGGATGATCTCGGCCGCTTCACGGGCTTCTTCGGAGCTCGACGGGAGGCAGATCAACAACCGGACCGGCCGGTTGCGGATGTCGGACAGGTTGAACGCGGCGTTACGGTATCGGCCCCACCAGGTATGCAAGCCGTAAATCCAGCGGTCTCTGAGGGACATCCCCGCCATAAGTGGTTACCCGGGTTGACGCGAGTACTGCTGACGTGATTCCGTCGGGCGCGGCCGAAGCCTGGTTCCGGCGCTATTCCTGCTCTTCGCCCTTCTTGCGGATGTCGTAATTGCCGTACATCTGACGGACCATGTCGTTGCTCAGGTTTACAATGGCACTTTCGACCGATGCGGCATATTCTCTCTGGCCTCTGCTGAAGAACCCGATTCTCTCAGAAGCGATGCCGATGCCCGATGCCATGACGGATGCGTACTGGATCATCTCCGTGTCATAGAACATCAGTTCGACCGTGATCGCCGTGTTTCCCCGGGCGTCATCCTGAAACGGACCTTCTTCCTTGTTCAGCGCTACCATGGCCGCGGTCACCCTGGGAATCATGACGAGGTCGAGTGCGCTTTCCTCGATCACTACGCCCGTAGGTTGCGCATCCAGTATCGTTACCCGCGAGAAAACACGGTTCGCTGATTTCGTGATGATCGATTCGAGGGATTCACCGATTTCAAAGATGTATTTGTCGAGATCTGACCTGTCATCGATGACGAACTGGCTGACTTCCTCGGGGATGTACACGCCGACACGCAAATCCACGGGTCTGGCAATATTGGCCGAAGGGCCGATGTTGGGATTCAACTGGATGCTGTGGGTACATCCCGTCAAAAGGACGATCGCCACCAGTCCAGCCGCTGTTTTCAATACATGCATGTGCCGCTCCTCCCTGGTACGTCCATCCGCTCCGGGGAAATCCGCACCCCTGGCAAACGCCTTGAGAGCGTACTCGCGCATACCTTCTCAAGCTTTATGAAAACTACGGATTCCCGAACGAAAAGTCAAGCGGCTACGGCGAATATCCACCGGCCGCGCACGCGCCGTGAAACCCCGATAACACTTGACATTTCAATGGATTATCTCTAATTTCAAAGACCGTTGACGTGACGGAAGAAGCCGTTTTCAGAACGTCTTGAATGATCGATGAACGGGGCTGGATTCCACCCCTTTCCCGGAGAGCGCCCTCCTCATGGCGAGCATCTACCTGGATCATAACGCGACCACGCCGGTCAGGTCCGAAGTCTTCGATGTCATGGAACCCTTCTTCAGAAACCGGTTCGGCAACGCGTCGAGCATCCACCGGTACGGACAGGATGCGCGTGCGGCCGTGGAAGAGGCACGGGCCCGGGTGGCCGGCCTGGTGAACGCACGGCCCGGCGAGATCTATTTCACCAGCGGCGGCACCGAGTCCGACAACCTGGCGATCAAGGGAACCGCCTACGCACGCAGGGCCTGCGGCAGGCACATCATCACGACGAACATCGAACATTCGGCCGTGCTGAACAGTTGTGCTTTTCTCGAGCGGGAAGGTTTTAAAGTAACCTACCTTCCCGTGGACGAATTCGGCCGGGTCGATCCGGGACAGGTGGAGGACGCCCTGACCGGCCAGACGATCCTGGTCAGTATCATGCACGCGAACAATGAGATCGGCACGGTCCAGTCCGTGGGCGAAATCGGAAGGATCGCCCGGGCGCGCGGCGTGTGCTTCCACACGGACGCGGTGCAGTCCGCCGGCAAGCTGCCGGTCGACGTGGAAGCGATGGGCGCGGACCTCCTTTCGCTTTCGGGCCACAAGATCTACGGCCCAAAGGGGGTGGGGGCCATCTACATCCGCAAGGGCGTCGATATCGAACCCACAGCCCACGGCGGCCATCATGAAAACGACGTGCGATCCGGCACGGAGAATACCGTGGGCATCGTGGGACTGGGCAAGGCCGCCGAACTGGCGGCCGAAGAGCGGGAAAGTGAATACCGGCATCTGTCCGGAATGCGCGATGCCCTGGAAGCGCGCATCCGGGTCGAGATCGAGGGCGTGCGGGTGAACGGGCATCCGGAACGGCGCCTGCCCGGCACGCTGAACGTGTCCTTCCCCGGCGCGGAAGGCGAATCGCTGATCATGAGCCTGGATCTCGCGGGCATCGCCGTGTCCACCGGATCGGCCTGCACTTCGGGCGCCATCGAACCGTCCCACGTGCTGCTGGCGCTGGGCAGGGACCCGCGCACCGCCCTCGGTTCGGTCCGGTTCAGCTTCGGGCGGGACAATACCATGGGGGACGTGGACTGCGTCATGGACAGCCTGCCCGGCATCGTAGCCCGCCTCCGCGAAGTTTCCGCCGCGCAGGTGCCCGGTTGAGGCGCGTTTCATGTACTCATCCACCGTAATGGACCACTTTCACTCACCCCGCAACGTGGGGGATCTTCCCGACGCGGACGGCGTGGGCAACGCCGGAAACCCCATCAGCGGGAATACCATTGCATTGTATTTGAGGATCGCGGACGGGACCGTCACGGACGCGAAGTTCAGGACCTTCGGCTGTGCGGCGTCTATCGCGGCGAGCAGTATGGTCACCGAATGGGTGATCGGCAGGACGACCGAAGAGGCCGCGTCCATCGAAAACCATACGATCGCGGATGCCCTGGGTGGACTTCCGCCTACCAAGATGCACTGCTCCGCCATGGCCGCGGACGGCGTGCGGACGGCGATCGAGGATTACCGGTCAAGGCACGGTCAGGAAAGCGTGATATGATGCCGGCGTCAACTCATTCTTCTGTCCGCGGCGAAGACGCCACGGCTTCCGCTTTCGATCCCAAGGTCAACCGGCTGCCGCCGGCAGGATCGAAAGTCGTCGTGGCCATGAGCGGTGGTGTGGACAGCTCGGTGGCGGCCGCGATGCTCAAGGAAGCGGGCTGCGAGGTCATCGGCGTCACGATGCACCTGTGGGACTACGACCGCGTGGGCGGCAATGCGCAGTTCGAACACGGCTGCTGCACGGTCGAGGACCGCAACGACGCGCGGGTCGTGGCCGGCAGGCTCGGCATCCCCTACTACGTGGTGGATTTCCGCGAGGAGTTCGAGCGGGGTGTCATCTCCAATTTCGTCTCTGAGTACTTGCAGGGTCGCACGCCCAATCCCTGCGTCGCCTGCAACAGCCGGGTGAAGTTCGGCGTGCTGCTCGACCGGGCCCGTGAACTCGGCGCCGACTACGTGGCGACCGGACACTACGCCCGGGTGGCGCTGGATGGAACGGCGGACGAGGCGGGACAGGTAGACAATGGGGACCGGGCGGGCCAGGCTGACCAGGCGGGCCGCTTGGTCTTGAAGCGGGGCATCGATCGAAACAAGGACCAGTCCTACGCCCTGTGGGAGATGACCCAGGAAGAGCTGGCCCGGACCGCCTTCCCCGTCGGCATGCTCACGAAGGCGCAGACGCGGGAAATCGCCGAACGACTCGCGCCGCGGGTGGCCGCCAAAAAGGACAGCTACGAGATCTGCTTCATCCAGGACCGGGGCCATGAGAGGTTCCTCAGGGAGTGGACGGCGAATCACCCTGTGGATACAGACGAGGGGCTGCTGGCCATTGAGGACCCCATACGGCCGGGACCGATCGTGGACACGAACGGCCAAATCCTGGGTGAGCACCGGGGGCATCCCCTCTACACGATCGGGCAGCGCAAGGGGCTTGGCCTGGCCGCGGGACGCCCGGTGTACGTGGTCGACATCCTGCCCGATACGAATACCATCGTGGTGGGCGACGACGAGGATCTCCTCAGCGACCGGCTCATCGCGGACGGGGTCAACTGGCATACCGCGGATGCCCCGGCGGGAGAGGTCCGCGGCCAGGCCAAGATCCGGTACCGGCAGGAAGCGACGCCCGCGGTCATCACGCCCTGCGAACCCGGCGTCGTGCGGGTAGACTTCGAGTATCCCCAGCGGGCGGTCACGCCGGGACAGTCCGTCGTGTTCTATGACGGCGAGACGGTCCTGGGAGGCGGCATCATCCGCGAATGAGGTCGTTATGCGCTTCAATGGGGTGCCTGCGCGAATTTCCAGCTATCTACGTTCCTGGTGCCTTGGATTGGCCTGCAGCGTGCTTTTGCTGCTGCCGGGTTTCGGAGCGGTCGCGGAAGAATCCGTGAGAATCGCCGACGGCGTTCGATATACCTTCGAACCCGCCGACGCCCCCTTCGTGGAACACGTGCTGGGCATCGTGCGCGAGGCGTCGCCTCATCTGCGCGCCACGCTGGGCCTGCCCGCGGCCGATACCATCCACGTCCATATCGCCCCCACGCAGGAAGACTTCCTTACCTATACGCCCGGCGCCATACCCGATTGGGGCGCGGGCTACGCCGTGCCGCACCGAAGGCTCGTGGTGCTCAGGTCTCCCCGGATAACCGGTACGTACGACGGATCCGAAGAACTCGTGGTGCACGAACTGGCCCACGTGATGCTGCACAGCGCGCTCCGCGGCGCGGATATTCCCCGCTGGCTGGACGAGGGGTTCGCGATGCACATGGCGCGGGAATGGGGTTTCTGGGACCGGGCGTCCCTGGTGGTCGCCGTCGTATCGGGAAACCTGGTTCCCCTGGGCGCCATCCAAGGCGTGAACAGGTTCCCCGAACATCGGGCCCATCTGGCCTACCAGCAAAGCGCCCTCGCCGTGCAGTACATACTCAGGAGCTACGGCGAAGCGGGACTGCACGCCCTGTTCGACAGCCTGAGGCGGAACGGGTCCATCGACCGGGCCTGTTTCGAGACTTTCGGTGTGAGTGTCGTGGAGTTCGAACGGGACTGGCTGGCATTCATGGAACGCAACTACGGCTGGCGCATGTTACTCGGCGAAAGCCTGTCCCTCGTGATCGCGCCCCTGTTCGGCGTGCTTTGCCTGCTTGCGTTCCTGCAGATCCGAAGGCGGAGACGGGCCACGCTGCGCCGCTGGGCAAGCGAGGAAGTCGACGACTGGCGCACGGACGATGACGACTGGCGGAGGAAGAACGAAGAGTGGGTCATGTCCAGGGAGCGGGATGAATGAGCGTGCGCTCATGAAAGCATGTTTCGAATGAAGCTGTCGCATCGGCTCGAATACGCGGGACTTCGGGTGTTGATGTCGCTGACCAGGCGGCTTGCGCCTGCCTGCGCATCTCGGGTGGGCGATGTACTCGGGGCACTGGTCTTTCACGTGACCGGCATGAGGAAGAAGCTGGTCAGGGAGCACATGGCCCGGGTCTTCGGGATGACCGGGGATTCCGAGGAGCTCAGGGCCATGTCCCGGTCCGTCTACCGCCAATTGGGCCGTACCGCCGTGGAACACGCCCGCCTGCTCGCGGGGAGGACGGCGGATCTGCGGGACCGGCTCGCCGTCTCGGGAGAAGCGCATATCGCCCATGCCCGCGAGAGGGGCCGCGGGGTCATACTGATCACCGGCCATTTCGGTTACTGGGAGTTGCTTGGCGCGACGGTCGCAATACTCGGCTATCCCATTACCGTCGTCTCGAAGAAGCTGCACAATCCCGCCGTCGATCGCCTGGTGCACGCGGGACGCGAGCGGTTGGGCATGGCGGTAGCCACGATGGACAAAGCGCCGGCCGCCGTCTTCAGGGCGCTTCGGCGCAACGAATGCGTCGGGTTGCTCGCGGACCAGGACGCGGGGGCCGGCGGGGTGTTCGTCGATTTTCTGGGAACGAGGGCGTCCACCTACCAGGGACCGGCGCTTTTCGCGTTGCGCACGGGCGCTCCCATCGTGCCGTGTTTCATCATTCGATCCGGCCCGGAACGGCACCGAGTCTGTTTCGAAACCCCGATCGAAGCGATTCCGACCGGTGACGAACCGGGCGACATCGCACGGATTACCCAGGCCTACACGGACGTGTTGGCCCGGTACATCATGGATTATCCCGATCACTGGTTCTGGGTACACCGGCGGTGGAAGACCCCGGCGCCCGACGATACAAATCACGAAAAGTAAAGGAGACCCCTTCCATGCCACGCCACCCGGTCATCGCCATTTGCATCGTATTGCTGTTCGGTATCTCCGCGGCCTGCGGAAACGGAGGAGAACAGTCCGCACCACGGTCGCCGGAACCGCCGGCAGATCCTCCGCCGCTGGTGGCGGCGCCTGCTGTCGCGGAGCGTCCGGACGCCCCTGGCGCGGCGCCGGCGAACGCCCAGCAGCAATCGACAACGGGCGAAGCCGCGGGGGTCGCCTGGACCGTGCCCGCGCGATGGGAGGCGCAACCGCCCCGGATGATGCGCGTGGCGACCTATCTGATCCCGAAGGACGCCGATGACGACGAACCGGGCGAGTGCGCCGTGTTCTATTTCGGCCGTGGGCAGGGAGGCAGTGTCGACCTGAACCTGCAGCGTTGGCGGGAACAGTTCGAGACGGATACGGGCGGTCAGCCGGCACTGGCCGAGCGGAAGTCGACCATCAACGGCCTGTCCGTGACCACGGTTTCCCTGGCGGGGACGTACCTCGCCTCCATGGGCCCCATGTTCCAATCCGGCGCCGTTAAAAAACCGGGCTACCGGATGCTCGGCGCCATTATCGAGGCGCCGGAAGGCAACGTGTTCGTCAAGCTCACCGGACCGGAAAAGACCGTCCTCAGCGCGGATGGCGAGTTCCAGGCGTTCCTGAATTCGCTGAAGTAAAATAACTGCGCGAGGCCCTTGAGTCCGTGCGGGCCCCCTGCGTCCGCGTTCCGACGAGGCATCTTGAGCGGGTTGAGCATACTTGTCATACAAACCGCATTCGTGGGCGACCTCGTTCTGTCCACCCCATTATTCGAAGCGGCCAGGACACGGCTGGGTGCCGACCGTGTCGGCGCCGTCGTGCGGCCCGAAACGGCGAACCTGCTTCGGAACAATCCCCACGTCGACGATATCGTCGCCTACGACAAGCATGGCGCACAAAAAGGACCCCTGGAACTGCTTCGCCTCGCCCGCAGGCTGCGCGGCGCCGGCTACGATGCGGCGTTGATCCCCCACCGATCCTTAAGAAGCGCACTGCTGGGTTTCCTGGCGGGCATACCCGTCCGGATGGGCTTCGATCGAAGCGCGGGCAGGCTGCTCCTGACAGACCGGGTCCCCTACCGGTCCGTCCACGAAGTCGACCGAAACCTTTCTCTTCTGGCTTCATGGAAAGTGGATACGGATGGGATTCGCCCGGCCCTGTACCCGGATGAAGAGGACCGGGTACGGGCGGATGCACTGATGCGGCAATCGGGCGTCGCACCGTCTGAACCACTGTGCGGCATCAGTCCCGGTTCGGTCTGGGCGACCAAGCGATGGCTCCCCGGCCGGTACGCCGCGCTGATCCGCCGGCTCGCTCGAGAATACGGATACCGTTCCGTGCTCTTCGGCAGTTCCGGGGACCGGCCGCTTTGCGCCGAAATCGCCGCCGAGTCCGGTGTCGGCCCGTTGAACGCGGCCGGCGCGTTGACCCTGCTGCAGTCGGCTGCGCTTGCCGCCCGTTGCTCCGCCGTGGTTTCAAACGACACGGGGATGGGCCACGTGGCCGCCGCCATGGATACGCCCGTCGTGGCCCTTTTCGGGCCCACGGTACCCGCCTTTGGGTTCGTCCCTCACGGACCGGGGCACCAGGTCGTCGAGACCCCCCTGGACTGCCGGCCGTGCAGTTCCCATGGCGGGAACCGGTGTCCCATCGGAACCCACGACTGCATGGGCGGCATCACCGTGGAGCGGGTGATCGATACCGTGGCCGTCCATCTCGGGAAACCCGGTCCGTCCGTGACAGACTGAACTGGAAACAACATGCGCGTCGGCATCATCGGCCTCATCAACCACGACACCATCTTCATGGCCGGCGGCCGCCGGATCCAGGACCTCGGCGGCATATTGTACAACACCACGGTAATGGCCGACCTCGTGGGCGAAGGCGACGCACTGTATCCCATCAGCCGCATCGGAACCGACTGTTACGACGCCATGCGCGCCATGCTTGACCCGCGCCCCGCCGTCAGCAACCGAGGCGTCCGCGTTTCACGAACGGGTACCAGCCGGAACCGGATTCGTTACGACGAAGACATGGAGAAAGTCGAGCAACTGACCAACCATATAGGTCCCATACCCTTCGAACAGATCGAACCGTTTCTCGATCTTGACGCCCTGCTGGTGAATTTCATCGTGGGCGACGATATCAGCCTGGAAACCATGGCGGCCGTGAGGGAAAGGGCCACCGGGTTGCTGTACCTGGACGTGCACAACCTGTGTCTGGGTATCGACGCGGAGGGTTACCGACGAAGACGGGCGCCCGGGGACTGGCACCGGTGGATCGAAATGTTCGACGTCGTTCAGATGAACGAAGTGGAGGCCCGTCTGTTGGCCGGCGTGCCCGGCGCAGGTGACCAGGCGGCGGGCAGATCAGGCCGTCCAAGCGGACCGCTGGAAGCAGAGGATGATTTCATTGCTTTCGGACGGTCCGTTACAGCGCTCGGTCCCACGGCATGCGTCATTACGCGGGGGCCGCTCGGTCCCGTCACGGTATACCGAACGGACGGGGAAACCAGGGTCATCGCCATCCCTTCCGAGCCGGTCCGGGAGGTCGTCGACACTACCGGATGCGGAGACGCATTCGCCGCCGGTTTCGTCGTCGAATACGCGGCTACGAAAAACCCGGTCGGTGCGACCCGTCTCGCGAATCGTGTCGCAAGTGTGAATTGTACCGTAGCGGGATTGCCGGAACCCGGCACGTTCTCCGATATTCGTTCGTGACGGGACAACGTTCCTGTTGGAGCGGGTGCCGGGAGGACGGTCTGCCTGCTCCTCCCTGGCGTATCTGCTGGCCCGTGGGGAACACCGTGGGCACGCGCTGATTCCAGCCCGTCCAAGAGGAGGGTTTTCATGTCCGAACCGGGCGAAAACGTCATCATACTCTTTCGAGGCGGTCGTCTGCCGGAATGGCATCAGCTGGACGAGACCCGGCGGACCGACTACGAGCGCCGGCACGTCGACCTTATGCTGTCGGTTGCCGACCGTCACGGCCTGATCGGCATCCACGGATACCGGCTGCTGGGGCCCCGTGGAAACTGGGAGCGGTTCTGGACCATTGAATTCCCGGACCTCGCCGGCGCGGAGGCCTGGATGATGGCCGAAGCGGAACCCCCGTACGGTCGCTACGGCTACTACGACTATACCCTTGCGCGCCGCTGGCAACCGGAGTGCCTCGACTGGCTGCCGTGCAAGGCCGAACCGCCGGTGCCCCCCGGCACCGATCCGCACATCATTCCAGCCCTTTCGGCCGATCCTTCGTCGATCGTCCTGCTGGCCTTCGGCGGACGGCACCGGGGCGCGGACGCGTACGATTCCGATGAGCAAGACGAAGAGAGATGGCGGCGCATGCGAAAGGTGGGCCGGGATTTCAGCCTCAACCACGGCGAGGTCTTCCAATTGATGGGCGCGAGCGACCGGGGCGAATTCGCCTGGATCCTGGAATTTCCCGGATTCGCCGGCATCGAGGCCTGGATCGACGCGGAGACGGCGCCGCCGCTGGCGGCCGGTCAGCGCCACGACTTCCACGTCGCCAGGCGCTGGGCGCCCGAATACTTCGCCACCTGGGCGGCGCGAAGGGGTGGGTGATGGGGACGAGCGTAAATTACGACACGGACCCGTTGTCGCCTACGTTGTCAAACGATTCACCTGCCGCATTATTCCCTTGGACGCGGCGTCCGGATCCGTCATTTTACAACGTCGAGCACCCCGAGACCTGATCGACTATCATTACTGTCCAGGCCAACATGTCTTCAACCCCTAACCAAGGCGTCAGGCAGCGGTTGCTGTACCTCCACGCGCGGACGCCCAGCGTTTTCTCCGAGATCCTGGGATGTACCCCCATTGAACCCGTCAAGTATTACCGGGCGGAAATCACGGCGGACGTCCCCGACTGGCCCTACAACACCGTGCACGACGCGCTCGTCGACGGGTGGCAGATCGTGCAGTTCCCCCATCTCCAGGCGCCTTTCGACGACCGGGACCTGGACGTCGTGGGATACGAGTTCATCTTGCAGAAACTGGAGGAGGTCCAGGATGGATAAGTCCCATCTGCTCACGGATATGGAGATGGTCGGCTTTCTCGTGAACGGCTATCACCTGCTCGAACTCGATCTTCCCGAGGGACTTAACGAGCGGATCGCCGGCCAACTGGACGAACTGGACCACAATCCCGGCGACGCCATCGCGGAGGAGGTGACCGAGCTCTGGCAGGCGGTCGAACATCCCGCGGTGAAAGGCGCCCTGGTCAGCCTGCTCGGCGAGGACTACGAGGTACAGGGCCACCGCCATTGGCACTGCAAGCAGCCGCACACCGGCCACATGTCCTGGCACCAGGACAGCACGAACAGCCGGGACACCCGGATCGACCGGCTGCTCGGGCTGTTCTATCCCACCGACATCACCCCGGAGATGGGACCCACGATCATCGTCCCGGGCACGCAGTTCCGCAACGCGCCCACGGACCGCATGGCCACCTATACCAACATCCATGGGCAGGTGCCAATGGTCGTCAGGGCCGGGACTTTCGCCCTGACCCACTATGACCTCTGGCACGGCACCGCGGCCAATCGGACATCCATCAAACGCCACATGATCAAGTTCCTGTTCAGGCGGATGCAGGACAACCGCGCACCGACCTGGAACCACGATCCCGAAGCCATGAACGTGCCCACCGCCTGGGGCGGGAAACGGGACGACCCCAAGAACGTCCTGTCTTTCGGCAACCCCATCGGCGTCGGACAGAGCGATCACTACAAGGAGCGCCAGATACGGTGGAAATGCTGGAACAACCTGCTGGGAGTAGCCGATGCGCCTGACGGTTAGCAACCATTCCTTCGAATACCTCGACCTGGAAGGCACGCTGGCGCTGGCCCGGGCCATCGGCTTCAAGGGCGTGGACATCGCCGGGTTCCACGACCGGGGGCGATGCAGCCTGGAGCCGGATGAAGTGGGCACGGACCCGCTGGGCCATGCGAACCGTCTCAACCGCTTGCTGGCCAAATACGAACTGGAAGCCGTCGATTTCTTTCCGCAGTTCGGCGCATCCCTCGAAGAACGGTCCTTCAATGCCCCGGACCCTGCGGTGCGTAAGCAGAACAGGACTTCATTCGAGGGGATCATCCGCTTCTGCGAGGCTGTCGGCATACCGGGGTTCACGATCAGCCCGGGCACGCACCATCCGGGCCACTCCTTCGAGGAGAATCTCGATACGGCCGTCGAAGCCATGAACGAATTGACCGACCTGGCCGGTGAACGGGACATCACGGTCCGCTTCGAACCTCACGTCCAGTCCGTCGTCGACACGCCGGAAAGGGCACTGGCCCTGCTGGAACGGGCGCCACAGGCCACGGTCACGCTGGACTACTCGCACTTCGTCATGCAATACATTCCCGAGGGACGGATCCACCCCCTCCTTCCCCGTACCGATCATTTCCACATCCGTGCGGCGCGGCCCGGGAAATTGCAGTCCCGGCTCGACGAGAACACCATCGATTTCGTGGACATCGCCCGGCGGCTCGAAGGACTGGGCTACCGGGGCTGCCTGTCCATCGAGTTCGTGTATATGACGTGGTTCGACTGCAACCGTGTCGACTGCCTGACGGAGACCATCTTCACGAAAGACCTCATGCAGCCGCACGTGCCGGTGTAACGCGACATGCCCGAACTCTACGCCGGCGCCGCTCGGCGCGTGATCAACCCTCCACTGGGTATCCGGACCTTCGGCTTCAGTTCGCGGGAAGGACTCGTCCAGTCGATCGAAAGCGACCTGACGGCCACGGCGCTGGTCCTTTCGGACGGAAGGGCCAAGGTCGTGATCGTCGCGACGGATACCGGGTGGATGGACCTGCCCGTGATGAACGATCTGCGGCAACGCATTGCCGAAGCGGTGGGAACCGACTCCTCCCACGTCATGGTCAATCTCAACCATACCCACAGCTCGCCCGCTATGCCTGAGTGGTTCCCCGATGAACCACGACAGATCGCGCTGCAGTCCCGGTACCAGGAGGATCTGTGCGGCGGGATCACGGATGCGGCGCGGGAGGCGGACGAACAGAAGGTCCCGGCGCGCATCGGCGCGGGGCGGGGCGATTGCCGCATCGGGATGTACCGCCGGGAAACCGATGCCTCCGGCGAGGTCTTCCTCGGCGAAGTAACCGGTCATCCGACCGACTCGTCCGTGGGGGTCCTGCGCGTGGACGACCTGGAAGGCCGTCCCATCGCCACGTTGTTTTCCTACGGCTGCCACCCGGTGACCGTCGGACCCCGGTCCATGGCGGCTTCCCCGGATTTCCCGGGCGCGGCCAGGGACCTGGTCGAGCACGCTATCGGGGGACTATCGCTCTTTCTCCAGGGATGCGGCGGGAACATTATGCCGCGGGGCGGCCTGAGCATGGAGGCCGACTGCAGGGACGAGAAAGACCGTATCGGAGCCACGCTGGGCGCCGAAGTCGTCAAGACCGCCGCGGCCATCCACACCCACCGGAAGCGCGGGAAGCGCCAGCGAATGGGATCGCTGTCCCGCATTACCGTCTGGCCCTGGGAGCCGGTCACCGGCGAGACGTGCACCTGGCTGGCCGCCGCGGACGAATCCCTTTCGCTCATCTTCATCGACCTGCCGTCGCTCGACGAGGCCCGGACCATCAGGGCGGAATGCCACGAGGCGCGGGACAAAGTCCGCTCACAGGGTGGCGAGGTATGGGAGTTTCTCGTAACCACGCGATTCGCGGACTGGAGCGACCGGCTCGTAGAGGCCGTAGAAACCAGTAGTGCCTCGATCAAAGTCGTGGTCCAGGCCATACGGATCAACGATATCGTCCTGGCCGCGAACAGCACGGAGACCTTTTTCGAAACCGGACTGGCCATCAAGGCCGGATCGCCGTTCCCCCAGACCCTGGTCATGGGCTACACCAACGGATGCGTATGCTACCTGCCCAGGGCGGAGGATTTCCCGGCGGGCGGCTGGGACATCCGTAAGCGCTGGTACGGCGTGCCCGACCTGCTGTTCCAGGCCTACAGCATGCCCACGGCCATCCACCCCGATTCGGAGCGGCGGGTCGTCGACGCCACGCTGGCATTGATCGACGGGCTGCGATGACCGAAAGCCTGCGTTGAACGAAGACTTGCGTTGGGCGCGCGCGGGCACGGTGAAGCGTTTCCTGCCGCATCCGGGCCGTGCGGCGCAAGCGAGGACTGAAGATGGGTGATGTATCGATCGAAGCGCACAGGAAATCACGCCCCAGGGCCGCGGAACTGTATTCGCGCGCGCTGGAATCGCTGGCCGGCGGGGTGGGTCACGACCTGCGCAGGGGCCATCCCCTGCCTTTGTACATTTCCCGTGCGGCCGGCTCACGGAAGTGGGACGAGGACGGCCGGGAATACATCGACTATGGCATGGGCAACGCCGCCCTGCTGCTGGGACACGCGCCGCCGGAAGTGTGCCGGGCCATGCGCGACGCACTCGATCTGGGCTTCCATTTCGGCAACGACCATCCGATGCAGCTGGAGTGGGCCGAACTGATCCAGAAGCTGGTCCCCTGCGCGGAACGCGTGCGCTTCGTGAACTCGGGGTCCGAGGGCAGCATGCTCGCACTGCGCGTTGCCCGGGCCTTCACCGGCAAGACCCGGGTGCTGCGTTTCGAGGGACACTTCAGCGGATGGCACGACGGTGTGGGCAAGGGAGCCATGATTCCCTTCGACGAGCCGGTCTCGGCAGGCATCCCGCCGGCCGTTCTCGATACGATCGAAGTCATCCCGGCGGACCTCGACCGCGTTGCCGAAGTGCTGGAGAAGGACCGGGACATCGCCGCCGTCATGCTGGAGCCGTCCGGCGCGTCCTGGGGTACCGGACCCCTTACCGTGGCCTTCAACGAGGGGCTTCGCGATCTGACCCGGAACCGCGGCGTGCTCCTGGTCTACGACGAGGTCATTACGGGATTCCGCTACGCACCGGGCGGCTACCAGGAATACGCCGGGATCACGCCGGACATGAGCTTCCACGGCAAGATCGTGGCGGGCGGCATGCCCGGAGGCGTGCTCTCGGGCCGCGCAGACATCATGGAAGTGTTCGATTACACCGGCGACGCCCACCGGGACCGGTACGAACGGGTGCATCACCTGGGGACCTTCAACGCCAACCCGGTCTCCACCGCCGCCGGCATCGCCACCTTGAAACGCGTGGTCACCGGCCTGCCTCACGAGCGGGCGAACCGGCTGGCCGAACAGTTGCGCCAGGGCCTGGACGGCATCCTCCGCGAGGAAGGCGTGGCCGGTTACGTCTACGGCGACGCGTCCATCTTCCACGTCTACCTGGAGGCCTTTCCGGGAAGCGGCGCATCGGACCGTGAACGATTGGTCACCCGCGACGTGAACGTGCTCAAGGGGATCCCGGCTCCCGTAGTCTCCGCCTTCCAGAAAATGCTGCTCGCGCGCGGCATCGACCTGGTCTCCTACACGGGAGGCGTCACTTCCTCCGCCCACACCGAAGAGGATATCGCGTTGACGATGGACGCCTTCGGAGACGTCATTCGGGCCCTGGTCCGCGAGCGCGTGATCGCGACACTCAAGTAGAAAGGAGCGACAGGTCACATGAAACTCACCCTGACTTCGCCGAGGTCCAGAGCAGCGCAACTGGCTGCCATCCCGGCGCCTGATGGTTGTGACGCGCAGGTGCTTCGTCTGACTGGAAGCGGCGGTTCGACCATTCTGGCCGAACGGGATCCCCTGTCCGCCATATACCACGCCATCCTGCCGTCCATGGCATCCGGCGAGGCGGCAACGTGGGATGCGGCCGCCCCCGAAGGTCCGGCGCCCCGCTGCGGCATCGAACACGTATGCCGTGAAGACCGGGTGGAGGTGTCGCTGGGCGGCGCGCCGTTCATGACCTTCCATCACGGTGCCGCATATCCAAAACCCTTTATCAATCCCATTCTCACGCCGGGCGGCGTCAACATGCTGAGGGAGCCCTTGCCGGCTTACAGCGAAGGAGAGCACCCCTGGCAGCGGGGACTCACCCTGATGCAGGGCGCCATCAACGGCGTGGATTGCTGGGGTGAATTCGACCGGCCCGGGTTCGGGCGGACCGCCCAGGATGAGATGTCCATCCACCGGGGGCCGTTGTCGCTCACGATCGCCACGGGCAACACCTGGTACGAGGCAGACCGGCCCCTCATGTCCGACCGCCGCTGGTACCGCCTCTTCGACACCGGCCGCGACGCCGTGATACTGGATGTCCTCTTCACGCTCATCACCGACCACGGTCCCGTGACCATCGGGTCCACGAAGGAGGGCGGGTTCCTTAGCATCCGCGTCAATCCCACCATGAACGCGTCGGGCGACGGCCGGATGCGCAACGCCTACGGCGCGGACGACGAGACCGGTTGCTGGTCCCGCCGGGCGCACTGGATGGATTACTGCGGCCCGGTGGGTGGCGAGACCGGCGAGACCAGGCTGACCGCAGGCTTCGCCGTCTTCGACCACCCGGACAACCTCCGCTATCCCACGGCCTGGCACGTGAGAGGGTACGGCCTGTTCGCTGCGAACTGCTGGATGGTCTGGGACGACCACCGTTGCGAAGCGAATACGGAGACTACCTTCCGGTGGCGCGTCGTCATACACACCGGCGATACGCGCGAAGCGGCCATCGCGGACCGTTTCCTGGACTACGTGGACGGACCGCGGACGCAGTGGGATCAGCATGAGGCTTGACTGGACACCAGATACGGTGATCCCAGCTCGGTATCTGAAAGACTCAAAAACTTCTGCTGTGCACGAGAAAACCACCGTGGCGCCGACTAATCCTGTGAGAGGTACGTTCTTGACCCCATTTAAATAGCGCACACAGGAGGCGTCCATGTTGACTCACGGTGATTTAAACAAGAGGTTTGAGGCCTTTGAGCAAAACACGACCGAAAGGTCCAATAGGTTTGAGCAAGACGTGGTCAACAAATTCAACTTCTTTGCCATAGAAGTAACGAGGAAGATCAGCGCACTGAACGAGTGCGTAGACCGGCAGTTCGAAGCTGTAGACCGGCAGTTCGAAGCTGTAGACCGGCGGTTCGAAGCCGTGGAAAAGCGACTCGAAGCCGTGGAAAAGCGACTCGACGCAGTGGAAAAGCGACTCGACGCAGTGGAAAAGCGACTCGACGTAGTGGAAAAGCGACTCGAAGCCGTGGAAAAGCGATTGGAACGGATTGAAACGGACGTGGCGGAGATCAAGGACCTCCTGGTCAAAGTACTGGCGAAGTTGTAGTTCGAGTCGATCTGGACAGCGAATGAGGAGACCCCGCCTGCCGCTTAAACTCCTTGAAAGGCCTTCCAATCTTCCTGTATCTTGACAGGCCGTATCTTCACAGCATCGGTGCGCTTTCAGGCCTGGACTCCGAGGGCTGTGGGATTGGGCCGGGCACTGGATACGGACATTGGATCATTATTTCGCGCGGAGATAGAAACGGATTCGTTTTTCGAGGGAAGGACCTATGAGTGAAGAACATCAACACGACGATCTGAAAATCGTCGAAGAACTCAAAGAAGCGGGCGAAAACATACGGACTGAGATTTCCAAGGTCATCATCGGCCAGCAGGACGTGATTCAACAACTGCTGACCGTCCTCCTGGCTAACGGCCACGCCCTGCTGATCGGCGTTCCGGGGCTGGCCAAGACCCTCCTGATCAATACGCTCTCCAGGACGCTCGATCTCAAGTTCAGCCGCATTCAGTTCACACCGGACCTGATGCCGTCCGACATCACGGGAACGGAAATCCTGGAAGAGGACCGGACGACCGGTCACCGGGAGTTCAAGTTCATCCGCGGACCGATTTTCGCGAACGTGATCCTGGCCGACGAGGTCAACCGTACGCCGCCCAAGACCCAGGCGGCCCTTCTGCAGGCGATGCAGGAACACGAAGTGACGGCCGCGGGCGAGTCCATGAAGCTCGACGAACCGTTTTTCGTCCTGGCGACGCAAAACCCCATCGAACAAGAAGGCACCTATCCGCTGCCCGAGGCCCAGTTGGACCGCTTCATGCTCAGTATTTACATGGATTATCCGTCACGAACTGAAGAGATCGAAATCGCCCGAAGTACGACGAGCGTTCAGGAGGCCGAACCGGAACATATCCTGACGGGGACCGACGTTAAGAAACTGCAGCAGTTGATCCGAAGAGTGCCCGTGGCGGACCATGTGGTCGAATACGCCGTCTCACTGGCACGCATGACCCGTCCGAACGAGCCGGACGCCCCGCCTTTCATTCGCGACAGGGTCAGTTGGGGCGCCGGTCCACGGGCTTCCCAGTACCTGATCCTGGGTGCGAAGGCCCGGTCGGTGCTCATGGGAAACTTTACGCCCACGCCGGAAGACGTGCGTGCCCTGGCGCTGCCCGTGCTGAGGCACCGCATCGTGACCAATTTCAACGCCGACGCGGACGGGGTCACCGCCGATGACATCATCACGCAACTGATGGATGAAACGAAGGGCGCCTCATCCTGACGAAGGGCGCCTGATCCTTCTGCAGGCTTGACAGCACGCTCGACCGCACACCATGAATTCGACCGATTACCGCAAATACCTCGATCCGATGACCGTGTCCCGGCTTGCCCGGCTGGATCTCAAGGCGCGGCTGGTCGTGGAAGGGTTCATCGCCGGGCTGCACAGCAGTCCCTACCACGGGTTCAGCGTCGAATACGCGGAACACCGGCAGTACATGCCGGGCGATCCCATCAAGCACATCGACTGGAAGGTTTTCGCCAAGTCAGACCGGTTCTACATCAAGGAATACGAAGAAGAAACCAATCTGAAATCCTATATCTTCCTGGACGTCAGCGCGTCGATGGAATTCGTGTCTACGGGGATAAGCAAGCTGGAGTACGGGAGATACCTGGCGGCCGCGCTCACCTACCTCATGCTGAGCCAGCAGGACTCCGTGGGGCTGGTGCTGTACGACGAGCGGATCAGGCAATACGTTCCCCCGCGGTCGGTCCGCAACCATCTGCACATCATTCTGCAACGGCTGCACGCCGCGGCGTCCGGATCAGGAACGCGAAGCCGGGCGACCTTTCACTCGCTGGCGGAAAGGATCAAGCGGCGCGGGCTGATCATCATCATTTCCGATCTTTTCGACGAACCCGGTGACATCGTCGACAGCATCCGGCATTTCCGCCATCGAAAACATGAAGTGATCGTGTTTCGCCTGCTGGATCCCGCCGAGAAGGGCTTCGAATTCCGCCATCCCGCTCGTTTCCGCGACATGGAGACCGGGGAAGAGGTGTATACCCACCCGCACGTGATCCGTGAAGCCTACCTGGGGGATCTGAAGGAACAGGACGAACTGTACACCCGCGTCTGCCGGGAGAACGCCGCGGACTATCTCAGCCTGGACACCGGCACGCCATTCGACCAGGCCCTGTTGACCTTCCTCGCCAAGCGCGCCCATTTGGGCTGACGCCTCCCACCCGCGTGTTGACGCCCGCGCCCGACACAGGCCGGTCAAACGATCGCCGCTTCATCTTCCCTGGAGAAGAAGTGGGCCCTGGCCATGTTCACGAGGAGCGGCAGTTCCGTGTTAATGGCGGGGTCTACGAAGGCGTCCACCCTGGCGATGAACGGGTACCGGCCGGTGGTCATGTAGAGGAAAGTCTCGCTTCCCATGGGTTCCACCACCTCGACGGTCGCCTTGATCTGACGGGCTTCCCGCCAGTCCTTGTTCGCATCCACGGAAGTGATGTCCTCCGGACGGATGCCGAAAGTGACCTCCCGGTCCCGCCAGGGCGACAGGGCCTCTCGCATGCCGTCCGGAATGGGAAGCCGGAGGCTGCCTTCGTCGAAGGCCGCATGCCCGTTGTCGAAAACGACCCTGCCCTCCAGGAAGTTCATGCCCGGACTGCCGATGAAGCCCGCGACGAACCGGTTCGCCGGTTTCTCGTAAAGCTCGAGGGGCGCGGCGACCTGCTGCACCTCGCCGTCTTTCATCACCGCGATCCGGTCGCCCATGGTCATGGCTTCGACCTGGTCGTGGGTGACGTAGACGATGGTCGCCTCGAGGCTGTTATGGAGTTTGCTGATCTCCGTCCGCATCTGCACGCGCAGCTTGGCGTCCAGGTTCGAGAGGGGTTCGTCGAAGAGGAACACCTTGGGCTTGCGCACGATGGCGCGGCCCACCGCCACGCGCTGACGTTCGCCGCCCGACAGCGCCTTCGGTTTGCGGGCGAGGAGATGGCCGATGCCCAGAATGCCGGCGGTCTCGTTGACCCGCGCCTCGATCTCGGAGCGGGGATACTTGCGCAGCTTGAGCCCGAATGCCATGTTCTCGTAGACCGTCATGTGGGGGTAGAGCGCGTAGTTCTGGAACACCATGGCGATGTCCCGGTCCTTCGGCGGGACGTCGTTCACGCGTTTCCCGTCGATGTGGATTTCGCCGGAGGTCACTTCTTCCAGTCCGGCGATCATGCGCAGCGTGGTGGACTTGCCGCAACCTGAGGGTCCGACGAGGACCACGAACTCCCTGTCCTTGATTTCCAGGTTGACGTTACGGACCACCGTGTTCTTGTCGAACCGCTTGTCCACGTTCTTCAGGACTACATCCGCCATGTAAGCACTCCTTAAGGGACTTTGCCGGCCGGTCTGTGAGACTCCCGTATTGTGTGACCCGCCGGGGTTTTTGTCAATACAATATCCCCGCCTGCCAGGCTCGGTATCCAAGCGGTTTTATTTGACTTTGCCTCTTAAAAACGTTATTTTGTCTGCTCATTTTCGGGAAACAATCCACTTGCCTGTTGCGCCATGCGCAATCCCCAGATAACCGGACTGCCGGGAGGAGTCTTACCATGCCGCTCATCGTCGAGCTGGACCGCATCAAGGAAGCCGTAGAGGGCATTGACGTCATTCAGGATATAGAAGACGGTTTCGTCGCCTATTCGCAGGGGAAGGTGCAGGTGCCGCCGGTCGGCGAGATGCACTTCGAGGATCCTCCCGGAAACGTGCATATCAAGTACGGCGCGATCAACGACGACGACTATTACGTCATCAAGCTGGCCTCCGGGTTCAACGACAACCCGACGGTCGGACTGCCTCGCGTCCAGGGCATGATGCTGATCTTCAACCAGCGGACCGGCCAGCCCGTGGCCTTTCTGCTCGACCAGGGCTACCTCACCAACGTGCGCACGGCCGCCATGGGGCCGGTCGTGGCCAGGGCCCTCGCGCCGAAGAACGTCAGCCGCATCGGCGTATTCGGCACGGGTCTCCAGGCGCGCATGCAGGTCGAGTACCTCAAGGGCGTCGTCGACTGCACGGACGTGATCGCCTGGGGCCGTTCCGCCGAGAGCAAGGCCTCCTACAAGAACGAAATGGAAGCCCAGGGATACACCGTCGAGATCACGGATGACGCCGGCGCCGTGGCGGCGACCAGCAATCTCATCATCATGTCCACGCCGTCCCTGTCACCGCTGCTGACCGCCGACCAGGTGCGTCCCGGTACGCACATCACCGCGATGGGTTCCGACACGCCGGACAAGATCGAACTCGATCCAGGCGTCCTCGCGAAGGCCGACGTGGTCGTGGCGGACAGCATTCCGCAATGCAGGCTGCGCGGCGAAATCGCACAGGCGATGAAGGCCGGCGCCATAACCGAGGACAAAGTGGTCGAACTCGGAAACGTGATCCAGGATCCGTCCCTGGGCCGCACTTCCGACGACCAGATCTCGATCGCCGATTCGACGGGCGTCGCGGTACAGGACATCCAGATTTCCAAAGCCGTCTATCACGCCGTAAAGTAAGGAGCAATCACATGGCAGCGGCCTTCCAGCCATTCGAACTGGAACGCATCATGTCGGACTGGGAGCAGGTCGTGGAGTACAACCTGTCCGAGAGCGGCGCGCATCCGGTTGAAGTCAGAGAACTGATCGAACACGATCCGGACATCCTGGACCGTATGCTCGATACTGAACTGGGCTACGGATACGCGAATGGCTCGCCGGAACTGAGGGAGGCCATCGCCCAGTACTACCCCGGCGCGAACGCCGAGAACGTCCTGGTGACCATCGGCTGCATCGAGGCCAACTTCATCACGTTCCAGACATTGCTGGAAGGTGGCGGAGAGGTGGCGGTCCAGGTGCCCTGCTACCTCCAGAGCTGGGGACTCGCGCACAACCTGGGCGCGGTCCGGCGGACGTTCCGCCTCGATCCCGACCGCAACTGGGCGCTCGATACGGACAGTCTCGAAGCCGCAGTCTCGGACGAAACGAAGCTGATCTCCATCTGCAATCCGAACAATCCATCCGGACAGATCCTGACGGAAGCCGAAATGGACGCCGTCGTCCGTGTGGCCGAAGGCAGCGGCGCCTACCTGCTCGCGGACGAGATCTACGCCGGGTCCGAACGGGAACGCGAGGAAGTGTCGCCCACCTTCTACGGCCGGTACGACCGGGTCATCTCGGCGGGCAGCATGTCCAAGTCCTTCGCCATGCCCGGCCTGCGGATCGGCTGGCTCGTCGGTCCCGAAGACCTGATCAGAAAGCTCTGGATGCGCCACGAGTACCTGACGCTGAGCACGGCCAAGTTGTCCAACCACTTCCTCGCGCCGCTGGCGCTGCGCCCGGACGTGCGGAAGACCATCTTCGAGCGGACGCGGGGCTATATCCGCCGGGGATGGGACAATTACCGGACCTGGATCGACGACAACGCGGACATCCTGAGTCTCGTGCCGCCCCAGGCGACGGCCATTTCCTTCGTCCGGTACAACCTGAAGACCGACTCCGCGACGCTCGTGAACCGGCTGATCCAGGAGAAATCGGTGCTCATCGGGCCGGGTGACTACTTCGGCGTGCCCAACCATCTCCGCATCAGCTACGGCCTGCCGCCCGATTACCTGAACGAGGGGCTTCGCCGGATCTCCAGCCTGCTCCGCCAGGTCGCCGAGGAAGAGGCCGCCGGATCCGAGAACGAGCGCGGCGCGGCCGCCGGCTGATCACGGGAAGGGCCTGCCATGAAGCCGTCCCACGATCCGCTGGTACCGGTCGACGAGTTTCCCGTAGCACAGACCTGCACGTATATCAACGCGGCCAACGTGACGCCCATGTACCGTCCTGCGGCCGCGGCGATCACCGAATGGTACCGGGACGTCGCCGAGCACGGCAGCAACCACTTCGACGAAGAAGCCGAAGCCACGGTTTTCGACGAACTCCACCGGCAGTCAGCCCGGCTCTTCAACGCTTCTCCGACGGACATCGCCGCCGGTTCCAGCACCACGGAACTCCTGAGTTCCCTCGCCTGGGCGGTCATGCCCGGCGCGGAGGCCAACGTCGTCAGCACCGACGTTTCCTTCCCCGCCTCGGTGTACCCCTGGCGGCGCGTCGCCAACCACACGGGCTGCGAGATCCGGCTGGCGCATGCGCGGGGAGAAACCGTCGATCCGGATCGCGTCAGGGATCTCGTGGACGACAATACGGCGGTGGTGGCCCTGTCCCACGTGGAGTTCCGCAGCGGCCAGCGCTGGGACCTCGCAGCCTTTGCGGACATCGCACATCGTCACGACGCCTTGCTGGTCGTGGATGCTACGCAGTCGGCCGGTGCGGTGCCCATCGACGCGACCGGCATGGGCGTGGACGCCGTGGCCGCCGGGGCGTACAAGTGGCTGTGCGGCCCTTTCGGCGTGGCCGTCATGTACCTTGCGCCGCACCTGGCCACACGTCTCGAGCCCGGCCTGGTGGGCTTCAGAAGCCAGAAGGACATCTGGGATATCCGCACCGATCCCCCGGACTACCCGGAGGACGCGTCCCGGTTCGAGTTCAGCACCATGGCTTACGGGCTGGCCGGCGGGTTCGCGAAGTCGATCGGGTTCCTCGTGGACACGGGTATCGACCGGATCTTCGCCCACAACCAGGTGCTGGCCGACCACCTCATCGACGGCCTGGCCGCGATCGGCGCCGAGGTTACCTCCCCCCGGAACGCCGACGAGCGATCGGCCATCGTCACTGCGCGCTTCCCCGGCCGCCGGGTTGCCGACGTGGCGCAACACCTGAAACAGGCGGGCGTCATGGTCGCCCTGCGCGGCCCCGTGATCCGCTTCTCGCCCCACCTGTACAACCGGATGGCCGACGTGGAACGGGCGCTTGAAGTGATTTCCGGCATGCCCTGATTCCGCCACCGGGCCGGTCCGAAAAAGACCAACCATGTACAAGTACCAGTGGTACCAGTCGATCTACGACAACTTTCCCGGAATCGTCGAGGAGGCACGACGCTACGGCGAAGAAATCGGCACGCTGAAGCTGAAGCAGGACATCGGCCTGTACGCCGGCAGCTCGGCCAGGCCGGGCAACCTGCCCGACTACGTACTCGACGCGATCGTGGAAGCCAACCGGGGCGGCAAGACCTTCCCGGTCCGGGTGATCGAAGACGAACTCCGTGAAGTCGTCAAGGACGTCTACGGCGACGAGTACGACGCAGTAGCCGCCAATACCTGCGAAGCGCTGCTGCGCCTCACGCTCGAAACCCTGTGCGCGCCGCCCTCCATGCGCCACGGCGACATCTACCGCGGCCGCCTGCTCATGCCCTACGGGGAGGACTACGAATGGATCGGCGGATACGGCCGGGCCTTCCCGCCGCGTTACAAGAACCTCCTCGTGGACCGGACCATCGCCGGCGGCGAACTGGGCATCGAGAACAAGAGCCTCGCGAACCTCGAGACGCTCTACGTCCGCATGGCCGGTGCGAAATACGATCCCCACGGGATCCGGTACAATCCCACGTCGCTGCTCACCTCCGTCGACGTGGACGGCACCATCGAAAACGTGAAGAAAGCCGCCGAGCGAAACGCTTCGCTGCTCACGGGCATCGCCACGGTGGGATACGACACCCCCAGCTACGGGCTCGGAGCGCAGGACGAGAATGGCGCGCCCATCCTCCTTAAGGAACTGGCCGACGTGGCCCGGGATTACGACGTCCCATACATCGTCGACACAGGGGGCTCGATTCCCATCGTGGGCATGGACCCGCGGGACATCGGCTGCGACATCATCACCTACAGCATGGACAAGCCGGGCCGCGCGCCCGCCTCAGGGTTGCTCATCGGCAAAGAGGAGACCATCAACCCGATCCGCAAGGGCATGGGCCTCGGCGGCCAGCGCTACGGCGAGCTGTCCTCCCACGGAAAGGCCGTGTATACCTTCAGCGATCCGGGCCGGGACACGCTGGTGGGCCTGACCGCGTACCTGAAGGTCCTGCGCGACCGGCCCCGCCTGGTCACCGACCCCATAGACCGGTTCCACGAAATCATCGTGGAGGAATTCGCGCAGCTGGAGCCCGCGCGCTTCCGCGACGACCTGATCTTCACGAAGACCTATCAACTGGGCGGCACCGAGCTCAACTACGAACGCACGTGGAAGGACGGTGCCTTCGGCATCCCGATCTTCAACCTCGAAGACCTGTGGGCCAACACCAATCCCATCGTGCTTGCCCAGGAGCACATGGGCGTGGAACCCGCCACGATCTACAGTGGGAAGATGTTCCTCGGACCCGGTCTGGGGACGTTAGACCAGGAAGGCAACCTGATCGAGGAATACGCGGTACTCGGCGCGAAGACCCTGGTCAAGGCCGTGGAAATCGTGTGCCGGCATGCGGGGCTGGGGGAATGAGCCTAGCGCATGCGATGACGACTAAAAAAACACTTGCCAATGATATTGAAATGTGATATCATTTAGTATGAATAGTCGCCAACGGAAAACCCTGGAAGCAGTTTTTACCGACCCAGTTTCGTCGAACATAGAATGGCGACAAATCGAGACACTTCTTGTTTCAGTGGGTTGCGAGTTAATAGAAGGTCGTGGATCTAGAATAGCTTTCAAGTACGGGACGCATCGAGCCGATTTTCATCGACCTCATCCGGGCAAGGAGGCCAAACCCTATCAGGTACGTGCTGCACGGGAGTTTCTTACATGTATGGGAGTAACACCATGAAGCCGATGCGCTACAGGGGATATCCGGCGCGCATCGAATACAGCGACGAGGACGGATGTTTCGTCGGACGCGTGGCTGGTATTCGCGACATCATCACTTTTCACGGAGAAAGCGTTGGAGAAGTACGCGAGGCTTTTGAAGAGGCGGTTGAGTTCTACCTGGAAAGCTGTGACGAACGGGGCGAGACTCCGAACAAACCTTATTCCGGGAAACTATTGTTGCGAATTGATCCTGAAGTCCACGCAGCGGTAGCCGAGGCGGCCGAAGTCGACGGAGTGAGTACCAATCATTGGGTTAGTGAAAGACTCTCTGAGGCTGTTGTTGAAAAAGAGCGTGCTTCGACAACACCAAAAACAGATAGCTATGATTCAAATGTAAAGAAGTTGAATCTAACTATATGTAACACCGCCATATCACCAGGAAGCAGTAGTGTGAAAACTGCAGTACTATTGGGAGCAGGATCCTCAATACCAGCGGGATTCCCATCCACAAAAAAACTGACTCAAATAGTACGGTCAGGAAAAGGCGTTACAAGGGAGTCAGATTCGTCCTACTACATAGATTTCAACAGTGCCGTCCTGCAAGAAGGCACAACTACACTTGTGATTGAATTAGTGAATCACCTTCATGAAGTACAGAGACAGTACTACGAACACTATGGCCTAAATCGGACACCAAATTATGAAGATATCGCCTATCTGATTTCGCAAGGATGTGAGCAGTGGAAAGGAGAAATAGACAACCCTGTTGTACTATCTTTCATTGACAGACTTAGAAGTGATATGGCTTCAGAGGTACATGAGTTAGAACAGTATGACTTTAAGACATGTATTAATCATACTGAGAATGAAGACTTGCTTGCATCACTTCTCGAAGAAAGCCTCAATTACATTGTAGATATTGTCTGGCGATGTCTTTTAGGTAACCCGAATTCCGTGAGACAACTTGGTGTAATTAAGCACATCTGCGAAAGCTCCTGTGTCACCAGTATTTCCACGCTTTGTCACGACACCCATCTCGAAACCTTTTTAAGAAACGAAGGTATTGGTCTTGCAGATGGCTTTAGAGATAGATACGACTCCGGAATACGCTATTGGAACGGGGGGTTTTCTTCTAATGGATCGATACCATTCCTAAAGTTACACGGTTCCATTGACTGGTTTGAACTATATCCTCACGGTGGAACGATTTTCGACAATCGGGTAGGAATTGTTTCGGCTGATCTCGATTGTCAACGACTACAAGACGGTAGTGGTGAATGGTTGGATACAACAGGAAGACCAATGCTCCTAATCGGTACGTTTAACAAGATCTCGCAATACAGTGCAGGAGTTTTTCGCGATCTACACTGTTGCTTCCGTTCGACTTTAAACAATGCGAACCAGTTAATTGTATGTGGCTACGGTTTTGGTGACAAAGGTATCAACAACGAGATCATTGACTGGGTGAGTGGTAGTCGAAAGAGACGCATTATCGTATTCCACCCAGAACCAGATGATCTTCTTTCAAATGCACGGCCCGCAATACGTAACAACTGGATGAAGTGGGAGAAGCACAACTCGGTTTCGGTTGTAACGAAACTTCTTGAGGATGTTGACGTTACTGATCTGTCATTGTGAAACCGAGGAATCAATGAGATTAAATCTGTACGTGGGTGAAAAGGTGTTTTCAATTATCCCGATTATCTACACGTCCAAAGCCTCAACCGTACACGATTCTATAAAAGTCCAGCTAATCTATTACGAAAAGAAGAGAGACGGGATTGTGTTTGAAATACCAGACGAACTGTTGACTTTTAAGATTCGTTAAATCCTTCTTTTAACCCGTACCGCGTATCATTCCCACCCCACGCCTTCCAGCACAAGCGACTCCATTTCATTCCACTGGCCGGAGGGCAGGTCCTCCTCGCACAACTGTGCCAGTTCCTTCTCGAAGAAAAACGCCTCCTCGCCGAAGGCCGGCTCGAGGTCGTCCAGCCAGATGGCTTCTCTATCGTACCGGGCAAAAAACGGCCGCAGGACCCAGTCGGGATTGCGTCCCTGCAGGAACCGGAGGGCGATGATCTTCTCCCCGTGGACTTCGCTGATGCCCATTACGTGGACCTTGCCGGGATGGGCCGACATGCTGGGTCCGCGCACGGTCCGGCAGATCCCGCTAACCTGCTGATAGGCTTTCTGGAAGATCTCCCAGGCCCGTACCATCGGCACGGCGAAGAATTGCTGCACGCCGGTGTCCCGCACCATGAACATGTAGTACGGCACCATACCCAGGTCCACCTGCCTGCGCCACATGGCCGCCCACGTATCCGGATCGTCGTTAATGTTCCTCAGGATGGGAGACTGCGTGTAAACTTTCGCTCCCGTACCGCGGATCCGGCTGACCGCCTTTGACACCACGTCGGGCTGGAGTTCGGCGGGATGGCTGCAATGGGCCATGATCGCCAGGTGCTTGCCGGCGCGGGTGATCCGTTCGAACAGCGCCAGTACGTCGTCGGCATCCGGGTCCGTGAGGTACTTGTGGGGCCAGTAGGCCAGCGATTTCGTCCCGATCCGGATCGTGTGCAGATTGGGGAGATCAGCCTTCAGCAACGCATCGATATACACGCTGAGGTTCTTTGCCCGCATGACCATGGGATCGCCGCCCGTGAAAAGCACGTCGGTGACCTGGGGATTGTCTTCGAGGTACCTGATGAGGCTTTCGACCTCGCGGCTGGCGAACTTCAGTTCATCGATGCCCACGAACTGGGGCCAGCGGAAGCAGAAGGTACAGTAGGCGTGGCAGGTCTGACCCTGGGAAGGGAAGAACAGGACCGTTTCCCGGTACTTGTGCTGCATGCCATCCAGTTTCTCGTTGTCCTCCCTGGGGACGTTGTGCTCGAGTTGACCCGCGGGCTGTGGATTCAGATTCCATCGGATCCGGTTCACGGTCCGCTCCATTTCCACTTCACCCGCCTCTTTTTTCACCAGGGCCGCCACCTCGTCGAAGTGGTCCGGCGACAGCATTTCCCGCTGCGGGAAAGTGAGCTGGAACATGGGATCGTCGGGGATATTCTCCCATTGGATCAGGTGCTCCACCACGTAGGAATTGGTCCGGAACGGCAGAACCCGCGCCACGACTTCCATTTCGAACTTCAGGTCGTCCGGGAGTCTGTCGATCTGCGGTATTTTCCTGTAGTTCCTGAGATCGTATATCCGAAACCTGGGGGTCTTGCCGTTCATGCTTCTGATCATGGTACCTTCCTTACTGATAACTGAGATCCGGCGCCCGGAAATCGGAACCGCCCCGCGTGCTCCTCGCAACTCGACTGGTTTTGGGTTGCGACGGGTCGGGACGTCGGACCCATAAATCACGGCGGACCCATGAACGGCGTCAGACCCATAAATTACGGCCCGGCCCATGAAGTTCGATCCGTGCGGGGCGAAGAGAAAGGCTGCGCTTGGATCGGAATCCCGGCGGCTTCAAGCAGGGATGCCCGTGCATCCACGAGCCGCCATCGCCCCGGGTGGTACGAACAAGAAGGCCGTCCGGGCCGAAAATTGAGAGAAATCCGTTCCGCGAGAACTATCGGAGACGCTCAACTGGAGACGATCAATGAGCGCGAATCCCGAGGGATACGTCTTTGTCGCGCAATTACCCGCTGTCGCCGGTTATGTGGGAGACAATTTTCGGCGGGGGCAACAACCGCGATAGAGCAGGCTACGCAGACACTGCCTCGCGCCGCGGGAGGACGATACGTCCACTAAAACCTCCTTTGGGTGAGGGCGTGTTTAGAGGAAGATAGGTCCAGTTTCAAGGTAACCAAAGGCGCACTGTACTTCAAGTCTTTTCGACCGATGGCGCGAAGCCCGGCCGTTGCACACCGGTGCTTTCCTGGAAAACGGATTAACCGAAATCCGCGAACCAGTCCGTTCCGAACAGCCGCTCCGCCGCCACGATCCGGTCCACGCTACCGAGATCCGCCCACAGGGCTTCTTCGGCCCGATAGGCCTGAACGGTCCCGCCCGTACCCGCCAGGTCCAGGAAGAAGTCGACGATCGAAAAGGGACCGGTACTGGTCATCTTGCCCAACGCCTCCGGGGACACAACGTAGACACCCATGAAGGGCAGGGCGGTAACGGGACCTTCCATCGACCGGACCGTGCGTGTCTCTCCCGTGATATCCGAACGCCAACCGCCCAGCCTTCCCGCCTCGTCGAAAAGCAGGTGGCGCGAGCTCTTCCTTTTCTTCACGGCGACGGTGACCAGGGCGCCCGACGCCGAATGGGCATCCGAAGCGCGGTGGGCCGTCGTCAATTCGGACAGATCCAGGTCGGTCAGCACGTCCACGTTGTGCACCAGGAACGGCTCCTCGCGGTCGAAGAACCACGCGGCCTTGCGCACCCCGCCGCCCGTGTCCAGGATCTCCTCCTCCACGGAAACGGTGAGTGAAACGCCGGGGCCATCGTACGCGGCCGTGAAGGCTTCGATCTGTTCCGCGAAATGGTGGGCATTGATGATGATGTCGGTGAAACCATGGCGGGCGAGCCGCGCGATCACCCAGTAAAGCATGGGTCTGCCGGCCACCGTCACGAGCGCTTTGGGCCGGGCATCGGTGAGAGGCCGCAGCCGGGTGCCCAGGCCCGCCGCAAGGATCATGGCCTTCACGAATCCTCCTGCTCCCGGTGCCTGAGCCGAACCTTCAAGCCCGGTCGCTCCTTCAGGTGCGCCGCCAGCCGCTCCGCGAAGTATACCGAGCGGTGCTGGCCGCCCGTGCACCCGAAGGCGACGGTCAGGTCCGTGAACCCGCGGCGCAGGTGGTGTTCGACCGCCCGGTCGACCATGGTCTGCGCATCCCCCAGGAAGGACCGTGCCTCCTCGAGTTCGTCCAGGAAGGCTGCCACCGGCGCGTCCTTTCCCGTCAGGTCCGCGTATTCCGGAATGCGGCCGGGGTTCTTCACGATCCGGCAGTCGAAGACGAACCCTCCACCGTTTCCGCTCGGATCCCGGGGCAGGCCGAGATGATAGGAGAAACTCCAGAGGTGGATGGTCAGTCCTTCTCCGGAAACCTCGCCCATTCGCCGAAGTGACGGATCGTCGATGATGCGCGACCAGGCCCGGCCCAATTCAGGCAGGTCGACCGGCAGGCCGGCCCGCGTGAGCAGTCCCTCGAGGTTGCGGACGCCGTGGGAGATGCTGGTCAGGAAATGGGACTTGCCCTCGTACAACCCGCGGTACCCGTAAGCGCCCAGCGCCTGCACGAGACGGACCAGGGCGTAACCGTAATAGTGCGCGAGGAACGCATCCCGGCGAAGAGGGGCATATGCGCCGGCCGCTGCGACGTAGTAGTCCAGTAACTCATCCCGAATCTCCCACGGGATGTCGGCCTTGGCATCCTGCAGGAGAGACGCCACGTCGTATTGAAGCGCGCCCTGCCGCCCGCCCTGGTAGTCGATGTAATGCGGGCGTCCCTCATGCCACATGATGTTGCGGGACTGGAAGTCGCGGTACAGGAAGTAATGGGTATCCGCTTCCAGGAGGAACGCCGTGAGCCGCTCGAAATCGTTTTCGAGGGCCTGCTCGTCGAAGTCGACAGGCACAAGCTTCAGGAAGTGGTATTTGAAATAGTTCAGGTCCCAACGGATGGACTGCGCGTCGAACCGGCTCCTGGGATAACAGATCGAGAAGTCCAGGTCCGCCGCCGCGGTGACCTGGAATCGGGACAGGTCGTCGAGCACCTGCCGATACATTGCCACCAGCCGGTCCGAAAACGATCCGTCCTCCGCGCGGGCGGCGGCCACCCGGCTGAACAGGGTCTCGTCACCCAGGTCCTGCTGCAGGTAGACACCCTGTTCCAGGTCCTCGGCGAAGATCTCGGGCACCGGCAGGCCGTGGCGGTTGAAGTGGCGCGAAAGCGTAAGGAAGGCGACGTTCTCCCGGCGGTCGTCGTTTGCCGCGCCGATGACCGTCCGTCCCTTGTCCGCCAACCGGAAGTACTTCCGACTCGAGCCGTCCGCGCCCAGGGCGGCGATGCGCGCCGGTCCACGGCCGAACGTGCGGCGGAAGAGGTGTGCCAGCCTGTCCTGGGCATCTCGATTCATGACCACTTCAACCGGGCCGATTCATGATCAGGAGCAAGGGTCTGTGATCGGTGGGATACATCCGGCGAGCGTCGTTGTTGTTGTCGAGGATGACGTAGACCCGGTCGCGGTCCATGGCGAGCCCCTCCGCCGTTTTTGCGCCGAACTGTTCGTGCTGATAGAGGTATTCCGGGTCGTTGACGATATGGGCGAAGGACCAGATCGTCGAGGGGCTGTCCACGTCCAGGTACCGGATGGTCTTCCGGATGGTCGCGGTGCTCCGCTGCAGGATGTATACGTTCTCGACCTCACGGTGCAGCCCCGTGTAACTGTTCGCCGAGCCATGATTGGCGATCTCCACGATCCGCTGCACCGGGGCCATGTCGACTTCGATCAGGCCGCAGGGCTCCCGTTCCGCGGTGACCAGGAACCGGTCCCGCGCCATCAGCGTGATGCCCTCGAGATATCCGCCGCGCGTCTGGAAGAGTCCCGCCGATGCACCCGTTTTGCGAAGGCTCGTGGTGACCCAGGACGCCTTCGTTCCGCCCGCGTCGACCTTCAGAATGGCGAACGCCCCTTCGCTGGCGAGATAGAAGCTTCCGTCGTCATCGCGGGTGATGCCCTCCAGGTCCAACCTGAACACGCCGAAGGGTTTTTGCGCCTCGAACCGGATATGCGGAACGAATACCGCGACATCCTCCCGGAGTTCAATCCGGAAGATGGTATCGTCGTGCTTGTCGGAAACGGTGTACAGGGTGTCGTTATGGACGAAGAGTCCCGATGGCTGGTTGGATTCGGGACCTTCCACGGGGAGGACGCTGATCGCTTCCAGGAGGATCGGGCTTTCCTGGGCTGCGGTCGCCCCGGGCATCCAAAGCAAGGTCGCAACGCATAGGGCGAGCGGCGCGAGAAGGAGGCGGAATCCGAGCGGCCGGCGTAGCGCGGCCGGTAAACAAGGGGCGTCCGGGCCCCGCTTCCCCCCGGAAAACCTGCTACTCCCCATCTTCCACCTCGGCGATGTATAACTTGTGCCAGCGGAAGGAACCCACGGTGCCGTCGTCGTTTACGGCATAGCCCTTCAGCCAGGGTTTCCGGAGCTGCAGGCCCATCTTGTGATAGAGGAACGCGCCGGGATAGTCCGCCACGTGGACGGCCGAGGCTTCACGGTACAGACTTTCCCTGATCTCCGGATTCAGTTCGGCCGCGGCCGCATCCACGAGGCGGTCGAAGTCGGGATTATGCCAGTCCTGCCGGCCGTGGCCCCGGGGCTGCGAGTGCCAGATCATGTCCAGTATGTTGCGGGGGTCGAGGAAATCGGCGCCGAAGGCGATCAGCCCGAGGTTCATGTTCCACTCGTACAGATGGTCCATGTAGGTGTGCAGGTCGGCCGTCCGGATGTCCACGTCGACGCCGAGATGTTCTTTCAGCATGCTTTGTATCGCCACGCCGATCAGGCGGTCGGAGGGCGTAGGCGCCCTGAGCCACAGTTCCTGGCGGGGGAATCCCTGTCCACCCGGATATCCGGCCTCGCGCATCAGTCGCCGCGCCCGTTCGGGATCGAAGCCCTGCACCGCGGCGTGCGTATCGCCCTCGAATTCCCTGAAGCCGGGCGGGATCATGGAATAAGCCGGTACGGCCCCTCCCCGAAGGATGATGTTGCAGATATTGTCGCGGTCCATCACCCGCGTAAAGGCTTCCCGGACGCGAATGTCGTCGAAGGGCGGCAGCTGCGTCCTGAAGAAGAGATACCAGGTATTCAGTCCGTGAAAGCGCACGAGATCTTGCTTCAGGTCGGGATCACGTTCGATGCGTTCCAGGTCGTTCACGTCCACGTTCTCCATGTCGACCTCGTCGCTTTCGTAAGGAAGGATGGTGGCCGCGGCCGCGTTGCGAAAAGGGTGTATCACCCTCTCCAGGAAGGGCTTATGGGGGCCGTTGTAGTAGGGATTGGGAACAAGCGTCATGTGGCTGCCGTTGACCCACTCCGTGACCATGAAGCCGGAATTCGTGATGATGTTCTGCGGTTCGGTCCACTTGCGGCCGTATTTGTCCACGAGCCGCTTCGGCACCGGCATGGCGTCACCGAAGGAAACGATATGGGGCAGGTAGGGCGCCCGCTTTTCCGTTTCGATGACCAGTGTCGAATCGTCCACGGCCCAGATGCCCAGGGACGTGAGATCCTCGTTCTCCCCCTTGACGATCGCTTCGGCGTTCTTGATGTCGTAATAGAAGAAGGCGTAGATGTTGGTGGATTCAGGATCGAGCATCCGGCGGTAGGAATACACGAAGTCATGGGCCGTCAGCGGCGACCCGTCGCTCCAGCGCATCCCGGACCTGAGGTTGAAGGTCCAGATTATCCCGTCATCCGAGCCCCAGCTGTGCGCGGCACCCGGGATCGGGTTCCAGTGCTCGTCCTTGAACAGCAGGGCCTCGAAGGGCAGGATCGTCTGCTCGGTATCGTAGGGCTCGATACTGGGGTCCAGGCTCTTGGGCTCGGGGCTCATGGACCGCAGCACCTGGCGGGAGGCGTCCACGGCGTCGTCGGGCAGCGTCACGCCGATCGAGTTGACGCGGCCGCCTTCCGGGGTGGTCCCCGACTGTTCCCCGCCGCGTTCGCCTTCGCCGCAGGAGGCCAGCAGGAGGATCGATACGAGTACTGCGGGAGTGCGCATAGCGTACCGTCGTCTCGTTGTTCCGCGCTAGATCCGGATCAGTTCCTTGACCAGCAGGTCGTTGATCCGGCTCGCGAAGCCCACGGGATCGTCGAGCTTGGACCCCTCGGCCACCACGGCCTGCTCGTACAGCAGGCGGCCGATGGATTCGACGCGCGCGTCTTCGCCGTCGCTGTCGTGGAGCTTCTGCAGGCCCTGGACCACGGGATGTCCGGCGTTGAGTTCCAGGATGCGCTTGGAGCTCTGACCGCCGCCCTCGCCCATGCGCTGCATGAGCCGTTCCATGTGGGCGCTCATGGCGCCCTCGTCGGCCACCAGGCAAGAGGCGCTGTCCTTGAGGCGCGTGGAGAGCCGGATATCCTGCACCTCCGGGATCTTGCCCTTCAGGGTTTCGATCAGGGCCTGGAAGGTCTTCTCGTCGTCCTCCGCCCTGGCCTTGTCGGATTCGTCCGCCGAGATGTCGCCTTTGTCGGCCGCCTTGTACTTCTTCTCGCGGTACTCGTCCACCGACGACATGACGAATTCGTCGATGGGGTCCGTCATGAAGAGGACGTTCCAGCCGCGGTCCCGGAAGACCTCCAGGTACGGCGTCCGCTCGAGCATGCCGCGGTGCTCGCCGATCAGGTAGTAGATCTCCTCCTGGTCGGGCGGCATCTGGTCGACGTATTCATCCATGGAAATGTACTTCCCGGCCTCGGTGTTCATGGACTCGTACACGGCCAGAGAGGTCAGGGTGTCCCGGTTCTCGAAGTCCTGCGCCATCCCCTCCTTGAGGATCAGGCCCAGTTCCCGGTAGAACGCCACGTACTTGTCGAACTCGTCCTTCTTCATCTCCTCCAGCACGGTGAAGATCCGCTTGACGATGTTCTTCCGGATGCGGTCGAGGATGGGGTTCTGCTGCAGGATCTCGCGGGAGACGTTGAGGGGCAGGTCCGCGCAGTCCACCACACCCTTGATGAAGCGCAGGTACGGCGGCAGCAGTTCCTCGCAGTTCTCCATGATCTGGACCCGCTGTACGTACAGCCTGGGTCCCACCTTGGGATCGCCGAACATCATATCGAAGGGCCGCTTCGCCGGGATGAAGAGCAGCACTTTGAACTCCGTCAGCCCCTCGGCCGTGTAGTGGATCACCTTCGCCGGATCGCCGTAATCGTGGGAGATCTGGCGGTAGAAGGCGTTGTACTCTTCTTCTTCGATTTCGTCCTTCGAACGCAGCCAGAGGGCCTTCATGGAATTGAGCGTCTCTTCCCGGACCACCGCCTCCGTCTTGTCGTCCTCTCCCTCGACAGGTTCGTGCCGTTCCACGTCCATGACGACCGGATACTCGATGAAATCGGAGAACTCCTTGACCACCTGCCGCAGCCGCCATTCCTCCAGGAACTCCTTCTCGTCCTCCTTGAGATGGAGTGTGACGTCGGTCCCGTGCGTATCCTTCTCCATCGTCTTGATGGTGAACTCGCCCTCTCCCGCGGAGACCCAGCGGACGCCCTGGTCTTTCGGATCGCCCGCCAGGCGGGAGACTACCGTCACCCGGTCGGCCACCATGAACGCCGAGTAGAAACCCACGCCGAACTGGCCGATCAACTCGGGACGGCTGGCTTCGTCCGCCTGCTGCAGAGTCTCGAGGAAGGCCCTGGTTCCGGACTTCGCGATCGTGCCCAACTGGTCGATGATGGTTTCGCGGGACATCCCCGTACCGTTATCGGAAACCGTCAGCGTGTTCTTTTCCTTGTCGATAATGAGCTTGATTTTCCACTCGGTATCGCCGTCGAGCAGGTCGCTGTTGTTGATGGAATTGAAGCGGATCTTGTTGATCGCGTCGCTGGCGTTGCTGATCAGTTCGCGGAGGAAGATCTCCTTGTTGGAATAAAGCGAATGGGTGATCAGGTGAAGGATCTGCCGCAACTCGCTCTTGAATTCCATGGTTTCGGTGGACGCGGTAGGTGCTTCGGACATCGGCTGGCCTTTCCTCGTGGGCGGAGGAGCGGGTTGCTCCCGGATGGACATGGCGTTCCGGGCCGTGATTTACGCCCGGATACTACGCGTTCGGTTGGTTTTCCACATGTGCAACGTGGTGCTTTCCACCGGCCGGCCGCTCGTCTGCGTTGGGCCGGACAACATGCGTATTATAGGGATTTAAGCCGGTAATGTCAACACGGGGCTTCCTTCAAAAAAGGCTTTGGCGGCTTCGTGCCGGTGGGTAAATTGGTAACTTGGAATACACACGTTCATGATTACCGCAGATGCGTCATCAAAGGAGACGAAAATGCGTCGATGGCATGGGTTGTTCCTGTGCTTCGTACGCGGACGAAATGGGAGGCGCCGGGATGTTGACTGATGAACAGGTAGTCGAATTTCACCGCAACGGGTTCCTCAACGGCGGCCGCGTCCTTGACGACACCGGCGTCCAGGAACTTCGCGACGAGCTGCAGCGCGTGCTCGACACCGGTCCGGAAGGCTTTCCCGAGGACGGGCCGAGACCGGTGCTGTTCCACAACATGGTCCGCGATCGGGAACCGGAGCGCTGCGTCTGGCAAATCGTGAACATCTGGGAAGTGTCCGACGCCTACCAGCGACTGATCCACCATCCCTTCATCGTCGAAGCCATCAGCCGGCTCACGGAGGCGGACGAACTGATGGTCTGGCACGACCAGATCCAGTACAAGCCATCGGGTTACGGGGGCGTTACCAGCTGGCACCAGGATGCGCCGCTGTGGCCCATCATACGGCCCATGACGCCGGTATCCGCATGGGTCGCCCTCGACGACGCGACGGTGGAAAACGGGTGCATGTGGATGACGCCGGGCAGTCACAGGTGGGGCAACCAGATCGAGTTCCTGCGGACGCAGGCCCACCTGAAGCAGGCCGAGGACTTCGGGCGGATCGAAGGCTTCACGCCGCCGGGCGGCAACGGCGCGGAGAAGGTAGCACCCCGGCCCTGGCCGGTGAAGACCGGAGAGGTCTCATTCCACCACTCGCTGACCTGGCATGGCTCGCCCTTCAACCGATCCGATCAGCCCAGGCGCGCCATCGCCATGCATTACATGACGGGCGAGTCCCGCTTCGTCGCTTCCGGGCAGCACGTCATGAAAGCCTTCGTCGATCTGCCGGACGGGGCGCCCATGAACCAGGCGGGCGAGCATTTCCCCTTCGTGATGAGAAACGGAAAGCCGGCCGCCCTCGCCGGATAGCGAACCTGGACGGGTGAAAGCCGCAGGACACGAATGCCGCAGGACGCGAATGCCGCAGGAAGGAGTGATCCATGGACGTCGTACGCATCGGTGTGATCGGCCTCGGGAACATGGGCGGGTTCCACGTCGAATACCTCACCGGGAACGAAGTGCCGGGCGCGAAGCTGGCGGCCGTCTGCGATGTCGATCCGGATCAACTGGCGCGTGCGAAATCGCTCGACGGCGACGGCGTCTCGACCTTTGGAAGCGCGGATGAACTGCTGGCGTCAGCGGCGATCGACGCCGTAATCATCGCGACGCCCCACTACGACCATCCGCCGCTGGCGATAAAGGCCTTTGGCCGGGGACTGCACGTGCTCTGCGAAAAACCGGCCGGCGTATACACGCGCCAGGTGCGGGAAATGAACGCGGCGGCCGAGAAGAGCGGCCTCGTCTTCGGATTGATGTTCAACCAGCGGACACTGGGCGAACACCGGAAGCTCAAGGAACTCGTGTCATCGGGCGAACTGGGCGAGCTCCGCCGGACGAATTACATCATCACGAACTGGTTCCGTGCGCAATGCTATTACGACTCGGGCGGCTGGCGCGCCACGTGGTCCGGCGAAGGCGGCGGCGTGCTCGCCAACCAGTGCCCCCACAACCTCGACCTCTGGCAGTGGATCTGCGGCATGCCCGTGCGCATCCGGGCCTTCTGCGGCTTCGGCAAGTACCACGACATCGAGGTCGAAGACGACGTGACGGCCTACGCCGAGTACGAAAACGGCGCTACGGGCGTATTCATCACGACCACGGGCGAGTCGCCCGGAACCAACCGCATGGAGATCACGGGCGACAACGGGAAGGTGGTCATGGAGGAGGGCCGGATCACCTTCTGGCGCAATCGCACGCCGGCGGATGTCTTCAACCGCGAATGGAAGGGCGGTTTCGGCAGCCCGGAGACCTGGAAGTGCGAAATCCCCTTCCAGGCCGGGGGCGAAGAGCATCGCGGCATCACGAAGGACTGGGTGCGCGCGATCCGGGAGGGCACGCCGCTCATCGCGCCGGGCGTAGAAGGCATCCGGGGCGTCGAACTGGCCAACGCCATGCTGCTTTCCGCCTGGCAGGACGACTGGGTCGATATCCCGGTGGACGAAGCACTCTACTTCGAGAAGCTGCAGGAGCGGGTAAGGTCGTCCACGGTGCGCAAGAAGGAGACTGGCGGCACGACGCTGAGCGTGGAAGGCACGTTCTAGCGTCGCCGGCAACAGCAGCACCTCTTTCATCGTCGCCGGTTACAACAGCGCCGGTTACAGCATTGCAGCGCAGTCCCAGTCGCGGTACGCATCGGCCAGGCATTGCATCTTGGGCCGCCAGTAGTCCCGCGAGCTCCCGTTCTGCTGATCCCAGACGGGAAGTTCGACCCGCCAGATCAACTGCAGGCGGTAATCCCTGCACAGATCATCCCACGAGTAATCCTTCACACCGCGATTCACCAGCGTCTCGTAATACCGCTTCAAGCATCGTATCTCCCGGTCGTTTTCCTGTCGCTGTTCCCGCGTCCAGAATGTCGCGAACAGGTATACCAGGTCTTCAGCACCCAGGTAGATGCATGCCTCTTCCATATCCGACAGGTAGGTTCCGTGGACCTCCGGGTCGGCAGGACAGAGGAACTGGGTGAAGTAACAGTCCGAGTGACACACCGTGAGCTTTGAGAAACGGGCAAATCGGTGTCTCAGGTACCGATCCCACAGCGTGGGCAGCGCTTTTATTCGACGGTCGTACAACTCGATCAGTTCGCGGGGCAGTTCGGCAGCGGCCGATGCGCTGAATCGTCTCCATTCCTCGACCTGGTCCCGCACCTCGGTCATGTAGCGTTCTTCATCCCTGAAAGGGGTCGGGATCCTTACGGGGCGATCCTCCTGATCTGGGCCGTCCTCAAGGGGCCGGCTGACCCTCAGGTCCGGGTGTTCCCACCAGTAAGCGTGCAGGCCGGCCAGGGCTTCCACGCAACCGGCCAGTTCCCCTTCCTCCGGCACGCCGTCACCGGCCAGCAGGCGCGCACGGGAGACGGGAGCATGATGCGTTCCGGAGACATCGAGCATCAGGCAATGGGACAACCCCGTGTCCTCGTCGTACGCGCCGTCGATGAAGGGAATCAACATGGGCAGCGGCAGCCTCTGTCCCGTAGCCAGCCGGTAAAAAGAGACTTCATCCCGTCCCCAATGATGCTGTTTGATCTTGATGAACAGGCGCTCGGGAACACCGGCCGGGGCATCCGCGGAATACACGGGCTCCAGATGCGCCGCCATCGAATTGAACGCGGGATTGGGATGGATCTTGACGTCCAGGATCCCGCCCTGATTCAACACGCCGCTTTCCCGGAGTCTGGAAGTCAGCCATTCGGGTGTGACCGAATCTAAAGACGAGATGACGTCAGACATCGATGGCTTTGGGGTATTTCGCGTACCTGGCGTACGTGGATGCGGATTGTCCACGCCCACGGCATCGGTAATCCGGTCCAGGCCGTCCTTGGCCATCAGGCGGCACAGGCCCCGGTTGATGCGCTTCACCAGGGCCGGACCGTGGTAGACGAGGGCCGTGTAGACCTGGACCAGGGTCGCGCCCAACTGGATCTTCCGGTAGACGTCTTCGGCCGTGAAAATGCCCCCGGTCCCGACGATCACGTGGCGGTTGCGATCCATCCGGGGATACCAGGCCTGGATGGACGCGTCAATCAGCGCCCGGGTCGGCCGGCCGCAAAGGGTCCCGGGCATGCGGTCGAGGACCTGTGGCGGGGTCTTGAGGCTTTCGTAGGGCTTTCCGGTCGGCAGGCCGAACACGATGCCCTTAACAAAGGGGAATGGATCCACAGCGGCGAGCGTCCCCTCGATCGTTGCGGGGTCAGTGGTCGGCACGACCTTCAGGAAGGTAGGCGGCATAGCGTCGTAACCGGAGTATCCCGCGAGCAGCTTCCCCAGCGTGCCCGGATCGTCGAAGGGGCTTCGGCCCGATGTCGTGTTCGGGCAGTTCAGATTGAGCGTCGCGTAGTCGGCAAGGCCCAGAAAGGGACGCATCGCCGCGACCAGTTCCTCCACCACCTCTTCCGCGCCCGCCGGCCTTCCGGTGTTCGTCTCCACCAGGTTGATGCCCAGGGGAACGGGTGGCCGGGCCGGCCGGGGCTGACTGGGCGGGCAGGGCGATTGGGTCGATCCTGCCGATCCAGGCAGCCGGGACGGTCTGGCGGAAGCGAATCGCCGCGCCACTGCGTCCGCACCGTCGTTGGGCACCCCGTAATTGACCACGATCGCTTCATCCTCCGGTACACGGAACAGCCGTGGCAGTCCGGGATTGCCCGCCGAAGGATGGGCCGAGACCGAACCCACCTCCACGAATCCAAAACCTGCCGAAGCGAGTCCTTCCATGGCGATGCCGTTCTTGTCGAACCCGGCGGCCAGGCCGACGGGATTGGGAAAGGCGAGCCCACCGGCTTCCACCCTGAGCCGCGGATCGTCCACGGTGAGGAGGCCCCGGAGCATTCCGCGCACCGGAGGTATGCGTCCCGCCCTGCCGACCGCGGCCAGCGTTGCACGATGTATCCACTCCGGGTCCAGGCGGAATAGCAGGGGACGAATGAGGGGGTAGAGAGACATGGGCGGCGTGGTCCAGCATTGGGTCGGCGAGGCCTGTCGGCCGGCGAGGCCTGTCGGCCGGCGAGGCCTGTCGGCCGGCGAAGCCTGTCGGCCGGCGAAGCCTGTCGGCCGGCGGTTGTCGATGGGTCTATGCACGATTATACGCGGCCGGCATGTGGCGCAAGCACAAAAAAACCGGGCGCCTCTGGAATTACGAGACGCCCGGCTTGCGTCTGGAGGAATGTCAACTGATCAGATCAGTCGTCACACCTCCGTTGTTCAGATATCATAATTCCTCCTTTCCTTTTTTGCGCCGCCGTGCTGCAGTACGAGGCGCGGTCCATGCCGATGCATCAACATGCCGGATATGATCCGGCGTCAATTCCCCGATCGAGCCGGGGAATAAACCACAAGTTACGCTTTTTTATCGAGATAAGGAAATCGAATAGCCTCCTGAGATTCCACGGGAGCGGATGCAGGTTACTCCAAAGTTCAAGTATATTCCGGTCTCGGCGTGACGCCGAAACCCGGACGGACGGCCGGTGCGATGCTGCCTTCCGACACCACGGGCTCGTCGAGCAGGACCGCGTCCTTCCCACCGCTCCACCGGTCCGGATGCGTCTCCGCCAGGTCCATGCAGTCCGTGGCCGCGATCAGGTGCAGCCCCCAGATCTCACCGCCGCGATGGGGGCATACGGGGACTCCGTGTGATCTCGCGAGGTCCACGATTCGCAGTCCGGCCGTTATCCCTCCACACCACGTGATATCCGGCTGCCACAGGTCCAGGGCGCCGGCGCGTGCGATGGCGGCGAAAGCGTGGTGGGAGAAGTCATGCTCGCCGCCGGCCAGCAGCACCGGAGCCAGCCGGGGCCGGAGTTCCGCCAGTTCGGTCAGATGGTCCGGTGTGACGAGATCCTCGAACCAGTAAGGCGTATACTCGTCCAGGATCTCGCGCATCCGCAAAGCTACCGCGGTATCCCAGGACATATAGCAGTCGAACATGAACAGCGCGTCCCGGCCGAACATCTCCCTGCAACGGGCAGCCTGGACCACAGCTGAATCGTAGTCGGCCTCCGACCGCCACTGGTGCGATCGCTTCACCGCGGTGTAGCCCAGGTCGCGGACCCGGGACAGATCGCCCCCCGTCGCGTAGGCGCGGATCCGGTCCTTCTTCAACCCCCCGATCAGATCGTACACGGGCCGGCCCTCTGCCTTTCCGAGCAGGTCCCACAGGGCCAGGTCGATCCCGCTCAGGGCCATGATCGCGATGCCGCTGCGGCCGTACGGCAGGGATTTGAAGTAAAGATGATCCCAAACCCGGCGGATATCATCCACGCTTCCGATGGACCTGCCGATCAGTGCATCGCGCAGATGGCCGTTGACGATGAGTTTGCCGGGCTCGCCACCCCCGCCATACCCGTAACCGGTCACGCCCGCGTCCGTGTCCACCCGGACCACGATCTGCCAGTAGTATTCCTGCCAGGCGCCCGTCCCTCTCTTGTTCCGTGACGGGTAGACGGCCTTGACTTCCGTGATCTTCATTCCGTAATGGCAACAAGCTGCGGATAACAGCAACAGGTTGCGGATCGGGTGGGCATGAGAAACCCGGCCGGGGAGACCCGTGCCGGGCAGCTAAACAGTTCGGAATCAAATGGGCGCTAGTGGGATCGAACCACTGACCTCCACGATGTCAACGTGGCACTCTAACCATCTGAGCTAAGCGCCCTGCAGATCAGCATTCACCAGTGTGTTCATGACCCCGAATGCCGAGGGCCGGACTCGAACCGGCACGGACTATTGAGGTCCGGGAGATTTTAAGTCTCCTGTGTCTACCAATTCCACCACCCCGGCAAACCTTCCCCGGATCTCCCAATACAACTGCACCATGGTAGGGCGGGAGCCCCTTCAAGTCAAGGGAAAAGAACCACTGCGCAACGAGGGAGACGCGCCGGAGCCGTCCGTGGCAGAGGCGGAGGAAACGATCGTGCAGAGGCGGCTGCCCGTCTCGGATCCAGGACGCTAACCGGGGCCTTCCCCCAGTGCCCCGGACCAGCAAGCGAAGGGCCGTCCCATTCGTTCGTCGTCCTTGAAAAAGGCCAGGTAGGTCATGACGTCGTAGGCGATGAAGGCCCGGCCTGAACGGGAGGACCGGGCGAGGCGGTGCACCCGGCGCCACGTACCCGCGTTGAAGTAGACCTGCGCGCCCCGGTGCCCGTTCTCCGGCGCGACGCCGAGGGGCGCGACGTCGAGGGGCACGATTTCGTGATGATGGGTGTGTCCGTACACCACGAAGCGGGCTTCATGGTCCTCAACCGCTTTCTCCCTGGCCGCGTGAGCAAAGTAGGAGTCCGCAGTATCGCCCGTCACCCGGTTCCACCATGCACCCAGCCTGCCGGACAGGCCCAGCGGAACGTCCCGCGTGAACCGGAGCGCGTACTCCAGCTTGTCCACGCTCTCGAAGGGGTTGTACATCGAACCCCGGTCCCGTATGAAATCCAGGGCCAGGAAGTCGTCCACCAGGTTGTTCCACGTATCTTTGACTTTCCCGGCCTGCATCGGGGACACGCCGTGTTCATGCAGCAGCGCGTCGACCCAGACGGAAGCCGCGGCCAGCGGACGGACATTGTCCAGTTCGCGCAGGCCCTCGATGAAGGTCCGGGGTAACAGCGAACCCATGCGGTTGCGGACTTCGAAGGGAAATCGATTCAACAGCTCGATCACGATCGCGTCCCCCAGGGAGGGTTGGTCCCGCGAACCGGAGAAGTTGAACGGATCGTAGATATCGCCATGGCACGCCCGGACTCCGTGCGCCCGCAGTATCCCGGCAATGCGGGTCGACTCCTCGGGCCCGTGGGGGAAGGGCTGTTCAGGGTCGTTTTCCAGTCCCAGGGCGGCTGCGACCTTTCTGCGGAGGAGCTGGCTGGATCTGCCAGGGACGCAGTAGAACCAATCGTGGTTCCCCACCATGTAGTGGATGCCGACCTCGACCGGCAGGCCGGGTTCGGATGGCCGTGGGTCTCCATTGGCGCCGCCGGGCGGAGGCAGCAGGAGACCACCGGGTTCGGCCAGGTTCCTCAGGCAGGTGAGCGACGGTTCGTTGTGCGCCAGGATAGCGGTGGTTATGTCGTTCAGTTTCCCGATGTAAGGAAGATCATCGGGATGGCTCCAGGGGCGCGGCCCATAGTCCTTCTCCAGCCACGCGGTGGACCTGAGGACGTCCAGGATATCTCCGAGAAGGAGGATGTCGATTCGTTCGATGGGCTGGTACCGGCCTCCCTTGCGCCATGAAGCCGCGACGGCCATGTCCCGGACCCGCCGGGCAAAGATACGAAAGGCGTTTTCCTTGATGGTCCGCCCGGTCGTGCCGTCGGTAAGGTGAAGATCGCTGATGATTACTATCATGACGGTTCTGGTCATCCATCCCGCTGGGTGAGGTCGAAACCAATCAGGTAGGTTCCACCGGTGCCCCGGCCGTGGACCGTCAGGCGGGCCTTTTCTCCATCGGTCAATTCCCCGAGCGTGGTTGATCCCCTGAAGAGGATCACGTCGCCACCCGCGATTTTCTTCAGGAGGAAGGACTGCAGGTCGTCCGCGGCGGCGCCCAGGGACTCGGGCAGGTACAGGGGCAGGTTTTCCGGTATCGTTCCCTTGATTCTGCCGATGACGGCTTCGACGATCCCGCCCAGGAAATCCTTGATCTTGTCCCAGGCGTCCCTGCGGTCCACGTCGAACACCTTGAACTGTATGGAATGGATTCGCTTCCCCCGCACCAACAGGATCAGCTTGTCCCAATCGTCTATCGCCTTCATTTCGAACCGGCCGCACCGGTCGGGCGAACCTTCGCCGAATTTGACGTTCTCCTCCCCGGCGCTTCGAACGTAATTCGGCTTGCCCGACCTCCCGGTGTCGCATTCCCAGAAGGTGTCGAGACTGGGCATCACGGCATGTTCGGTGGCGAACTGGCTTCGATGGTTGATAAAGCGCAGATCGACGACGAAGCGGAAATTGGCCTTGTTGTTCGGAAGATCCGCGGGAAACAGGAAATCCGTGAGGGTGAATTCATAGAGCGGCAAGGCGATGCTCCGTGTATGCACACGTGTGCGTTACCGGTCAAAAAAAGTACGACTCGGCATTCCCGGTTCAAGCAGGAAGACGGATGGAAAACCTCGAGGCGCAGGTACTATCGACGTCTCGCAAGTCGGATCCATCCGTGAGTCGATGTTTCGAAAGGAGCCGGACCGGACGTTACGACCGGACCGGCCCCGTATTTCGGATTTAGCCTATGGCGTCTTTTAACGCTTTGCCGGCCGTAAACTTGGCCACGTTCCTCGCCGCGATCGTAATGGACTCGCCCGTACCGGGATTTCGCCCCTGGCGAGCAGCGCGGTTCGATACGCTGAACGTGCCGAAACCGATCAGCGTGACGGAATCGCCGTCGCTCAGACTGCTCTTGATGGCGTCGAGTGCTGCGGCGACTGCGGCGTCGGCTTGCGCTTTGGACAACCCAGTAGCATCAGCAACCTTACCGGCCAATTCTGTGCGATTCATTGATTACCCTCCAGATGAAATAATGGGAGTAATGCACCCGATAGAGTGCGAGATTTCCCGCGACAGACCGATTAAAGGTCCTGTGCTTGCGGGTGAATTACGCGAAGTGTACGTGCAATATATTTCGTACGCAGTTTCGTAGGCAAGTTTTTTTTCGCTATACCTGTGTATGGTACTGCGACAGGGCGGGCGATTTCATTGATTTCGATCCCCGAAGTTTCTATTTTTTAATCTAATCATGCCAGCAGAAAATCCGTCCAAAAGACTGCTTCTCCTGATGCCGACGACGACCTATCGCGCGGATCCGTTTCTGGAAGCGGCACGCCGCATGAACCTTGAAGTCGTCGTGGGATCGGACTTCTGCCAGGTGCTGGCGGAGGAGTGGGACATCCCGTTGTCGCTCAGGCTCCGGTACGTGTCGCAGGCCGTGGATGAAATCGTGGACTACGACCGTGAACATCCCCTCGATGCCATCGTGCCTGTCGACGACTATACCACCGAAATCGCCGCCCGGGCGTGTAAGGTCCTCGGCCTTCCGCACAACACGCCTGAAGCAGCCATCGCCGCGCGCAACAAGTACCGCATGCGTGAAATGCTCTCGGCCGCGGGGGTATGGTGCCCCCCTTTCGCCCGGTTCGACCAGTCGGTCCCCGTCGAGGAAATCGCACTCGAACAGCGTTATCCATGTGTTCTCAAGCCCATCCTGCTATCGGGCAGCCGGGGCGTAATCCGGGCCGACTCGCCAGACGGCTTCATCGAAGCGTTCCGCAGGATAGGCCGCATACTCGAAGGCGCGTCGGACCGGCCGCCGAGTCTTGATCCCGATGCCCACCGCATCATGGTGGAGTCCTATATAACCGGGCAGGAGGTAGCCCTGGAGGGCCTGTTGAACGGCGGCCGCCTGCGTGTGCTCTCCCTGTTCGACAAGCCCGATCCCCTGGAGGGACCCTTTTTCGAAGAGACGATCTATGTTACGCCTTCGCGCTTGCCCGAAGAGTCGCAAGAGGTCGTGTCCGATGCCGTCCAGCGGGCTTCCACGGCCGTGGGACTCACGGAGGGACCGGTCCACGCCGAATTACGGGTCCACCACGGCGAGGCCCGGATCATCGAGATCGCGGGCCGGTCCATCGGAGGCCTTTGCTCGCGCGTCCTGGAATACGGACTGGGGGTGTCCCTGGAGGAACTTATACTGCGCCACGCCCTGGGGCAACACGTGGACGGCGTCGGCCGCAAGGCGCAGGTCCGCAGCGGAGCGGATCGCGGGACGGATGGTCTCGACCGGCAGGTCGACGCGGGCAACAAACCGGGGGCCGCGGGCGTGATGATGCTGCCGGTACCGGAAGGCGGATTGTTCCAGGGATTCGACGGCGTCGAGGAGGCGAAGAAGACCCCAGGCGTGGAGGACGTGGTCGTCACCGCGAAGGAAGGCGACATGCTGACCCCGTTGCCGGAAGGGGCCGGCTACCCCGGTTTCATATTCGCCAGAGGGGATGAACCGGGCCAGGTCGAGCAGGTCCTTCGAAAGGCTCATGGCAGGCTTCGGATGCGCGTCAAGACGGTCCTGGCCACGTAGGTCCCGGCCACGTAGGTCCTGGCCACGTAGCGGGAATCAACAAGGGAGATGCAATCGTGCCAACGCACTACGAACGGGTAATGGAGATGTACCGCGAAGTGAGCGACCTGTACGGCGCCCTGGCCCTGATGGGATGGGACCAGGAAACCTACATGCCCCCCAAGGGTGCGGCCGGCCGGGGACGGCAACTCGCCACCCTCTCCGGAATGGCCCACGAAAGGATCACATCCGATGAGATGCGGGCGGAACTGGATGCCGCCCGGTCGGAATCGCTGGCGGACGACGAGGAGGTCAACATCCGCGAGATCGCCCGTTCCAGCGATCGGGCGGTCAAGGTTCCCGTCGACCTGGTCAAATCCATCGCGGAAACGAGTTCGGCGGCCATCGGGGTGTGGATCAAGGCGCGGAAGGAAGATGATTTTAAGGCTTTCGCGCCGTGGATCGACAAGCTGGTCGCCCTCCAGCGCGAGGTCGCCGAGGCGGTCGGATACCAAGACGAACCCTACGACGCGCTGCTCGATGAATACGAACCCTATGCCACCACGAAAGATACCGCGGCGGTCTTCGATTCGATTCGCGGCCCCCTCGTGGACCTGGTGCAGCGCATCGCGTCCTCCGGGGTAAGGCCCCGCACCGATTTTCTGGAGCGGAACTACCCCGTCGACGACCAGCGGCGCATGGGCGTCATGGCCGCCGAGCGCATGGGCTTCGACTTCGAAGCCGGGCGCCTGGACATCTCCCCCCATCCTTTCTGTACGCACATGGGCGTGCAGGACGTCCGCCTGACGACCCGGTACTCCGAGACCCTGCCCATGCAGTCCTTCTACGGTGTCATCCACGAGGCGGGTCACGGTCTCTACGAGCAGGGCCACGACCCGGTCCACGAAGGCACGCCCCGGGGCGCGTCCGTGTCCCTGGGCATCCACGAATCCCAGTCGCGACTGTGGGAGAACATGGTCGGCCGGAGCAGGGCCTTTTGGCGTTACTTCTTCCCCGAATTCTCCGCCGTGTTCCCGGACCAGGCCGCGGACGTGACCGAAGAGGAGGTCTACGCCGCGGTTAACGAGGTGAAGCCCTCGCTCATCCGGGTCGAAGCGGATGAGATCACCTACAACCTGCACATCCTGCTCCGGTTCGAAATAGAGCGCGGCCTGTTCACGGGCGAATTCTCGGCCGGCGATCTCTCCGCGGTCTGGAACGAGAAGATGAAGTTCTTTCTCGGCATCGAGCCGCCGGACGACAGGGACGGCGTGCTGCAGGACATCCACTGGTCGCACGGGAGTTTCGGCTATTTCCCCACCTACACCCTGGGCAATCTTTACGCCGCCCAGTTCTACCGCGCCGCGGAGCGCGACCTGCCCGGGCTGTCGGAACAGATCGCCCGCGGGGAACTGCTGCCGCTGCGGAACTGGCTCAGGGATCACATCCATCGGCCCGGCATGACCTACCGCGCGGGTGACCTCGTGCGGCACGTCACCGGCGAACCGCTCACCGCCGACTGCTTCCTGGCCTACGTTGATGGGAAATACCGGTCCCTGTACCGCCTATGAACGTCACGGGTGCCCCATCCATTCAGCAAGTAGCGACACCGCGGGCCGTGGCCCTGGGCCTGGCGCTGGCCGTGGTCGTCAATATCTTTTCGCTGACGAGCCATTACCTCCTTGGATACACCCACCTCACCTTCGCCCATATCGACCTCGCCCTCCTGATCCCGTTTCTCCTGGGCGTCATGGGACCCAATATACTGCTGAAGGCATACCGTCCCGCCTGGGGCCTGCGGTCGCGGGAACTGCTTTTCGTCTTCGTCCTGGGCTGGGTTGGCTTCATGGTACCGACCTGGGGGATGTCCAACTACGTAGTCGGCATCATGGCGTCGGCCGAATACTACGCCTCCCCCGAGAACCAATGGCGCGAGCTGTTCTTTCCCTATCTCCCGGACTGGTTGGTCGTCACCAACGAACTGAACGCAAACAGGGACTACTACTGGGGACTGTCCGAAAACTACCCGATACCCTGGGCGGCCTGGATCATCCCGAGCTTCTGGTGGCTGTCTTTTTTCGGCGGACTCCTGGCCGTCGGGGTCTGCTTCGTTATCCTGATGCGCAGGCAGTGGGTGGAGCACGAGCGTCTATCCTATCCCCTCGTGCAGACGGCAGTCGTGATGACGGAGACCACTGACGAAGAACACTTCGTCGTGCCTACGATCATGCGGCACCGCCTGTTCCTCATCGGCGCCCTGGCCACCTTTTCCATCATGCTCTGGAACACCACGGCGTACTGGACCCAGTGGTTTTCCTTGCCGATCGATGCCAATGCCCTGCTTAACGTCGAACTCGGCCGCGCCTTTCCGGCACACGCGATCAGGATGAACGTCATCACCTTTGCCTTCTCCTATTTCATCAACCTGGACATCCTGTTCAGCGTCTGGTTCTTTCAGATTATCAATACGCTGGAACAGGGCATCCTGGCCCGTGTCGGAATTACCGCGGACTCGGGTACCGCCGTCCCCGGCGGCCTGGTCGCGGTCCAGTTCATCGGCGGCATGATCGCCTTCGCGTTATGGGGATTCTGGATCGCCCGCCGGCACCTGGCCATGGTCTGGCGGCACGTTATGGGGAAGGAAACGAACCTGCGGGACGACGACGAGTTCTTCTCCTACCGGGCCGCCCTGGTTTCGGGCGCCTGCGGCATGGCCTACGTCGTCTGGTGGCTGCACGCGGCGGGTATGTCCTTCCCCGTGATCGCCGTTTTCCTCACGCTGCTGTTCCTCTTCTACTTCGCGTTGTGCCGGGTCATGGCGGAATCAGGCCTGGTCTTCCTGGACCTGCCCATCAATGCCCACCAGTTCACCGTCGCCATGCTGGGTTCCGCCTCGCTGTCTCCCCAGAACCTTACGGGTCTCGGCCTGGGAAGTGCCTTCGCCCGAAACTGGAAGACGTTCACGATGATCACGCCCTCGCATGTCGCGCGACTGCAGTCCATCCTGGGCATGTCGGGACGCGTGCTCTTCTTCTGGTCCGCCGTCACCTTCGCCGTCAGCGCGGTCACGGCCATCGGCTACTCTGCCTACACCGGTTACAGGATGGGCGGCGCGGCAAACTACTACGCCAATGTCGCCGGCGACCCCGGTTTCTACGGCCTCATCGTCACCTGGATGAAGAACAGCACCACGATCTCGGGCGCGGAAGTCTTCTTCCTGGTCGCCGGCATGCTGATGGTCACGGGGATGACCCTGGCCCGGTACTACTTCAGCTGGTGGCCCATATCGCCCATTGGATTCGTGGTGGCCGCCGGAGGGCCCGCCCGGCATGCCTTCTTTCCCGTCTTTCTCGCCTGGCTTTTGAAGACGATCCTGATCCGGATCGGCGGCGTGCGTCTTTACCTCTCCGTTCAGCCCCTGATGATCGGCATCATCGTGGGATACGTTCTCGGCGCCGCCATTGCGGTGCTGGTGGATTATTTGTACTTTCGTGGGACCATACACGAACTGCAGTTCTTCTAGCGTGAATGCGCGATCTGCCGCGTTTCCCCATGATCCGGCGTGAGGTCACTAATGGCCGCTGACGCCCGTTGACCTGCACGCGGCCACGGCGGCCGTCTACGCACATCGATCGACGTGCGGTCACTTCTGTCTTTCACCCAAACGGACCAGGCATGAGCGATCCCCGCTACATCCAACGGATCCAAGACTGGATCGACGAAGGCGTCCTGTCGCGCCACGCGGGCGACGCACTGGTACGATGGCTGACGGACGCGGAGTTCGCGGCGTTCCATGGAGAGATCCGGGCACGGGTCGATGGCGGGAACACCGGTGAACTAGAAGACGCGTTCGGTTCCGATATGGCCTTCGGAACGGGCGGTATCCGCGGCAGGATGGGTCCTGGTCCGAACCGGTTCAACACCCGCACCGTGGGCGTGGCCGCCCAGGGCCTGGCGCAGTTCATAGCCGGCGCCGGGGACGAGCCGGACGGCAATGGACCAGACGGCAGGCACCGTCGGGACCTCGGCAGCGGGCCGGAAGGCTGGCACAACTCGAGGCTCGGCGTCCGGGCCGGCAAGCTCAACCCGAGGCTCGGCGACCGGGCCGGCGCGGGCGTCGTCGTGGCGTGGGACACCCGGCGCAACTCGGAGGCGTTCGCGAAAGAGACGGCCAGGGTGCTCTCCGCCAACGGTGTCCCGGTGCGTATCTTCGACGGCTGCCGGTCCACCCCCGCCCTGTCATTCGCCGTACGGGAACTCGAGGCCGCGGCCGGTGTGATGATCAGTGCCAGTCACAATCCGCCCGGCGACAACGGATTCAAGGTATACGGACCCGACGGCGGACAGGTCGTCGCGCCCCTTGACGCCGGCATCACGGAGGAAATGCGCCGTGTAGCCGAAATCAGGCGAATCGCCTATGAGGACGGCGTCAGGCGCGGCCTGATCCGGACAATCGCGAAGGACCAGGACGAGAAGTACATCGACGTCCTCGCCGGAATGACCCTGGCCGGCGCACGAGATATCCGCCTGGTGTATACGCCGCTGCACGGCGTGGGCATGACTTCCGTGGCCGAGGCACTGGACAGAATGGGATACGGGAACGTACACTACGTGGAAGAGCAGGTCGTGCCCGACCACGCGTTCTCCACCCTGGAAGAAGGCATCGCCAACCCTGAAAAACCCTCGTCGTTCCGGCTGGGCATTCGAAATGCCTCGGAAACCGGGGCCGACCTCGTGCTGGTCAGCGACCCCGACGCCGACCGGATCGGATGCGCACTTCCTTTGCCGGACCGGGGCTGGAAGGCCCCGCCGGAAGAACTGGTGCTGAATGGGCACCAGATCGGCGTGCTTCTCTGCCACTATATTCTCCGCCGGAAACAGGCGGCTGGCACGCTGCCCGAGCGGGGGCTGTTCTGCAAGACCGTGGTCACGTCGGACCTGGCCGCGATCATCGCCTGGTCCTACGGCCTGGAAGTCGTGGACGACCTACCCGTCGGTTTCAAGCACGTCGGCGCGGCAATCGATCGAATGCCGGCGGACATGACTTTTGTGTTCGGCACGGAGGAAAGCCACGGTTACCTGGCGGACGCACGGATCCGGGACAAAGAGGCTGCCACCGGCATCCTTCTTGCCGAGTACGCCGCCCTGGTGAAGCGAGAAAACCGGACCCTGCGCGACGAACTGGATGACATCTACCGAAAGTACGGTTATTTCAGGGAAGTCCAGCGGTCGGTCGCCTTGCCCGGCGCGGAGGGTGCCGGCAGGATCAAAGGCATCATGGCCGCACTGCGTGAAGCACCGCCGGAGCACATTGGCGAACGGGCCGTATGCCGCGTGATCGACCGACAGAACGGCCAGGCGCGTGACTTGCGGACGGGTACGGCCGGCCCCGTTGCAGGCGAACGGGTGAATATCCTGATCTTCACCTTCTCGGAAGCCGGCCACACCCGGATGATCGTGCGCCCATCAGGCACGGAACCCACGATCAAGTATTATGTTTCGGCGTCATCGCGCGACATGGACGGTACCGATATCTCGACGAGCGACATGGACAGTACCCGGGAATCGATCGACAGCCTGGCGGAATCCGTGCTCGACGCAATGATCGAATGGTGCGAAGGAATGTAACGGTCACGCTTGGTCACGCTCGGACCCGGCCGAAACCTGTTACGTCCCGGGGCAGCACCCGGCCCCGAACAGGATAAACAACCCATCTCGAAAGGCATCGATCCATGCGCATCATCGACTCCGGCGTTCTCAGCCGCAGCGTACCCGGCACCGACCGCGCCAACCTCACCTTTCCCGCCGTCCTCGGCAAGTCCGACGGCACGTTGATCGCCACCTGGCACAGCGGCACGACAAAGGACTGCGCGGACGAAGTGATTGAAGTCAGCCGGTCTTCCGACCTCGGGCGGACCTGGACCACGCCCGAACGTCCCTTCGAATCACCTGTACTGCGCGGCGTCCGGGGAACGGTCAAGATCGTCTATTTAACGGAACTGGCGCCGGACCGGATCATCGCCGCGGCCATGTGGATCGACCGCGAGACCTATCCGGAAGCGCCCGGTCTCTTCAATCCGGAGACCGAGGGATGCGTGCCCATGTCGATCCTCCTGGCGAACTCTGTGGACGGCGGAAACACCTGGTCGGCCTGGCGAGAGGTGCCCATGCCGGAGGAGATCGGACCGGCGAGCCTGACCAACCCGGTCATGCAGCTTCCGGACGGTACCCTGGTCATGACCATCGAAACCAACAAGCACTACCTCGACGCGTCGAAGTGGTTTCAACGGGTCGTGGCCTTTCACTCCACGGACGAGGGAAGGACCTGGAGCGAACCGGTAAACATCGGGTACGATCCGACCGGCCTGATCTTCAACTGGGACCTGCGGTCGGCCGTGGCGCCGGACGGACGCATCGGCGCATTCGCGTGGACCTACAACACCGAAACGGAGTCTTACCTGAACATACACCGCCGCATCAGTACCGACGGCGGCCGGACCTGGTCGGACCCGGAGGACATCGGTGTCACCGACCAGGCAGCCCATCCCGCGGTGCTGCCGGACGGGCGCGTCGTCCTTCCCTGGGTGGACCGCTTCCGGGACCAGTCCATCAAGGCCCGCGTCGCGCCGTCCATCGACGGACCGTTCGATCCGGAATCCGAGGAGACACTGTATGCCCACGAAGCGCCGGCAGACGATCCCAAGGGCGCCCTGGGCTTCTCGGTTTGGTCCTTCGGCCTGCCCTACGCGGAAGCCCTGTCCGACGGCACGGCCCTGGTGGTATATTACGCGGGCACCGAGGACGCCATGGACATCCACTGGGCCCGACTGGCCCCCTGAGGCGACCATGATCGGACACTACCTCCTCACCGCCTGGCGGAACATCCTGGCGTCCAGGTCCCACGCCGCGATCAACGTCATTGGGTTCGCCATCGGCATGGCCTGCTGCCTGGTAATCCTCCTGTACATCCGCGACGAGTTGAGCTACGACCGCCACAACACGCGGGGAGACCGCATCTACCGGGTGGTGACGGACCGCACGGCGCGGACGCCGGGCGTGCTGGGTAAATTCATCAAGGCCCAGGTGCCGGAGGTGGAGGAAGTACTCCGACTCAGGGGAACGATAGGTACCTGGCTTTTTACCACCGAGGACAGGCAATTCTATGAACAGCGTGTCTACTGGGCCGACGGCAACCTCTTCGACGTGTTCGACGTCCCGCTCGTACAGGGCAGTCCCGCCAATGCGCTCACGGCCCCGAACACCATGGTGATCAGTTCCACGATGGCGAGGAAGTACTTCGGGGATGCCGACCCTACCGGAAAAACCATCACCGGAGACCACCAGTTCACCTTTACGATAACCGCCGTCATGGAAGATCCGCCGGACTACGCCCATTACCATCCGGATTTCTACGTTTCGATAGCCACCACGTCGGGGAGGGGCGATCCGCACAGGTTGCTGCAGAACTGGGCCAACAGCCAGTATTACACGTACCTGCTACTGCCGGAAGGCGCGACGCCTGAAGAGATTGGATCCGTGCTGCGAACTCGCATCGGAGATCATCTCGACGCGCAGCTCCGTGCGACGGCCTTTACCGACACCTACGACCTGCAGCCACTGTTCGACATACATCTCCATTCCAGGCTCGAACTCGAGATGGAAACCAACGGCGACGTGTCTTTCATCTGGATGATGACCGCCATCGGCGTATTGATTCTGCTGATCGCCTGCATAAATTTCACGAACCTGGCCGTCGTACGATCCATAACAAGGGCCCGTGAAATCGGCATGCGCAAGGTCGCCGGCGCCGCCAGAGGTCAGATCGTCCGCCAGTTCCTGGGAGAAACGATCCTGTTGAGCGCCGTGGCGTTTCTCATCGCCCTCTCCGCGGTCTGGGTGGTCCTGCCCGTATTCAGGTCCATGACGGGCCACGCGCTTTCCATGCCTTCACTGGAACCGTGGACCCTCCTGGGCGGCGCGTGCATCATCGCAGGGGCTGGTCTTCTCGCCGGGGCCTATCCCGCCCTACTGCTGTCTCGGATCAATCCCGCCGTGATTTTCAGGGGAGCCTCGGATACGGGCGCGGTGACGCTGCGCAAGGCGCTCGTTGTCATTCAGTTCGCCATGGCCATACTGTTGCTTATCGGAACGGGCACCGTGTTCCAGCAACTGGACTTCATGAGAAACAGGCACCTGGGATTCGACCAGGAAAACGTCGTAATCCTGCCCGATATACAGGGCATGGATTTCCGAATGATCCGGGAGGAATATCCCCGCCACGCCGGGGTGGTCAGCGTCACCGGGGCAAGTTACATTCCCGGCCGGGCTGCGGGTAGGGGAAGACTGCCGATCTTTCCGGTGGAACGTGTCGATGATCCGGCATCGCCCGTCGTCGACATGCAGTACATACATACCGAAGGCGGTTTCGTCGAAACCTTCGGGTTTGAGTTGCTTCGTGGACGCGACGTATCCTTTGAAAGAGACTTCAAATTTGAAAGAGACTTCAATTGGGTAGAGACCCCGGATGGTGGCGGGAGGGGCTATTCGACCGGATGCATACTCAACGAGGAGGCGGTCCGGCGCCTGGGCTGGACTTCACCGGATGAAGCCATGGACCGATACGTGAAGCTCGTGGACGACGAAATGCAGGTGGTCGGGGTCGTGCGGGACTTTCACCTGAGGTCCCTCCACGAAAGAATCGAACCGGTATTCATCACGATCGGTGGCTCCGGATACTATGCCGTTCGGTTCGTTCCCGGCGACCCGGGAGAAACCCTGCGGGACCTGGAAGCCATGTGGAAGGCCTCCACTCCGGAGATCCCCTTCGTTTATTCGTTCCTCGACCAGGACGTTGAGCGGTTCTACCGGTCGGATAACCTGCTGGGCCGGCTCGTCACCATGTTCGCCGGACTGGCGGTATTCACCGCGTGCCTCGGCCTGTTCGGACTGGCGGTATTCACGGCGAAACAGCGTACGCGGGAGGTGGGCATTCGAAAGGCCCTGGGCGCATCGGCACGTCAACTCGTCCTGCTGCTGTCCAGGGAGTACACCGTCCTCGTGGTCATCGCGAACGTCATCGCCTGGCCGGTGGCCTACTTCGTCATGCAGCAGTGGCTTCGGCAGTACGCCTATCATTCCGATGTCTCGCTGCTGCTGTTCCCCGCGGCCGGTCTGCTCGGGCTGTTGATCGCGTGGCTGACGGTCAGTACGCAGACGCTGCGGACCGCCGCCATGAACCCGGTCGACGCCCTGCGCCGCGAACTCTAAGCCGCCAGCACGCCGGTTCCGCAATCCACGATCGATCTCGCGAGGCATGTTCTACAGTCTATTCGAAGAGCAGTTTGATACCTGCCGCGATGTATTCCGGGGTGTCGCTCGGATGGAACCGGTAGCGCAGCCGGCCCTCCCGGTCCACGAGGAACAGGGTGGTCGTATGGGCCACCAGGTAATGCCCCGCCTCGTTCGGCTCCTGCAACTTGTACAGCACGCCGTACCATTCGGCGACCGCGTCGATCTCCTCCCGCGATCCCGTGAGGCCGCGGACGTCCACCGTGGAGAAGTAGGCCAGGTAATCCCCGAGCTGCTTCGGCGTGTCGCGCCTGGGATCGACCGTGACGTATATCGTACGCACGCGCTGTCCAGGTTCGAGATCCAGCACGTCGTAGACGGCCGCCAGCTTGGAGAGCATGAGCGGACAGGCGTCGGGGCAGTAGGTATAGCCGAAGAAGATCAGGAAGGCGTCGCCGCGGTGCTCGGACAGGTCGAACCGCTCCCCCTCCTGGTCGGTCAACATGAAATCACCGCCAAACCGTTCGCCGTAGTCCAGCAGTTCGGGGATGTCGATCTGCGGCGGTGGCGGCGGTTCGGCGCGGCATCCGGGGAAGAGCAGCAGGCCCGCGGCGACCAGGGTGGCCAGACCGCTGAGGATCGTAATCGTCGGAAGATAACCAGGCGTCTTTGAACCCAATGGAATACCTTTAAATCAACTGCGCAAAATGAACGCGCCTACGGACGGCTCTTCAGCACCTCGGCCGTGACGGTCCGTGCCGATTGATCGTCGAAGCGCAGCGTAAGAGCAACCACTTCCCCTTCCGCCAGCGGGTTGCTTACACCGAACAACATGATGTGGTTGCCGCCGGGTTCCAGTACGGCCTCGCCTTGCGCCGGAACCACCACGCCTTCGATCTTCTCCATCTCCATCATATCGTCAACCTGGCGCATGGCATGTAGTTCCGTGTACGCCGCGGCCGGCGTCTCCACGGACCGCAGTTCCCTGGGCTGGTCCGACCGGTTCGTGATCACCAGGTAGGCGGCGGTGACGTCCCTGTTCGGCGGTGTAGCCCGAATCCAGGCCCCGTCGATTTCCAGGTCGTCCGCCGGCTGGCAGGCGGCCGTGACGAGCACCATCAAAGTCCCGATACAGAAAACATACCCTTGAAGATTCTTGTTCGTCATGTTGAGTACTATGGTTCGGATGAAGGTGCGTCCGCAGACGGCTGAAGCGAAGCCACGTACATGGCGATCTTGAAGCGCTCTTCGTCCTTGATATGGGGAAAGGGCACCATGGACGGGCTATCGGGGATGCCGTCTTTCAGCATGCCGGCGATCGTGACCACGTCACGGCCGATGCGGTAAGCCCCCGGGTCCCGGAAATCGCGGGGAGGGGGTTTCAGCGTGTCGGAAATCGGTCCGTCGCCATGACCGTCCAGACCGTGGCACACGGTACAGCCGTACCGGGCATACAACGCCTTTCCATCCTGCACGAACTCCTCGGGGATCTCGTGGAAGCCGATCGTCCCCGGCGTAATCGTGCCTTCGACCAGTTGAGCAATGAACGCCCGGGCAACGGCCTCCTCGTTGTCTGGGTCCGTTGACTCCGTGTCCGAACCGGACGAGCCGCAACCGGTGAGAATAAGCACCAGCACGCCGACGAACCCTATGACGCAGACGAACCACAGGCCGCCCCGAAGCCGTAGCGCCCGAGCCGGCTTCAACCACGTTGTCCCAGCCGAAAACATGGTTCTATCCTATGGGAATTCCGCTTCCCTGTCAACGACTACCGCCCTCGTATTCACCACCGGATCGGGCGGTCCGGGGCGCTGGCAGGCGACGGTCCGGGGCGCTGGCAGGCGACGGTCCGGGGCGCCGTCAGGCGATGGTCCGGACCCCTGCAATTCAATTGACGATGCCTGTGGGGGTGCATACATTCCCGTCGTCTTCAACACCCCATCCCAACCACGGCCGGCTCGGGCGCGAACCGCAACCGGGGAGAGACCTTGCGTAGCTTCAGGGAATCGCTATCGATCTACTTCGAGCGCCGCATGGCCCGCATTCTGCTGCTCGGGATCATCAGCGGATTCCCCTGGGTGCTCATCGGCAGCTGCCTCAATCTCTGGTTGAAAGAAGACGGGCTTTCCCGAACGGCCATTGGCTGGGCCAGCCTGATCTTCGGCGTGTACGCCTTCAACTTCCTCTGGGCGCCGCTGATCGACCGCATACGGTTGCCGCTGTTGACCGGATGGCTCGGTCACCGGCGGGCCTGGATCGTTACACTTCAGGCCGTCATCCTGGCCTGCCTGGTGCTCTGGAGTCTCGCCCAACCTACAGCGGACCTCAGCGTTGTCGTAGCGATCGGACTCGTCATCGCCATCGCGTCCGCCTCCCAGGACATCGCGATCGACGCGCTGCGCATCGAGCAGATTGGCACCTCGGAATCCGAATCCATGGCCGCCGGCGCGGCCACCGCCGTCGTCGGGTGGTGGACGGGGTTCAAACTCGGCGGCGTGATCGCCCTGGAGACCGCGCAGGCCCTGCAGAACGCCGGCGTCGAAGACTACTGGCAGACCACCTTCCTCTGTCTCGGAGCGGTGGTCATTCTCTGCAACATAGGCCTCGTTTTCGTCCGGGAATCCACGGCCGCCGATCGCATCGCCGCACAGGCCGAGGACGACAAACGAATCGCCGCCGGCCTGGCGCTGCCGAGTGGATTCGGACGCGTCGTCGCCTGGTTCGCGGGTACCGTGGCCAATCCATTGACGAGCTTCTTTCGGCGCAACGGAATCGCCATCGCCGCCGCCGTGCTCGGATTCGTCTTCCTGTTCAAGATCGGCGAAGCGTTCCTGGGCCGCATGTCCCTCATCTTCTACCGGGAGATCGGATTCACCCTGTCGGACATCGCCCTCTATTCAAAGGGGCTGGGATGGGTCGTCACCGTGGCCTTCACCGTGCTGGGCGGTTTCTTCGCCATTCGGGTCGGACTGATACCGGCCATGTTCGCGGCGGGGATCGCCATGGCGGCCACCAATCTGCTGTTCGCCACCCTGGCCTGGACGGGCAAGTCCGAGTTGATGTTCGCGACCGCGGTCGTGGCGGACGACATTACGGGCGCCTTTGCGACAGTCATATTCGTCGCCTTTATCTCGATGCTCGTCGACCGGACCTATACGGCCACGCAATACGCGTTGCTGGCCTCGATCGGAACGGCGGGGCGAACCCTCTTCGCGGCGTCCTCGGGCGCGATGGTCGACTGGCTCGATGGCGACTGGGGGACCTTTTTCATTATCACGGCGCTGATGGTGATCCCGTCTCTCGCGTGTCTCTGGGCCATCCGGAGCAAGCTGAGGGACCTGCTCTCCGGCAAGCGCGTGCGGATTTTCGGCAAGACCATGCAAGAAGAACCCGAAGAAGCGACCTGATCACCGAACCATGGAGGCCATACATGTACATCGGAACGCAGACCCGTTGCAGAAATGACACGGACATCGAGGTCCTGGCCCAACTCGGCGTGTTCAACGTGGACCAGACGCCGGCGGAGCCCTGGGCCGAGTGGACGGCCGACCTGCTGAAAGCCCAGCGCGAGCGGTTCGACCGGTACGGGATCAACCTCGAGATGATCCATATCCCCCTGGGCTCCGCGAGTGCCTTCCACAACGAGGCCGGCGCCATATTCCTGGGCAAGAGCGATGCGCGGGACCGCGCGCTGGACCGCATGTGCGAGACCGTGCGCATGGCTTCGGAGGCCGGGATACGGGGACTGAACTACAACATCACCCTGCTGGGCCACCTGCGTACCGAAGCCAGTTACGGCCGCGGCGGCGCGAAGCTGTCGACCTTCGACTACGACAAGCTGGACCAGTCCCGGCCTGAATTCGAAGGGGGTCCCGCCGACGAGGACGAGATGTGGGAACGCATCGACCACTGGCTGAAGACGATCATCCCCGTGGCCGAGGAATACAAGGTACAGATGGCATGCCACCCGTCGGACCCGGGCATCGGGCACGGCCGCACGTACCGCGGCGTTGCCCGGGTGCTGGGCATGTCGGACGGTTTCAAGAAGCTCATCGACCTGTACGACAGTCCCTACAACGGGCTGAACTTCTGCCAGGGTTGCATGTCGGAAAGCCTGGAGAACCCCTCGGAAGAGATCTACGACGTGATCCGCTATTTCGGCACCCGGAAGAAGATCTTCAACGTCCACTTCCGGAACATCAAGGGACGGCTGAACAACTTCGTGGAGGTCTTCCCCGACGAAGGCGACGTGGACATGCTGAAGGCGATGCGTACCTACAAGGAAGTGGGGTACGAGTACATGATCATGCCGGACCACGTGCCCGGAATCTCGGGGCCCGAGGCGGGCCAGGTGGGGTTCGCCTACGCCTACGGGTACATCCACGCGGCGATCCAGGCGGCGAATGCTGCGGACAGCATGGCCTAGCCTGGACTAGCCTGGATTAGATCGGATTAGCGAGCCGGGGTGGTCTGCGCGGCACTGTAGGTTCGCAGTCCGTCGTCCCCGATCGGCTCCAGGGGCGTGAAGTCCCGGTTGTTCTGGTACCAGGGCCTGACCTCGCGCGTGCAGGCGTTGCCGACGGCGTTGTAGATCAGGTAGAAGATGGCCCGCCGCCAGGGCGAGACGTTGTCGGCCGAGCCGTGGACGATGTTGCTGTGGATCAGGGCGACCGAGCCCGCCGGACCGATCAGCGGTTCGATGCCGTTCTCGTCGGCCAGTTGCTGCAGTGTGGTCCGGTCGATATGGAACAGATCGTAACCACGGCCTTTCGCGTCCTCGTGCAGTTCCGAGTCCAGCAGGCCCCACCGGTGGGAACCCGGAATGATCAGGAGCGGCGAAGTGACGGGCGTGCAGTCGTCGATGAACACCGACGCCATGATGCAATTCGGTTCGGGCATGCCATCGACCTTGTACCATGACGGGAAATCCTGGTGCCAGGTCCACGACGCCCCGCTCCCGAAGCCCTGCTTGGGATTCATGCGGGTCTGGTGGAGATAGACCTCGTCTCCCAGCAACTGGCGGACGGGATCCATCAGGCGGGGAAGCCGCGCCAACCGTTCGAAGGGCTCGGAGTAGGTATGCGCTCCGAAGGCCAACCGGGCGGCCGTGGGGTCGTCCTTCTCCCGCACCACCTCCGGTCCCTGCCGGCTGAGCACGTCCGGCACCGCGTCCTTCAGCGTCTTCACTTCCTGTTCGTCAAGCAACCCGGCGAAGAACAGGTAACCCGATTCGCGGAACGCGGCGATCTGCTGTTCATTCAGCGTCATTCACTACCTCGGTGTTTCCGGTTGACCGGATACCCATCAGCACCCCGGGTCAAGCCGACAGGTTTATCTCTGCTGCCGCTCCAACTTCCTCTCTTCCACCCGTTCCATCAACCTTTCCATCGTCGGCGCGGGGATCCTGGATTTGTCATAGACGTACGCCAGGGGTACCAGCCGGGCGCCGTCGGCGTTGGCCACGGCGTAACTGTCCCGACCGGGAAAGTACTCCAGGTATTCATCCGGCATCTGGTACATGGTCGCCCCGCCAAACCGGCCGTCCTTGGCCACGGCATAGAAGTTCAGGCTGAACATCGGCCGGCCGTCGTCCGTCAGCAGGCGGTCCTCCGTCATGGCTACAGCCCGCTCGAGCGTAGCCAGGCAGGCTTCCTGGGGTGATTTGCCCTGCCGCATGAACTCCACGATGAGAAAGGCGCCGCAAACCTTGATGTTCGCCTCGCCACGACCCGTGGAACCGGCGGCGCCCACTTCGTTGTCGCAGTACTGCCCCGTGCCGATGATGGGACTGTCGCCCACGCGGCCGGGGATCTTCCAGGAGAGGCCGCTCGTGGTCGTCACGCTGCCGATATCACCGTTGGCGTCCACGCCGCACATGTTGATTGTGCCGCCGGGACGATCGATCACGATATCGTCCTCGTGGTCGAGCCAGTCGTCGTCCGGACTGAGCTGGGACCGCCAGCGCAGCCAGTCCTGCCTGCTCTCCTCGGACAGCAGGTTCTGTTCCTTGAAACCCATGCCCAGGGCGAAGCGCTTCGCCCCCTTGCCGACCAGCATGATGTGATCGGTGTAATCCATGATCGCCTTGGCCACCAGCGACGCCGAGGCGATGTCCTCCAGCGCGGCGACGGAACCGGCCCTCCTGGTGGGTCCGTGCATGACGGACGCGTCCAGGGTGACGACGCCGTCTGCGTTCGGACGCCCGCCCAACCCCACGGACTGGTCATTGGGATCGAGCTCCTGGATGTTCACGCCGGCAATGACCGCGTCGAGGGGGTCGGCCTGGTCGTTCGTCATCATCTCGTAGGCCTTCCTGACGCCGCGGATCCCGTTGCGAGACGAAACAATGGTCGGCGGTGCGGGTGCGCCGTGGTTGGTGGGTACCGGTGCGGCGTGGGCCTTCGCGGACGCCGCATGACCGGCAGCAAGGCCGGTCAATGCGAGGGCGGAGGATTCCAGAAAGGCGCGGCGGGTGACTGGCATGGGAGTACCTCGATGTATTTGGGATGAACGTGCCGGGTGTGCGAAAGTCAGGTCGGTATTATACGTCGGATGGTGCGGCCATGACAAGGAAAAGTGGCGATCCTGGATCAATCAGTCAGCCGCTGCGGAATGGGAGTATGCGACCTGCGGTCCAGAAGGATTGGTCTTATCTTTGGGGATTTTACGTTAAACTGAACATCAACATTAAAGTCGGGCGCGAACGCCAACCCAGAGGGTTTGTCCTGTATGTTCATTATACACTACGTTCAACATCGGAGATAACCTGATCCCGCTGGTGCTCGTGCTGGAGATTTCCTTCCATTGGTCTCTTTCGACTACTGCGCCCACCGCCAGGCCAACCGCCCCACTGATCAGTCCGAAATAGCCAGCGAGCATGGCGGTAGTCCCGAGTCTCTCTTCGGTACCACAAAAGAAAGAAATCAACCCGCAGTCCTCTTCGGCCGATAAACCTGCCGCTATCCCGAACGCTGCTCCTATCCCGCCCCCTATCAGAAATCCGCGTTTCTTATAGGTCCGCTTCCCCATGTAGCGTTCCAGCAACACGATATCTTCTCGAGGCACCGATAGCACGTTACTGTCAGTCAGCCTCAATTGTAAACTGTCCGAAGGACTCTCCTGTACATATCCATCGAAACGCGCTTCTGGTGGCGAAGTAGTGACCCTCACCCGTTCCCCCAAACTCTGAGCTGCTGCAACCGAGGATACAACGCACAAAACCAATAACATGCTAAGACGAATTAACCAGTGCATCGGGAAGCCCCTTATCACGGACGTCAGTTTATTTCAGTATTGTAATCAGCGGGTCACGAGGGGTGGTGGTCTGTACGAGACCTTGGATATTTCATATAATGACACAGTTGTATGAGTGTCAATATTTTAGCATCGATCAGCGTATGTCCCTCACGCGGTACAACACCTCGTACAGCATCACGCCTGCGGCCACGGCCAGGTTCAGAGAATCGGCCCGGCCGGCCATGGGAATGCGCACCACGGTGTCGCAGGCATCCATGACTTCGTTGGAAAGACCGTGCTGCTCGCCACCCAGGCACAGGAGGAGGGGTGGGGCGTAGGTCGCGGACCGGAAGTCGGCCGGTGTGGCGTCCGAAGTGCCGATCATGGGGATATTCACTTGGCGCTTCCACTGGATCAGAGATTCAAGGGAGGATCGAACGATCTGCTGCGAGAAGACGGCGCCCATGCTGCCTCGCACGGACGCGGGGTCGTAGGGGTCCACCGTATCGCCAAGCAGGATGACGCCGGCCCCGCCCACCGCCTCGCTCGTTCGCAGGATCGAACCCAGGTTGCCCGGGTTGCCCACGTCCTCGAGGACTACCCAGCCCAGTGTATCGGCTGCGGTCGCATTGTCTGGGGAAGCACCGTCTGCGCCAGCTTCGTCGGTGGACGCATCACTACCTCCCAGCCGCACCCCCGCGTCGTCCAGGGCGGTCCATCGCTGCCTGGCGACGACCCCGATGCCTGCCGGCCCGTCCTTTCCGGACAAGGTTCGAAAGACCTCGGCGCCGACCTCCAGGATTTCGACGCCCTCTTCCCTGGCACGGCGCACCGTGTCCCGTCCGAAATCGCTTCGAAGCAGATCCAGCGCGACGACGAGGGTTTCGACGTCCGCCCCGGTTTGCACCGCCTCGCCGACGAGCCGGATGCCTTCTGCGAAGAACAACCCGGTTTCCTGCCGCCGTTTGCGCTGTGAAAGCGCCCGGATCGCCTTGATTCGGGGATTCTGCAGGCTGGTAATGACCATGATTGACAACCGTACAGGAGGACTTGAACAGCGTCAAGCCTATCTTCCGGACCTGCAGACGCCGCGCGACCGCGACGTCTGCACCGCACGCCCGTGCCGCGGACAATCACCTTGACACAGGCTTTCAACCGGCTATACCCTTTTCCTTCACCGGTCGTTCCCGATGACCGACCGCGAGACGTTCGCATTGCGCCGGCCCGAAAGGCTCCCCCATGTCGGTCACCTCACCGGAAACAGCCCGGGAAGCCCATCGCGTATCTACGCCGAGGGAGATGGTCACCCCTCGCGCCGTGGCTGTCGGCATGGCCTGCTCGCTGATCCTGGGCGTCGTCGATCCCTACTCCAACATGATCATCCAGGGTTCGTACCTGGGCAGCAACTTTACGCCCATCGGGGTGGTCTTCCTTTTCGCCGTCCTCGTCGGCATCGTCAACACCTTTCTGCGCACCTGGTCGCCGGGACTCGCCCTCACGCAGGGCGAACTGGCCGTCGTCTACATCATGTCGCTCATCGCGTCGGCCATCCCGTCGTATGGATTGACCGAGGTACTCCTCCCGGCCATGGCGTCCATGTACTACGCCACGCCGGAAAACCGCTGGATCGAGAACGTGACGCCCCACGTCGAACCCTGGCTGCTGCCCCAGGACTCCGAGGCCGTGCGATCCTTCTTCGAAGGCCTTCCCCGGGGCGGGGCCATCCCCTGGGGAGAGTGGGCCGGACCCCTCGCCGCCTGGCTCAGCTTCGTCCTGGTGCTGTACTTCGTGGTGTTCTGCATCACGGTCATCCTGCGCAAGCAGTGGGTGGAGCGGGAACGCCTGGTCTTTCCCCTGGTCAAGCTGCCGGCCGAGATGATCGATCCGGGCGAAGACGGCGCCCGTTCCCGCCTGGCGCCGTTCTTCCGCAACCGAATGATGTGGGCGGGTTTCGCTATTCCATTCCTGATCAACGCCTGGAACGCCGTACACAACTACATCTACTTTTTCCCTACCATCTACTTCCAGGAGACGATCAGTCTTTTCGGCAACCAGTTTGTGCTGCCCATAAACCTGTCTTTCCCGCTCGTGGGTTTCGCCTATCTGCTCAGCCTCGAGATCTCTTTCAGCCTCTGGCTTTTCTTTCTCATCGGACGGTTTCAGAACCTGGCGAACGCGAGCTTCGGCATCGACCTGGCGGGCAGTACCACGCTGCCCGGCGAGTACCAGATGTTCGGCGCCCTGCTGGTCCTCGCCCTCTTCAGCCTCTGGCTGGCCCGGGCCCATATCCGCGAGATCCTGGGCAAGGCGCTTCGCGGCGGAGCCTCCCCGGACGATGCCAACGAACCCCTCTCCTACCGGTTCGCCGTGATCGGCGGAGGACTGGGCGTGCTGTTCCTGCTCGGATGGCTGTGGATGATCGGCCTGTCCGCCTGGCTGGCCATCATTCTGCTGGTCCTCGTGCTGGCGGTCTACGTCGGTTTCGCGCGGATCGTGGCGGAAGGAGGCGTCCTCTTCGCGGAGACCTTCAATCCCCAGGAGTTCATGATCCACGGGTTCACCGGACCCGTCCTCGGTGCGCGCAACCTGGTCGCCATCGGGCTGACCAAGTTCTGGTTCACCCACACCCGCACGCTCATCATGCCCTCCATGGCCAACGGACTGAAGCTGGCCGATACCGCGGGGCTCAGGAACCAGCGCTGGCTCACCGCGGCCATCGGCCTGGCCATTCTCTGCAGCCTGGCCAGTTCGATCTACACGGTCATGTACCTGGCCTACGAATACGGAGGCATCAATCTCAACTGGCAGTTCTTCGGGGAGCTCCAGCAAAACCGGTTCAACTACTACGCGACCACCATCACCGCCACGTCCGAACCCGCCGGCCGGTGGTTCTTCTTCGGACTGGGCGCCGCCATCATGTGGGCCCTGATGTTTCTGCGGCAGAAGTTCATCTGGTGGCCCCTGCATTTCATCGGGTTTCCCGTGGGCGCCTCCGCGCCGCTCCTCACCGCCTGGTTCTCCATATTCCTGGCCTGGATGGTCAAGGGGCTCATCCTCAAGTTCGGCGGGATCGACATCTACCGCAAGATGCTACCCTTCTTCCTGGGCCTAATCCTCGGAGAGTTCGTCAGCGCCGGTTTATGGGTCATCATAGATGGATTGACGGGTGTTACGGGGCACATCATATTCAACTGAGAACCGGGTGAATCGACGCGAATCGACGCAAACCGGGAACCACGAATGACCGGCACCTTTGAACAGTCCGCACTGTGGACCAGCGGCACGGATGGTTACGACACCTATCGCATTCCCGCGATCATCGTGACGGTCCGGGGATCGGTCCTCGCCTTCTGTGAAGGCCGCAAGGCCAGCCGGAGCGATACGGGCGACATCGACCTGCTGGTGAAGCGCAGCGAGGACGGCGGGCGCACCTGGTCGGAACAGAAGGTGGTCTGGGGGGACGCGGGGAACACCTGCGGCAATCCATGCCCGGTCGTCGACCGCGAGACCGGGACCGTCTGGCTGCCGATGACCCACAACCTGGGCATCGACCACGAACCCCGGATCATCGACGGGACGAGCGAGGGCACGCGGACCGTGTGGGTCACGGCGAGCGAGGACGACGGCCGCACGTGGCGCGAGCCGCGGGACATCACCGCCACCGCCAAGCGACCGGACTGGACCTGGTACGCCACCGGACCGGGCAACGGCATCCAGCTTTCGTCGGGCCGGCTTTTGATTCCCTGCGATCATATCGAGGCCGGCACGAAGCGCTACTACTCCCATGTCGTCTACAGCGACGACCACGGGGAAACCTGGCGTCTGGGCGGTTCCACTCTGGTGGACCAGGTCAACGAATGCTGCGTCGTCGAGCTGGAGAACGGGGATGTGGTGCTCAACACACGGAACTACGACCGAACCAGGCGCACCCGGCAGGTCACCGTCAGCGGCGACGGCGGGATAACCTGGCAGGACCAGCGCCACGACGAAACCCTGATCGAACCGATCTGCCAGGCAGCCCTCATCCGGTATCCCGACAAGGGCGACCGGCTGCTGTTCTCGAACCCGGCCAGCCGGGAGGAGCGGCGCAACCTGACCGTGCGTCTCTCCGGCAACGGCGGCAGATCCTGGCTCCACGAGCGGGTGCTGCATCCGGGACCGGCCGCCTATTCATCCCTGGCCGTGCTTCCGGACGGGACCGCCGCCTGTCTGTACGAGCGCGGGGAAGACCATTCCTACGAGACGATCACCCTGGGCCGGTTCGACCTGGAATGGTTGATGGATGGGTGAGCGCACACAACCGAGAACCGGAGACCGTACATGAAGGGCATCATACTCGCGGGCGGCCATGGGTTGCGTCTCTACCCGCAGACCCTGGCCATATCCAAGCAGATCATCCCCATCTTCGACAAGCCGATGATCTACTACCCGCTGTCCGTCCTCATGATGGCGGGCATCCGGGATATCCTGGTCATCTCATCCCCCGAACACATCGACCTGTACCGGCGGCTCTTCGGAGACGGAAGCGCCCTTGGCATGCGTTTCGACTATGCCGTGCAGCCCGCGCCGGAGGGGGTGGCGCAGGCCTTCCTGATCGGCGAGTCGTTCATCGGGAATGATCCCTGCGCGCTGATATTCGGCGACAACTTCTTTTACGGAAGCAGCCTGTCGGAACTGGTCGAGCGTGCCGCACAGCACAGGGAAGGAGGACTCGTCTTCGCCTGCTACGTCAAGGAGCCCGAACGGTACGGCGTGGTCGAATTCGACGAGCGTCAACGGGCCGTCAACATCGAGGAGAAACCCCGCCATCCCCGGTCCAACTACGCCGTGACGGGCATGTACTTCTACGACAACGAAGTCGTATCCATCGCGAAGACCCTGCGCCCATCGGGACGGGGTGAGCTCGAGATCACCGACGTGAACAACATCTATCTGCGCAGGGGCATGCTGAAGGTGGAGCGCTTCGACGAAGGGATCGTCTGGATGGATACCGGTACGCCGGAAAGCCTGCTGGAAGCGAGCAATTTCGTCCAGGCCGTCGAGCACCGGCAGGGGCTGAAGATCGGATGCGTGGAGGAGATCGCCTACCGGAAGGGCTTCATCGACCGGGACCAGGTGCTGAGGACCGGCAACCTGGTGGAAGACAACCCGTACTGCGAGTACCTGCGCCGGCTAGCCGGTCCGGACGTATAAGGGGTCCGGACGGCCCGCGCCAGGTCTTCCCGAGCAGCCCCGGCTACTCCGCCTGGACCGTCTGCCGCTTCAGCCGGACGCCGGTCAGGACCGCGCCGTCGAGCAGGGCGCTGCGCATCTCCGTCTCGTACATGTGGGCATGGGACAGGTTGGCGTTTCTCAGGTCCACCCCCGTCAGGTCCGCCTCGCCGAAAAGACACCAGGTCATATCCGCGCCTTCGAAACTCGTGGCTGCGGCGAAGGGATCGTCGGACTGGAACCTGGGCACGCCGATCCGGGCCGCGCGCAGGTCCGCCTTCCTGAAACTGGCGCCCGACGCGGTCGCGCCGTTGAGAAACGCGCCGACCATGTGGGCGCCGTCGAACCGGGCTCCCACGATGTGGGCGCCGATCAGCACCGCCCGCTCGAGCTTCGCGCCCGATAGATCCGCGCCGTTCATCTTCGCGTCGCGGAACTCCGACTCGGTCAAATCGGCGTTGGTAAAGTCGGTCCCTTCGAGGTTGGCATCCCTGAAATCGACGCGGGGCAGAATGGCCTCCGACAGATCCAGGCCGCCCAGGTCAACGCCCGTGAGGTCGCCCGTGTCCGCCGCCCGGGCCAGCGCCTGTTCCCTGTTCAGTTTCTCCATGATTTTCCTCTATCGCACGTGGTTCTTCAACATGCCGATGCCTTCCACGCAGGTCTCCATGTAGTCGCCGGCCTTGAGCAGGATCTTCGGATCGCGGAACACGCCCACGCCCGCGGGCGTGCCGGTCGAGATCACGTCGCCCGGCAGCAGGGTCATGGCGCTCGATATGCGCGACACCAGCGTGGGCACGTTGAAGATGAGGTTGTCGGTGTTGCTGTCCTGCAGCACTGTCCCGTTCAGCGTCAGTTTCACGGCGAGCGCGTTCGGATCGGGAATCTCGTCCTTCGTCACCAGCCACGGGCCCATGGGACAGAACGTGTCGTAGCTCTTGCCCTGGTGCCACTGCTGCTGCCGGAACTGGATGTCGCGGGCGCTCACGTCGTTAGCCACAGTGTACCCGGCGATGTAGCCGTAGGCGTCCGCTTCGGAGACGGCCGTGGCGGTCCTGCCGATGACCACGGCGAGCTCCACCTCGTAGTCCACCTGCTCGCTTTCCGCCGGCAGCACCACGTCGTCGTACGGACCCACCACGGACGAGGTGGCCTTGGAGAAGAGCAGTGGGTGTTCGGGCAGCGGAACGTTCTGCTCCGTCGCGTGATCGAGGTAGTTGAGCCCGACGCACACGATCTTGGGCGGACGGGGTATGGGAGACGCCAGCCGCGCGCCTTCCAGGGGCGTCCGCGTACCGGCGCCGCTTTCCACCGCCCGGGACACCGCCTCGACAGCATCCGCTTCCAGCACGCCCAGCATGGTGCCGGGCAGGGACGCGTCGGCGGACCCCAGATCTACGATCTCATCGCCGACGACGGCACCGATCCGTTCCTGTCCGCTTTCTCCATAGGTCACTAGCTTCATATCCGGCTCCTGTATCTGATCATTCCGATGGTGTTGAAGGTTTAAATTGCTTCCATTCCGGGTTCACGCAGTTCGGCGGGTCCTCCCCGCTGACCATGGCGATCAGGTTGGCCGCGGCCGTGTTGCCCATCTTGATGCGCGTGGCGACCGTCCCACTGCCGACGTGGGGCAGCAGGACCACGTTCTCCAGGTCCGCCAGGCCCGGTTCCAGTGCCGGCTCCCGCTCGAAGACGTCGAGTCCCGCACCGGCGATGGCGCCTTCGCGCAGCGCCCGGACCAGGGCCTTCTCGTCGACTACGGGTCCACGGGTCGTATTGATGAGATAGGCCGTGGACTTCATCTGGTCCAGTTCGCGTCCGCTGATGAGGTGGGTGGTTTCGGGCGTGAGCGGCACGTGCAGCGACACGAAATCCGATTCCCTGAGCAGGTCGTCCAGCGGGAGATACCGCGCGCCCGTGCACTCGATGGTCGCGTTGCGCCTGCGGCTCGTATAGACGACGGGCATGGAAAACCCGGCGGCCCGCCGGGCCGTGGCCGTACCGATGCGTCCCGCGCCGACAATGCCCAGCGTCTTGCCCGTGACGTCGCTGCCCAGCATCAGCAGAGGACCCCATCCCGCAAAGCGTCCCTCCCGCACGAACCGGTCGCCTTCCGCGACCCGGCGGGCCGTGGCGAATATCAGGGCCCAGGCGATATCGGCGGTCGTGTCGGTCAGCACGCCCGGGGTATTGGACACCGGAATGCCGCGCCGCGTGCAGGCGTCCACGTCGACGTTGTTGTACCCTACCGCGTACATGGCTATGCCCTTCAGGCCCGGAGCGATGTCCAGGACCTCGTCGTCGATGTCCTCGGTCAGCAGGCAGAGCAGCCCGTCGCGGCCACGGACCGCCTCGAGGAACTCCCCACGGGTCATCGCCCGGTCATGGGGATTGACGTCTACCACACCGCAGGCCGTGTCCAGCATCCGGATGGATTCGTCGGGAATGCGCCGGGTAACGAGTACGTTAGCGCTCACCGGATTCGGGTTCCTCTTTCCATCTACGCAGGGCCTCTTCGTAATCGCTTCGGTGGTCCAGGTCGACGAGTACCGCATCCGTGTCCACCGGTACCGCGCGGACGCTGCCTGAGTGCCGGTCGCGCAGCGCCTTCAATCCGCCTGGCATGGATTCGAACAGGATTTCCTCGCGGTACGCGGGCGACAGGATCATGGGATGTCCCCGCTTCCCGTCGTGCACCGGGAGTACCATGCCCTCGGGTCGTCCCTCGTATTCGTCGATTAAACGGTTCACGATTCCGGTCGTAACCAGGGGCTGATCGCCGAGCGCGATCATGATGGCCTGATCGGGTTCGATGTACGCCAGGCCGCATCGGATCGACGATAACATGTCGCCTTCCGGGTCCGGGTTGTACGCGAGGCGGACCGGCAACCCCGAGATCCGCTTTACAATTTCCATGGCGCGGTAACCCAACACGACGACGACTTCCTTTCCAAGGCGCGAGCGCGTCAGCGTGCGGATCACCTGTTCGATCAGCGTGACGCCGCCGAAGGGCAGCAACTGCTTCGGCGTCCCCATGCGCTCGGACCGGCCGGCGGCGAGAACGAGACCCGTGATCATCGGATCGGCTGGACCGTCGCCCGCGGCCCGCTCCTCAGCGTAATCTTCACCCACGGCGCGCCTGTCAATCGTCCGCGTGCGCGGCGTCTATGAAATACACCTTGTCGCGATCGTACCATTGCTGGTCCTCTTCCCGGAACCAGGTGTAGACGGTCTTCCCGTCGGGGCTGGCCGTGATGAAACGCTGTCCCATATTCGAGATCGTGGATCCCATGACGATGTTCTTGGCCATGGCCGGACGGGGATTCAACGGCGTGGACACGCTGGACAGTTCATCCTTGAATACATTCGCCAGCAGGCCGACGGCGATCAGCGTCAACACCACTTTCGTGTATCGATCGACTTTGATTTCCATGTGGCTTGGATCCTCCACGCAGGTAGGTGAACAACAGCTGGACAGGGCCTCGGATCAAGGCGTTCCGAGCACCTGTTCATACATTCGTTCCGCGGAGAAGATGCCATACCTCGGGACGGTTTTCCTTCCGCGATTTTCGAATGCAGAATCGGGGTGAATCTATCCCTTCCCGCCGGTCCAAGTCAATCAAAAAATGCTTGACGCCAACCACGTGGAAGTGTATGCTCTACGCACTTTGAACCGCGTTGTAAGTCAGTTACATACATAGGGTTTAGCACGACGTAAACCGAACTGGTCCGTGCGTTGCAGAGCACCCCGGGGAGCCCGTAATGGCCACTGAAATCATCATGCCCGTTCTCGGCATGACCATGGAATCCGGAATCATCGTGGAGTGGATGAAAGAGGAAGGCGATTCCGTCACGGAAGGCGAGGTGCTCTTCAACGTCGAAACGGACAAGAGCGTGATGGAAGTGGAGGCCAAGGCTTCCGGCACGCTGCTCAAGATTCTGAACGGCCCGGGCGACGACGTGCCCATTCAGCAGGTCATCGGTTACATCGGCGAAGCGGGCGAAGTCATTGCCGGAGCGGTCGACGCGGGTGACCCCGGTGACGGCGACGCGGCGACGGTCGGCACATCGGACGGTACAGCGAATGGCACTACGGGAGGCGAGGATGCCCCGGCCGCAGACGGCGCAGCGGACGGCACCACAGGGGGCGCGGATGGCGCGGCGGCCGCCGGCGCCGCAACGGCCGCCGGCGCCGCAACGCCCGGACCACCCGGCCGCGTGAAGATTTCCCCGAAGGCGCGGCGGCACGCCCGCGATCTCGGCATCGCCATCGAACAAATCGCGGGTACGGGTCCCGGCGGGCGGATCGTATTTTCCGACGTGGAGGCCTACGCCGCCCGGACCGCCGCAGCGGCACCCGCGCCGGCCCCGGCTCCCGTTGCGGCCCCGGCTCCCGTTGCGGCCCCGGCTCCCACAGCGGCTCCGGCCGGCCCGGGTTCCAAACGCGTCCAGCGCCGCGCACCGCTCAGCGGACTGCGCAAGGTCGCCGCGACGCGACTGGCCGAAAGCGCGTCGACCATTCCCCACTTCTACCTCACCATGGACGTGGACATGACCCGCCTTACCGGGCTTCGGGAACAGCTGATCGCCTATGGTGAGAAGCGCGGCCTGGCCAGGGTTTCCGTGAACGACCTGATCATCAAGGCCGCCGGCATCGCCTTGCGGTCCTTTCCCGCCGTCAACGCCTCCCTCGAGGGCGGGGAGGTCGTGGAATACGCCGACGTGAACGTTGGCTTCGCCGTCGCCCTCGATGACGGACTGGTCGTGCCCGTGGTGGCATCGGCCGATCAGAAATCGGTCTTCGACATCGCCGCGGCGACCCGGTATCTGGGCGAGAAGGCCCGTGGTAAAGGCCTGGGTCCCGAAGACTACGGTTACGGCACCTTCACCATCTCCAATCTCGGCATGTTCGGCGTGGACCAGTTCACCGCCATCATCAACCCGCCGGAAGCGGCCATTCTCGCCGTGGGGCGGGTCAAGGACACCCCCGTCGTGGCGGACGGCAAGGTCGAGATCAAGGCCATGATGTCGGTCACCCTGTCCTCCGACCACCGGCTCATCGACGGCGCGGTCGCCGGCCAATTCCTCTCCCACCTCAGGGAAATCCTCGAGCAGCCGCTCGAACTGCTGATCGGGCAGGACGGCGCGTGAGCCACTTCCGCGGCGAGCGATAGTAAAGAAGTACCGCATGACCAACGATCACCGACACGATCAAGACCACACGGACCCGCCCCCGGATATCGAGTTGCGCGTGAAAGCGCTCGAATCGCTGCTCGTGGAAAAAGGCCTCGTCGATCCGGAAGCGCTGGACGCGCTCATCGACCTGTACCAGGACAAGATCGGTCCGGCGAACGGGAAACACGTCGTGGCGCGTGCATGGACGGATGAAGCGTTCAAACGCTGGCTGCTTGACGACCCGAATGGCGCCATCGCATCGATGGGCTACGTAGGGGCGCAGGGCGAGCAGATACGTGTCGTGGAGAACACGGACGACGTGCACAACCTCGTGGTCTGTACGCTCTGCTCCTGCTACCCGTGGCCGCTCCTCGGCCTGCCCCCCGTCTGGTACAAGTCCGCGCCCTACAGAGCACAGGCCGTCTTGGATCCGCGCGGTGTGATGGCACAGTTCGGTACGGAGGTTGCCGAGCGGAAAGAGGTGCGCGTGTGGGATTCCACGTCCGAAATGCGCTACCTCGTACTGCCGCAGCGTCCCGAAGGCACGGAGGGATGGGGTGAGGAAGAACTCATGGAACTCATTACGCGTAACGCTATGATCGGTGTCGAGGAGGCGCGCCGTCCGGAATCGGAGGTCCGCAAAGCATGAGCGGTGTACACGATATGGGCGGGATGCGAGGGTTCGGGCCGGTGCGGCCTGAGCCGGAGTCCGAGGAGCCAGTCTTCCACGAGGAATGGGAGGGCCGGGTGTACGGAATCGTCCGGCTCATAGGACTTCTGGGACTGTGGAACATCGACATGTCGCGTCACAACAGGGAACAGTTGCCTCCCGCCGACTATCTCGCCAACTCCTATTATGAGAATTGGTTCGCGGGGATCAGGCAGCAACTGGTCAGGTCCGGTCTCGTTTCGAAGGAGGAACTGCAAGCGGGAAGGGCATCGACCCCCGTGCCGGAACACATCATGGAGAAGGTGGTGCATGCCGAAAAGGTGCGTGCGGCCCCCTACATGACTTCGAGCTACGTCAGGCCTGCGTCCTCATCGCCCCGATTCTCGTCGGGCGACCGTGTACGCGCGATCAACCGCTATCGGCCTGGGCACACCCGGGTACCGGGCTATGTTCGAGGCTACACGGGGATCGTGCGTGAGCACTACGGATCGCAGGTGTATCCGGACCTGAGCTCCCAGGGCGTGGAAGAGGGAAGGCACCTCTACAACGTTCGCTTCGAGGGCCGTGATCTGTGGGGGGAATCGGCCAACGCGAACAGCGCCGTATACGTCGACCTCTGGGAGACGTACCTGGAGCCTGCACCATGACCGACCCGCAACTGCCCGGCGGTACGAATGGGCTGGGGGACATTTCGCTGGGGAACATCCCGCTGGGGGACGATGGCTCGCCGGCGTTTGCCGCGCCATGGGAGGCATCGGCGTTTGCGATCACGGTGCGTCTCTCCGCCCAGGGTCACTTCACGTGGGACGAGTGGACCGCCACGTTGAGCGAGGAGATACGCGCGGCACAGCGGGAGGGCGACCCCGACCTGGGCGATACTTATTACAAGCACTGGCTCCGGGCGCTGGAGCGCCTCTGCAGAGAGCGCGGGCTCGTGTCAAAGGAGGAAGCTTCCGACCGCAGGGACGCGTGGCAAAGGGCGTATCTCAACACCCCGCACGGAAAACCGGTCGAACTGATATGACGGTACTGCGCTGCACCGGACCACGGAATGGACCCTCGCCGCCTCATGCCGGAGGTAACGGACGGTGATTCGCGTTATAGCAGTATGCTGCATGGCCAGTCTGTGCTGGAATACGCAGGTCGCACAGGCCGCACAAGCCCAGTCGGACTCGCCGGAAGCGCTGCTCAACGCTTATTATGATCTCTGGCACCTGTTGGAACGACAGCCAACCTCGGAAGAAGTCGACGCCCGGTCGCCCTATTCCGCCGGCAGATACCTGGAGGAATGGGACAACTGGGAGAACGTGCGCCTGGCACTGGCGGAATACCTGTACCAGCAAGCGCTGTTTGCGGCCTTACGGGAGGAAGTGGAGACTGCCGCGGAATACTACCGGAAATGTCTCGAAATAGATCCGGACCACCCACAGGCGAGCGCGGCCTACGGTATAGACCTGGACGAAGCCGCCCTGAAACGGGATGAGTTCACGCAGGAGAAGGCTGGATCCACCGCACTATCCTCATTCCTTACGTTTCTGGCATTACTGGAGCGGGGTGATGAGCAGGCTGCCCGCAACAACTTCCTGCTGGCCCAGAGTCAGAAAGCGGGGTACATCGCGTCGGAAATCGCAAGGCTGCAGGCGATTTACGATAGCGCGGTCGAACTCTTCGACCAGGAAACATATGGTGAAGCAGCAGACCTGTTCATGATGTTGATCGAGTTAAGGCCGAACCAGATCGGTTACGAGGAAATCTACCGTCCGAACGCCGGCAGCATCCGGCAGTACCTGGCCGACGCCATATACCGGAACGAAACTGAACGGTCCACCCGATTCGCAACCCGCTCGAAGGGCGCACAATTGGCGATGTGGTATACCGGAAACTGGATGGCGCAGTTCGGCGAACTGGGCCTGGAGGCCACGAGACTGGCGCCAACCGAAGCCGGCCAGGCCCGCGTGCCGCTGCCGAATCTCAAGATGGCGGCCAGGTCCTACCTGGGCGGCGACCTGGGCGTTTCGGTCCGCATTACGGGTTTTCTCTGGGCGGGCGCCAGTTGGTCGCAGTTCATGGTAACTCCTCATGCCGAGTACACGGTGAACAACCTGGACCACTCACCCAGGATACCGGGCGCATACATTTCGGCCCTGTCGTTCTTCGCAGAAACCTCCACCATGGTCTCGCGGACAACCCGAATGTATCTGCAGGCCGGCGCGGGCCGCTATAACGCGAACTTCCCAAGCGTCCTCCTGGGAACCATCGAACGCCCGCCGAGGATATTGGCCCACAGGAGCACGTCAATCGGCGGATTCGTCGGCGGGGGATGCGATGTGTGGTTTTTTACCAACGACATCGGGCTTCTTGGCGTCCGACTGGATTTGAAGTACCATCGCATGAGCGGGGACGACCAGGATACGAATCGTTCTATCACCCTGAACGGGCTCAGGTTTGGCGCAGGTATGACGTTTTCCCTGTAGCGGACTTCGGTGGATCGAAATAGTCACTATACGCGCCCGTGCCAGAACCTGTGATCCATCCAGGTCACGCAACCCATCCAGGTCAGGAGAAGTTCAGTTACGAGGTTTGGTGAGACTACGCACACTAATCCATTAAGCGGAGTGCTCATTCAACCTCAATGAAAGGACCTGACCATGGAAACCATCGGTATATTCATTCAGGGAACCACGGCCGCCGGCGTCCTCGTCGTGGCGATCCTGACCTTCCTGGGGCGTTCGACGAATGTACTGAGGGAGGACATCGGGATTTTGCGGGAGGATATCAAAGGACTACGAACCGAAATGAATGTCAAGTTCTCAGAGGTTCGGACCGAAATACACGATATAAACACCCGCCTGGATCGGGTGAACACCCGCATGGATGGGGTGAATACCCGCCTGGGTCGGGTCGAGGGTCATCTTCGGATTTCCGACGACCATCAGGTCGACCGCTGATCTCGAGGAAGTAACGCCAATGCCGGACTCTGGAGGCGAAGCCTTTCAAACCGTGCGAGCCACCGCACCGGAGCATACCTATCGCGGCGCCGTGGTCGGTTGCGGGAGGATGGGCAGTACCATCGACGACGAGCACGTCGGTCAGCCCCATTACCCGTGGCCATGGGCGCACGCGCCGGCCATGATGGAGGCGAGGGGGATCGATCTCGTGGCCGCCGCGGACGAGGACCCCGCCAAGCTCGCGGATTTCAGGCGGCGCTGGGGCTGTGCGGCCCTGTACACCGACTACAAGGAGATGGTCGAGAAGGAAGCGATCGACGTGATCTGCCTGACTACGCGGCCCGAGCCGCGCGCGGAGATCACGGTGGGACTGGCCGAACTGGGCGTGAAGGCCATCTTCGCCACGAAGCCCATGTGCCGCACGCTGGCCGAGGCCGATGCCATGATCGACGCCTGCGCCAGGAACGGCGTCATCCTCGCCATGGCCTGCCATCTCAACTGGTACGGCTACTATACGACGGCACGCAGGCTCATTGCCGAAGGCGCCATCGGCCCCCTGAAGTCCATGGTCTGCCACAGCCCGTCGACGCTGTCCAATATCCAGAGCCACACCCTGGCCCTGCTACGGCTTTTCGCCGGCGCGCCCGCGCAGTGGGTCGTCGGCCTGATCGACACGGACGAGCAGGCGCGGTCCGAAACCGATATCCCCGGATCAGGAATAATCGTATACGAGAACGGGATCCGGACCATCCTGAACTCACGGTCCGAATCGCACGTCTACTCCTGGTCCCTCGAGTTCATCGGCGAAACCGGCCGTATCGTATCCCGAAACTCCCACGCCCAGTTCGAGTTGTGGGCGCCTCATCCAGTGACTGGCGCGCCTGCCCATACCCACCTGCCTGGGCCCTGGCATCCCCGGAGTTCCATGGTCGATGCGATAGAAGGCGTATGCCGTTCCATTGAAGCGGGAAGAGAGACGACCTGCCCGGGCGAGTTCGGACGTGAAGCCCTCGAAATCGCCATTGCATTAAGGGAATCTCACCGCCGGGGAAACGTGCGAGTCGATTTGCCGCTTGAGGACCGGAGTCTGCGGATGGGGTAGGTGCTACGCGAAGTACATAAGACTTGTGATATTACGACATCATTTGCTTGTGATCACAACGCCTCGATCTCATCCGGTTCCGGCATCTCCTCAAAACGCACCGCCTTCACCGTCTTTCGCCCCTCAAGCAGAGCACGCGCAAGCCGATGACCGCCGTCCATGAGTTGCCCGTTGTCGTTTAAGATCACGGGGTAGCGCGGGTCGGTCTCGTTGATCCGCCGGCAGTGGTCGGCCACCTCCCGTATGGTCGGCGTCCTGCCTTCGCCGAACCAGCAGTCCCGGTCCAGCTCCTCGAAAAGATCGACGTCGACATCGTATACCGGCAGGTCCTTCGCCAGCTCCCACAGCCGTTCGGTGTACCAGATGTACCGCTTGCCGTCGCGCTCTGTCGAATGGGTTTGGATAGTTCTCCGCAAATTGCTCTTTCTCCGTTCACTTCGGCTTCTTGTCCAGGGACCTCAGCAGCTTCACGACTTCCGCGGCTTCCTTGCCTCCCTTTCTCGCGTGAGCCATGAGCGAGATCCCGTGGGGGCCCGGCTTGTCTTTTTCAGATAGATTGTCGGCGAGAACGGCCTGCACGATGCTCAGCTTCCCCAACATGGCCGCGGCATAGAGGTCGATGCGCGCCCCATGCTGCAGCAGGTATTCCGAGATGTCCCTGCGTCCCATATGCGCGGCCGCCCCGAGCCCGGTTTCCCAGTCGCCGCCGCCCCAGTCCCAGCAGGCATTGACCAGTGCAGGTTCTTTGTCCAGCAATGCCTTGACGCTCTCGAAATCGCTGTGGGCGTCGTACACGAAACGATGTACCATTTCCGAATCTAATGCTGCCTTCTTGGGAGACATATTCTAGCATCCTTTCTCACGTTGTTGGTTCTGATTCACCTCACCCCTTCTTCACCGCCGAAAACCGCAACCGGATGTAGTCTGCCGTCCATGCGCCGTCCGCATCGCACAGGCTGGGCCGCATGGCTTCCCGGACCTCGTCCAGAAACTCCGGTCGGTCCGCGACAGGAACCCGGGACGTGAAGCTTTCGGCGAAGGTCTCGAGCCAGCCGCCGATATCTCCGGGCAACGGCGTGGGCCGGGGGATCAGCGCGATGTACTGCACGTCGAACCCCTGCCGGACCAGCCGGCCCCTGTATTCATCGTCGGTGGGGAAATACCACGGATTGATTCCCTCCTTCCACAGGCCGCGCCGCTTGAGTGCCTCCGTGAGTGCCAGTACAATGGTATTCACGCACCCGTGCCCGCCGCACTCCGCCACGAATCGTCCGCCGGGTTTCAACGCGCGGCGCACGCCCACGATCACCTCGTCCGGATGGCCCATCCAGTGCAGGGCGGCGTTGCTGAACACCGCGTCGAATTCGCCTTCGAAATCCAGCGCGTGCCCGTCCGTGACGTGGGCGTCGAGACCCAGCTTCCGCGCCGCCTCGATCTGCTCCGCGCTGCTGTCCACGCCGACGACGCTGCAGCCCATATCCACCAGTTTCGCCGTCAGCGCCCCATCGCCGCACCCCAGGTCCAGGATACGTTCGCCGGGTTGCGGATCCAGCAACTCGAACACGGGCATGCCCAGGTCCGCGACGAACCGGGCGTTGCGGGCATAGCGTTCCGGGTCCCAGGATTGTGCCGATTTCATCCGTTCTTCCATCCGTTTTTCCATCCGGTCCTCATTTCTCACTCACTGCGCAGCACTTCCGCGGGATTGGCCAGCGCGGCCCTGGTCACGTGATAGCCGATGGTGGCCATCGAAATCAACAGCGCGGCGCCGGCGGAAGCAAAGAAAATCCCCCACCCCATCTCGATCCGGTAGGCGAAGCTCTCCAGCCAGCGTCCCATGATCAGCCAGGCCGTCGGCCACGCAACGAGATTGGCCACAAGCACGAGCACGACGAATTCGGCGGACAGCATGCCCAGCAGGCGGCGCACGGAAGCGCCCAGCGCCTTTCGAATACCGATCTCCCGGGTGCGCCGCTCGGCCGTGAACGAGACCAGGGCGACCAGACCCAGGCCGGTCAGGAAAACCGCCACCAGGGCGAACACGCCGAAGAAGTAGCCGATACGCATTTCGTTCCGGTACTGGCGGCCGATGTCTTCGTCGAGCAACGTAAAGGCGAAAGGAAAATCGGGGAAGAAATCCGACCATGCCGCTTCGATGTAATCCAGGGTGCTCCTGATATCCTCCGGTCGGATCCGGACCACCAGGTGCAGGCCGGTGCCGTGAAAGAGCACCAGCGGTTCGATTTCCAGGTGCAGGGTCCGAAAGTGGAAGTCCCGGACCACGCCGATCACCGTGTGCGTGTATCCACTGGCGAACCGGATCTGCTGCCCGATGGCCTCTTCGGGCGTTTCCCAGCCCAGGACGCGCACCGCCGCCTCGTTGATCACGATGTGCTCCCACTCCGTGTCGTTTCTGAAAGCCCCGCGATGGGACCGGCCCGCGAGCAGTTCCATGCCCATCGTCTCCACGAAGTCCACGGAGGCCTGGAAACCATGGATGCTGTGCCTGACGTGATCCGGGTCCTCTACACGCTGCATCGTGCCCGTCGACGGTCGGCCGACGGTGCCGAACAGGCCGGGCAGGGTGATGGCCTGGCTCACACCCTCCACAAGGGGGTGCTGCAACAGGGCATCTTTCCACGGCTGGTAGTTGGTCGCCACTTGCTCGACCGTCGGAATCACGATCACCTGGTCCTTTTCGAAGCCCAGATTCTTGTGCTGAATGAAGTTCAACTGGCTGAACAGGATGCCGGTGCCGATGATCAGCGCGGTGGAAATGGCGAACTGAAAAACGACCAGGATCTTCCGGGACCATGCGCCGCCCGGCAGGTAGGGCCGTCCTTCCTTGAGCCCGGGAATGGCCCGCATGGAGGAAAACACGAGGGCGGGGTATGCGCCCGAAAGGAGTCCGATGAGGACCGCGATGACCGGCAGGGCGAGCCACCACAGGGGATGCAGCGCGTGGTCCGAGGCTATCGACTGGCCTAGCAGCGCGTCGAAATACGGCGCGATGAAGTAGACGGCCGCCAGGGCGATCAACACGGCCAGGATGGTCATCAGGACCGATTCCCCCAGGCACTGCCGGATCAACTGCCCCCGGGACGCCCCGAGTACCTTGCGCATGCCGATCTCGCGGGCCCGGTGCACGAACTGTGCGGTAGACAGGTTTACATAATTCACCGAAGCGATGACCAGGATGAACAGCCCGATGGCGATCAGGATGTACACGTAGGCCACATCGGTGTTTGCGCCGTGCTCGTTCTCGAGATGGGAAAAAAGGTGTATGTCGGTGACGGGCTGCAGCGACAATTCGTAACGGTCGAGATCTTCCAGGTAACTCGCTTCGACATGTCTCTCCACGAAACCGGGCAATTTCCGCTGGGTCTCCTCCAGCGGATGGCCTACCGGCAAGACGATATAGTTATAGAACAGCGTGGAGAACCAGATCCCCGCAGACCTGTTCCATTCGAACTTGTCGTATGCCGAAGCCAGGGAGATCAGGAAGTCGGCGTGGAAGTGGGCGTTTTCCGGTATGTTCTCCATGACGCCGGTGACGGTCAGCAGCATGTATCCGTTGTCGGCGATGATGGTTTTGCCCATGGGATCTTCATCGCCAAAGTACTTCCGGGCGGTGTCTTCGCTGATGACCACCGTGTACGGCGATTCCAGGGCGTGATCCGGATCGCCTCTCACCAGGGGAAAAGTAAAGACGTCGAACAGTGCATTGTTGACCCAGTACACGCTTTTCTCGTAGTAGATCCGGTCTTCGTGCTTCATGATCCACGTGCCGATGGTGGGAAGCATCCGGGCGAAGTGCTGGATTTCGGGGAAGTCGGCCTGGAGCATCGGACCCAGTTCACGGGGCGACCGCGCGCTGTCGTTGAGCGTTACCCGGTAGATGCGGTCGGCCTTTTCGTGGTAGCGGTCGTAGCTAAGTTCGTAGCGCACGTACAGAAAGATCAGGATGGCGCATATCATCCCGACGGCGAGACCGAGGACGTTTATGGCCGTATAACTCCGATACCGGCCCATGTGCCGCAGGGCCATGGAGAGGTGGCTTCCTGTCATCAATCCTTTCCTTCTGTCCTTGTTACGTCCCGGGCGGGCACGGTCTTGTCCGCGGCGGGCACGGTCTTGTCCGCGGCGGGCACGGTCTTGTCCTTGCGCCCGGCGCGTCCGCCGAACCGCCACTCGCGTTCGACGATCAGGCGCGCGCCGCGCCGGAACGTCACGTAGGACCAGGCCCAGTGCAGCACGACGAGCAGCCGGTTCTTGAATCCGACGAGGAAGTAGACGTGGACCACCAGCCACGTGATCCACGCGAACCAGCCGGAGAACCTGAGCTTGCCGATTTCCGCCACGGCGCGGCTGCGGCCGATGGTCGCCATCTGGCCCCGGTCGACGAACCGGAAGGGCTCCCGCGGCTTGCCCGCGAGGTCGCGGCAGATCGCCCGCGCCACGTACCGGCCCTGCTGGATCGCCACGGGCGCCGTACCGGGAAGCGGCGCGCCGGTCTGGTGGGTAAAGCAGGCCTGGTCGCCCGCGACGAACACGTTCGGATGGCCGGGGATAGTCAGGTCTTCGTCGACCACCACGCGACCGCCGCGGTCTAACCTCACGTTTTCACTCCGGTCCGTCTCGACGCCGCTCCCGCGGTCTGTTCGAGCGCGTTCCGGTTGTTGTCCAGGTCGGCCGATCAGTCCCGCGACTTCAACCCCCCGCACCCCAGCCGCCCAAAGCACTGTAGAGGACGCAATGCGTTCCGGTCCCGCCTGCACGCCGTGTTCGTCGATGTCCGTCGCCAGGGTGTTCGGCCAGACCTGCACGCCGAGCTTTTCCAGGTCCCGCGCCGCACGGGCCGCCTGCTGCTCGGAGAACATCGAGAGGATGCGCGGACCCGATTCGATCAGGATGACCCGCGTGAGCCGGGTGTCGATGTTCCGGAAGTCCCTTGCAAGCGTGAAACGGCTCATTTCCCCGATGGCGCCCGCCAGCTCGACGCCGGTCGGGCCGCCGCCGATGACGACGAAGGTCAGCAGCTGCCGGCGTGTCTCGGGATCGTCGGTCCGTTCCGCCGCCTCGAAGGCGCTCAGCAAGCGCCGGCGGATCTCCGTGGCCTGCGGTATCGTCTTCAGGCTGGGCGCGTTTTCCTCCCAGTCTCCGTGGCCGAAGTAACTCGGCATCGACCCGCAGCAGAGCAGCAGGTAATCGAACTCCAGCCGGCCGAAGTCCGCCGATACGGCCTGCGCCTGCAGGTCGACCCCCTCGACCGATCCCTGAAGCACCGAGATGTTTCGGCAGCGGGCGAGCACGCTCCGTATGGGCGTGGCAATGTCGGCGGGTGACAGGCCGGCCATGGCCACCTGGTAGAGCAGCGGCTGGAACAGGTGGTAGTTCTGCCGGTCGACCAGGGTAACGCGGACGTCGGCCCTGCCGCCGAGTTTCTTGGCCGCGTTCAGTCCGGCGAAGCCGCCTCCGACGATGACGACGTTTTTCATGGGGTCACTCGTTCCGTAGCACGTCCGCCGGATTGGCGAGTGCGGTCCGAACCACGCGATAGCCGATGGTGACCAGCGTGATTAGCAGGGCGGTGACGCCGGAAAGAAAAAAGATTTCCCAGCCAATCTCCGTACGGTAGGCGAAGGACTCCATCCAACGTTGCATGATCAGCCAGGCCGCCGGCCAGGCAAATACATTGGCGATGAGCACGAGTCCCACGAATTCGCCCGACAGCAACGCCAAAACCTGTTGGATGGAAGCGCCCAACGCTTTGCGCACGCCGATCTCCCTGGTTCTTCGTTCCATCGTGAAGGAAACCAACGCGAACAGGCCCAGGCAGGCAAGGAAAACAGCCACCAGGGCGAATACGCCGAAAACGTAACCGATCCGTACTTCCGACCTGTACAGGCGTTCGATGTTCTCGTCGAGAAATGTATACGCAAAAGGAATGTCTGGGAACATCCGCAACCACTGGCTTTCAATGTAATCCAGCGTTTGTCCCGGATCACCGGGATGAAGCCGGACCGTCAGATGGAGACCGCCGCCCAGAAACAGCACGAGCGGCTCTATCTTCAGGTGCAGCGATCTGAAATGGAAATCCCGGACCACACCGATAACCGTTCCAGTCCAGCCTCTACCGAAAAGGACCTCCTTGCCGATGGCCGCCGCCGGCGTATTCCAGCCCAGCACACGCTGCGTGGTTTCGTTGATTACGATGTTCAACGCTTCGGAATCCCTGGACATCGCACCGCTATGAGACCGGCCGGCGAGCAATTCCATGCCGAGGGTCTCCACGAAGTCCAGACCGACGTTCAGGCCCTGCACGTCATGCCGGATATTGCCCGGATCATCGGCCCGCTGTATCGTGCCGGTCGATACCTGGCCTATGTTCCCCTCGAGCCCCGGCAGGGAATTGCTGTGGGTCACTCCGGCCACGCCGGTATGTTGCAGCAAAGCTTCCTTCCACGGCTGGAATTTGTCCAGGACGACATTTATAGTCGGTATAACGATCACCTGGTCTTTATCGAAACCCAGATGCTTGCTCTGGAGGTATGCCATCTGATTGAACAGAATGCCCGTGCTGATGATCATCGCGATGGAAATCGTAAACTGGATGACCACCAGGATCTTCCGCGAAAGTCCTCCGGCCGCAGCGAGTTGCGGCCCTCCCTTCACGCTTTGAACCGGCTGCAGGGCGGAAAGCAGCATCGCCGGGTAGCTTCCGGACAACAAACCCACGAGCAGCGCACCGGCCGGAAGGACGAGCCACCAGAAACCGGACCCCGCGAATTCCGTGGTTACCGGTTTTCCCGCAAAGCTGTCGAAATACGGGGAGATCAATGAAATGGCCGCCAGGGCGATCACCAGCGCCATGGAGGTTACCAGGACCGATTCTCCCAGGAACTGCCGGATCAACTGAAAGCGATACGCGCCAAACACTTTACGCAAGCCCACTTCTCTGGTCCGGCCGGCAAACCGGGCAATTGACAGGTTGATGAAATTGATACAGGCGACGGACAGGATGAAGAGCGCTATGGCCGAAAGGATGTAGACATAGGTGATATCGCTGTTGGCGCCGGTCTCGTGTTCGAGATTGGAATGGAGATGGATGTCCGTCACTGGCTGCAGAAAGAGTTCGAAGCTGCCGCCCCGTTCCCTGAGCCCTTCCCCGATGTGCCTTGTCACGAAAGCGGGAAGCCGCTCCTCAATGGCTGCGTGCGAATGACCCTCCGGCAGCACGATGTACGTGTAGAAATTGATCCACGACCAGTATCCGAGATCCTCCTGAGACGCGGAGGTCAGCGAAATGAAGAAGTCGGCCTGAAAGTGGGTATTTTGCGGCGTATTTTCCATGACCCCGGTAACGGTCAGCATCATGAAGCCGTTGTCGGCGACAATCGTTTTGCCCATCGGATTTTCTTCGCCGAAGTATTTCCGGGCCGTGTCTTCGCTGATCACGACGGCGTAGGGCGCTTCCAGGGCCGTTCGGGAATCGCCGCGGATCAGCGGGAAGGTAAAGAGGTCCAGCAGGGCGTTGTCCGCCCAGTAGACCCGGTTCTCATAGTAGATATTCCCTTCGTGTTTCATGATCCACGTACCGGTCGTCGGGAGCAGCCGGACGAAACCCTGGATCTCGGGGAAGTCCTCCTGCAGCGCCGGCCCCAGGGCCGGAGGCGTCCTGGCGTCGTTGTTGACCGCCACCCTGTACAGGCGGTCCGCCTTCTCATGATATCGGTCGTAACTGAGTTCGAAGCTGACATAGAGGAAGATCAGCATGGCGCAGATCATCCCGACAGCCAGGCCGAGAACGTTGATGGCCGTATATCCCTTCTCCCTGGCCATATGGCGAATCGCTATGTTTAGGTAGCTTTTAAGCATATCGGGTATCTGGAGATCGGGCCGTGTAGATCAGGAGGCGCCCTGCTGACGTAGAGTGCGCAATCAACACTTTACAAAGCGGCTGCGGCAATACACTGTTGATTACACTTGTGTCGGTATTGATACCAACTTTGAGATGCATAATGTACATTTCATTTTGTCGTCATGTTATTTGAAAAGCCCTGCGTCCGGATCGATCCCGAAGCAGGTCCTTGCTTACCTAGGGAGTTTCCGTAATGGCAAAACCCGAGATCAAGACCACCGTGGTCGGCAGCTATCCCATCCCGGACTGGCTGGCGGCCTATCCCACCACGCCCAACCTGATCGACGCGGCCAAGGTGATCCTGAAGACCCAGGAACTGGCCGGGATCGATGTGCTCACCGACGGGGAGCTGTCCCGCTTCGACGTCGGCCACCCGGAGACCAACGGGATGATCGAGTATTTTATCCGGCCCATGTCCGGGATCACAACGGAGGTCTCCCGCGAGATCCTCGCCGATTTTCGGAAGCGCGAGGGCATGGCTTTCCGGAGTACCCCGGGCGGTATCGTACGCGGTAAGATCGGGGAAGGCGCGCTCAACCTGCCGTCCGCATGGCAGACCATGCGAACGCTCACGGACCACACCCTCAAGTTCACCGTCACCTCGCCCTACATGCTGGCCAAGACCCTCCTGGACGAGCACTACGGCGATCTGCGTGCCATGACGATGGATATTGCCGAGGTGTTACGCAGGCAGGTCGCCGAGATCGACGCGCCGATCCTGCAGGTGGACGAGGCCAACCTGACCGGCCATCCCGAGGATGCGGACTGGGCTCACGAACCCGTCAACCACGTGCTTGGCGCTGTGCAGGGCGAGAAGGGACTGCACCTCTGCTTCGGCAACTACGGCGGGCAGAGCATCCAGGCCGGCCTTTGGAATGACCTGATGGGATTCCTGAACAATCTGGACGTCGACCATCTCGTCCTGGAGTTCGCGAGGCGGGGTTACGACGAGCTGCCGATGTTCAGGGATTTGCGCGAAGACATTGCACTGGGCGTGGGCGTGGTCGACATCAAGGACAACGGCGTGGAATCGCCGGACGAGGTCGCCCGGCGCATCGAACACGCCGTCGACGTGCTCGGACCGGAGCGCGTACGCTGGGTGCACCCCGACTGCGGCTTCTGGATGCTCCCCCGCAGCGTGGCGGACCGCAAGATGGCCAGCCTCGTGGCGGGGCGGGACCTGGTTCTGGACCGGGCGTAGTCCGTCCTCACTCGCCCCGTAGCACTTCGGCCGGATTGGCCAGCGCGGTCCGGATCACGTGGTATCCGATGGTGATCATCGTGATCAGCAGGGCTATTCCGCCAGAGGCGAAGAAGATCCCCCATCCCATCTCGATCCGGTAGGCGAAGGACTCGAGCCAGCGGTTCATGAACAGCCGGGCGGCCGGCCAGGCGATGGCGTTGGCGAGGAGAACGAGAGCCGCGAACTCGGCGGACAGCAGGACGAGCATGCGGCGTGAGGATGCGCCCAGCGCCTTGCGGATACCGATCTCCCGGACCCGGCGCTCGACCGTGTAGGAGACCAGCGCGAAGAGGCCCATGCAGGCGAGCAGCACCCCTACCACCGCAAAAACCGCGAAGACATACCCGATGCGCTCTTCGGCCCGGTACAGCCGGTCGATATCCTCGTTGATGAAGGAGAAGGTGAAGGGGAAGTCCGGGAAATACCGCGCCCAGGCCTGTTCGATAAGATCCAGCGTACGCGTCGTCTCCCCGGGCTGGATCCGGACCACCATGAGCTGCCCGCGGCCGTAAAGGATCACGAGCGGTTCGATGGGCAGGTGCAGCGACCGAAGGTGGAAGTCCCGGACCACGCCGATGACGGTCTGCGTCATGCCGATGCCGAACTGGACCTGTTCTCCCAGGGCCTCTTCGGGCGTATCCCAGCCCAGGACCCGGAGGGCGGACTCGTTGAGCAGGATCTTGTCGGATTCGGCCTTGCTGTCCAACGGGCCGCTGAACGACCTACCCGCCAGCAATTCGAGTCCCAGAGTCTCCGCGTAGCCCGCGGCGACGATAATGCCCTGGAGGTCGTGCTTGACCTGGTTCGGATCGTCAACGCGCCAGGCCGTTTCGGAGGTCACCCACCCGATGTTCCCCTCCAGGCCGGGCAGGTAGACGCCCTGGCTCGCGTCCACCACCCCGCTGTGCCTGAGCAGTTCGTCCTTCCAGGGCTGGTATTGGTAGGCCACCTCGGCGATCGAGGGAATGGCGATTACCTGCTCCCTGTCGAAACCCAGGTGCTTGTTCTGGATGTAGCTGATCTGACTGAACAGAACCCCCGTGCCAATGATCAGCGCGATGGAAATGGCGAACTGGACGACGACGAGCACCTTCCTCGAAAGCGCCCGGTCCGTTTCGTGCGGCCGGCCTGGTCGGCCAAGGCACGCTGACCGGCCTTCCTTGAGTCCGGGAACCGTCCCGAAGGCGGAGAGCCGGATGGCTGGATAGCCTCCGGACAACAGGCCGATGAAGACCGCCGCGGCCGGCAAGGCCACCCACCAGACCGCATTCCCCATGAACCCCGCGGATGCCGGCATGCCCGTCAGCGCGTCGAACCAGGGAGATACGAGCCAAACCGCCAGCAGGGCGATCAGCAGGGCCGCGAAAGCCAGCAGGACTGACTCTCCCAGGTACTGCCGGACCAGGTGCAACCTTGACGCGCCGAGTACCTTCCGCATGCCGATCTCCCGAAACCGGTGGACGAACTGCGCAGTGGTCAGGTTCACGTAGTTGATGCAGACGATCACAAGAATGAAGAGGCCCATGGCGGCCAGGATGTAGACATAGCTGATATCGGTGTTGATGCCGGGCTCGTTCTCGAGGTGGGAATACAGGTGTATATTGGTGACCGGCTGCAGCGAAAACTCGTAGCGGCCGCCGCGCCGCTGGAGCTGCTCGCCCACGTGCCGGTCCACGAAACCGGGAAGCTTCGCGGCCAGCTCCGCCGGTGAAACCCCTGGTTCCAGCATGATGTAGGTGTAGAAGAAGAACGAATCCCAATTCTCCCGGGACCATCGACCGTACTCCTCGTACCCCGATGCCAGCGAAATAAAGAAATCGGCCTGGAAATGGGTATTCGCCGGCATGTTTTCCAAGATCCCGGTGACCGTCAGCAGCATGAAGCCGTTGTCGGCTACGATCGTCTTGCCCATCGGATCTTTGTCGCCGAAATACTTGCGGGCCGTATCTTCGCTGATGACCACGGTGTACGGCGCTTCGAGCGCGCTTTCCGGATCGCCCTGGACCAGAGGCAGCGCGAAGAAGTCGAACAGCGAGCTTCCCGCCCAGTAGACCGCTCTTTCGTAGTAAATCCGGTCTTCGTACTTCATGACCCAGGTGCCGGTCGTGGGGTGCAAACGCAGCAGGTCCTGTACTTCAGGGAAGTCGGCCTGCAGCGCGGGCCCTACGCTGCGGGGTGTTTTTGCGTTGTCGTTGAAGACGACCCGGTAGATCCGGTCGGCCTGTTCGTGGTAGCGGTCGTAGCTCAATTCGTGTCCGACGTACAGGAAGATCAGAATGGCGCAGGCCATGCCGACCGCAAGGCCAAGGACGTTGACCAGGGTGTAACCCTTGTTGCGGCTGAAGTGACGCAGTGCGATGACCAGGTCGTTATTGAGCATGTCCGACTCCACGGGACGCGGCGCGCGTTACACCGGTGGGTTACTCAGGCGGGGATTCGCCCTGCCGGCAAGGAATTCGCCCCTGCTGGCCGGGATGCATGGGAATCAAACCCCCAGCATCCGCATCATCATCGTATATACGAGTAGGGTAATCAGGACGACGCCGGCCAGATTCAGCCAGAACCCGGCGCGGATCATCTGCTGGATGGTGACGTGGCCGGACCCGAAGACGATGGCGTTGGGCGGCGTGGCGACCGGCAGCATGAAAGCGCAGCTGGCGGCGATGGCGGCCGGCACGATCAGCATGTAGGGGTGCAGGTCGAATACCGGTGCCAGTGCGGCCAGGATGGGGATGAACGTGGCCGTGGTGGCGGTGTTGCTGGTCAGTTCCGTGAGGAATATCACCAGCGCGATGACGGCCATGACGAGCAGCAAAACAGGGATGTCGGACAGGATCCCCAGCTGGTGCCCGATGTACTCCCCCACGCCGTTGACACGGATGGCCGCTGCCAGGCTTAGGCCGCCTCCGAAGAGCAGGAGGATCCCCCAGGGGAGCTTCAGGGCTGTTTCCCAGTTCATCACGAATACCCGCCGTTTCACGTCCACCGGCACGACGAAGAGGACCAGGGCCGCGACCATGGCGATGACCGGATCGGACAGGCCCGCCAGCGGGTGCATATCCCCGATCCGGACGTTCAGCAGCAGCGGCCTTGTAATCCACGACACGGCCGCGAGCAGGAACACCGCCAGGACAATTCTTTCCCCCCGCGACATGACGCCCAGTTCCCGGTAGGCTCTTTCCGTCACTTCCCTGCTCCCCTCAATGCGCTCGCCCCGCAGGGGATACAGGACCCGGGTCAGCATTAGCCAGGCCAGCGGCAGGAAGACGGCCACCAGGGGAAGCCCCACGCCCATCCACCGCACGAAGCTGATCTCCTGGCCGAGGTTGGACTGGATGTAGGAGGCGAGGAACACGTTGGGCGGGGTGCCGATGATCGTGCCGATGCCGCCGATGGACGCCGCGTAGGCGATGCCCAGCAGCAGGCACAGGGCGAAATGGGGCCGCGCCTTCGATACGGCCCCGACGTTATCCGCGCCGTCACCTCCGGTACTGCCGTTCCCACCGCCGCCTCCCACGCTGCCGGGTTCCACCTGCTCCACCAGGCTGATGATGCTTAGCGCGATAGGCAGCATCATGACCGCTGTGGCCGTGTTGGACACCCACATGCTGAAGAAGGCCGTCACGCCCATGAAGCACGCCACGATGCCCGCCGGATGGTCGCCGGCCGCACGCAGCGCACGGAGGGCAAGACGTCGATGGAGCCCCCAGCGCTGCATGGCCAGGGCAATGAGAAAGCCGCCCATGAAGAGGAAGATCAGTTCGTGGGCGTAAGGCGCGGCCGCAGCGCGTACCGAAGCCGCGCCGGTCAACGGAAGGGTGACCAGGGGCAGGAGCGCCGTTGCGTACAGCTCAACGGCCTCCGTCATCCACCAGACCGCCATCCACGCCGCCAGCGCCATCGTGGCCCGGCCCGCGTTCGAGAATTCGACCGTCTCGCCCGCGCTGTTCGGGTACGCGTGGGGCAGCAGGCCGTAGAGCAGGAGTGCCAGCGCGGGACCGGCGATCAGGCCGATCCACTGGATGGTGGTTTTAAGGCTTTTGGGATTCGCGGAATTGGGCGACTTCCTTGATCTATCCATCCAGAGGTTTCACCCTAGAAAAGAAGTGCTTTCATGTCTGGCATGAGATTTTTCAAAAACGATGTGCTGACAGTTCACGACAATAGCAAAATTTCTCCAGCTAACTAATCTGTACAATTAAGCACACAAGCAGGATATCGTTAGAAATCGCTTCGGCATAGTATCTGATTAAATTAGTATTGCGACGCCTACAGTAAAATAGTATAATTGTAGTACCGAACAGCAAGTTACGTTCGGTCGGACAGGGCGGTCCTGTCTGCCTTCATACCGAAAGGAGATACCCAGTGTCTGTGTCGGCCTGGGTAGGCATCGGCGATACTTCGCCGGACGATTACGACAAACCCTCAGACAAATCTGGTCGAGATACCCTTGGTTTTTCGCTAACCCTTGCCTTTGAAGATAGCCTTACGTTTCTAGGTTCTTTCCCAGACGACTTTTCAAACTGATTTTAACTTCACCACCCTGCAATTTGGGCAAGGATTACACAACGCGGAAGTCTCTCGAAGACTATGTCGAATCACTAATCCGAGTGATTCGAGAGTGTATCCGCACCTTCCATCCTAAATAGGTCGATATACTGGCAGGTAGATAGTTCGTAAAATAACAGCGAAATCGTATGGATTGACTTGTAATGGAGTACAAGTTGTTTATCTGACATCATTAGGTCTAACATCGTGAAAATGAAAACACCTACCATATGTACAATTGGTGGAGATTACCCGCTGACTTTATAAGTGACCTGAGACTTAAGTCGACAAAATTGCTAACTAGATAGCAGACAACACGTGTTATATAAAACCCAAAAGGTCATTAGCGGTAATTTCAAAACAACGTCGGGATATTTGCAAAACAGAGCGTTACGGCCCAATGGAATAGACCAAGAAAAATGAGGCGGAAGTTGAATGACTTTCAGATTGAGGAAATACAGGAAGATCAGTATCTCCAAGAAGAAATGGGTAGCAAACCTAAATTCTGGTTCAATCGATCCGAATCTGAAGATGAATTATGGCTTTTTAAATACCATCGAGAGGGTAGGGGCGAACATTGGGCTGAAAAAGTCGCATCTGAAGTTGCAGAATTACTCAATATCCCACATGCGATTGTCGAGTTAGCAGTTTTCAGACAAACCAAAGGAACAGCGACCAAGTCATTTACCGATCGTTACCACGAACTGATACATGGTAACCAGCTTCTGAGTTTTATTTTTAATGAATATGAGCCAGAAAAGGTACAAAAGCAATCAGACCATACCCTGTTTAATATCTGGAGTGTTCTTGAGGCAGTGTTTGAACAAGAAAAATCCGAAAGTGCTAAGCAAACATTTTGTGAATATATAACCTTAGATGCGTTTATTGGTAACACTGATCGACATCATGAAAACTGGGGAGTATTGATGGATTTTCATATGGTGTCGAAATCCGTGGCACCGTCATATGACCACGCATCATCTCTGGGAAGGGAAATCAATGATGATAGGCGTATTCGATTGCTAGAAGAGGATAGAGTTGGACGGTATTCGGAGAAAGGCCGAAGCCCGATTTACAGATCTAGCGAAGATACAAGAGGACTAAGCCCCCTTGGGGTCGTGCGCACGGCATTCAATGAATCACCCGGATCTTTTAGTGCCGTTTTGCAACGACTAGACCAACTTGACGAAAGCAGCCTTGAGGAAATCGTTAATCGTATTCCAGATGATTGGATGAGCATACACGCTAGAGAATTCGCAATGGGTTTAATGTTGTATAACCGTGAAAAACTATTGGAGATAGACTCGTGAACTTAAGAACACTTTTTCTTGCTTGGCAAGATCAAGTAACAACCCGTGAATGGTATCCCGTAGGTCGACTTGATGCCGATATCAATGAACCTTTCTTTAGGTTTCGTTATATCTACGGTGCTAAACGAGCAATGGAACAAGCGCGATTCGCTCCACTGGTTGAATTCCCTAGTTTTGACCAAGAATATACGTCTAAAGAGTTATTTCCGTTGTTTAAGAATCGAATTCTGAATCGATCGAGACCAGAATTTGAGGACTACCTAAAGAGTTTTGATCTCTGTGACGAAGCAGATCCAATTGAGATACTATCTATTAATGGCGGGAATCGTGTAACTGACTCTTATGAGGTATTCCCGAAAATCCGCAAGGAAGCAGATGGCAGCTTTACGTGCCGGTTTTTCCTCCACGGAACTCGACATATCAATAAACCGGCAATGTCCCGACTACGTAAATTAGAAGAAGATGAACCACTGTATGTAACCTTGGAATTAACCAATCCTGTTTCAAAGGTGGCGGTTCAAATCCAAACATTGGATTATCACATGATTGGTTGGTCACCTCGTTACTTGGTGTATGATTTAACTAAAGCAATGAAGGAACATCCCGAATACAAAGCCAGAGTGTTAAAAATCTACACCCCTGATTCTTTCTCATGGATGCAGCGGATCCTGATTGAAATGAGCGGAAGCTGGACGAAACACAAGCCCATGAGTGGGAAAGAGTTTCAGACTCTTGTCCATTGATATCTGGTTATTTCAGATTAAACACAAACTGCGAAGGTGAAACCATTAATCGATAGACCGGTCGAGTAACTCAAGTTAGGATTCTGTTAAAATTTACATTCCTCGAGTATCGCCCGCCTTTGATCTGGAGTTCAGATAAAACTCACAATATCAAGTGGATTTTCTTGACTGGTGACCGTGTAAACAATTCCATTAGTGTGAAATACCATAGTAGGTATTTTACACGGATAAACAACCCAGCACGCTAAGTTGCTATACAAGAGATGTGCTGGGTTATTTGTTGGATTCACTAAGCAAGAAGTGTAGTAAAACAACCCACGATAGTCCATACCAACTGGAGGCTCCATGAAAGATCAGATCGCACACTATGAGGACAAGCTGAAATACGAGACCGATTCCTTTGACCTGTGGGAATCCATCACCCTAGGCAAGGACGTCGTCGTAGTGGACTCGCGGTCCGAGGAAGCCTACGCGGAACGCCATATCCCTGGTGCTGTCAATATACCTCACTGGACCATGGATCCAGTCACCACGTCCAACCTTGACAAAGATGCACTGTATGTAACCTACTGCGACGGTATCGGCTGCAACGCGTCAACCAAAGGCGCGCTAAACATGGCCAGGCTGGGTTTCAGCGTGAAGGAACTTATGGGCGGGCTGGACTGGTGGATGCGGGATGGTTACGAAACGGAAGGCCTGCAGGCCACCGAAGGAAGGGCGCTAGTCTGTGGCTGCGGATAATCATAAAAACAGATGAATTGACGACTTAGATAATACCTGATACTGCTTTATTCGAACTGCGTTCTAGATATCCTGTTCGAGAATCTGGCCGTTCTCTTTAAGCCATCTCTGCGCCTTCTCCATTAATGGTGCATGCGTCCTAACGATATTCCAGAATCGGGAGGTGTGGTTTGCCTCCATCAGATGTGCAAGTTCGTGAACGATTACATAGTCGATTACGAACATAGGTGCTTTGATTAAACGCCAGTTTAAGTTGATGTTGTTTTTTACGGTACAAGAGCCCCATCGGTAGCGACTATCCATGATCTTCGCACTGGCAAACTCCACTCCCAGCGTACTGCCAAACGATTTTACTTTAGGTATTAGATACTCTTTCGCTCGGTCGACATACCACTTGTGAAATACCTTCCTACGTTCTCCCACCAAAGAACTCGGTACAAGAAAACGTTGCTCTAATCGTATCTCGGTCGTATCACCAGTGTAGATTTCGATCTGATACTCATAGCCAAGATATAGAGCAGATTCTCCATTTACTATCTCCTTACCAGGCGGATGCGGCCGGGCTTCGTACTTCTGCAGGTGATTCGTCTTCTCATATATCCACTGGCGTTTCGATTCGAAAAATTCCCTAATTACCTCCTCCGAAGTTGACGTAGGAGCAGAGATCACGATCTGCCGGTTACGCTCAACTGTAATAGTCAACTTCTTTCGTTTAGACGATCGCTTTACTTTGTAATCCACGTTCATCATCAGTTATTCCGCTTATTCCGCATATAGTAAAATCTCGTTGTTCTTCTCCGCGATCTCCATCGTGCGGCTGATTAAACTGTCTTTCTTCTCAACTATACTCGGTAATGCCGCATAGGTTGTTTCAAGCAGTATTTTCTGTATCTCAGCCCTCAGCTTGTTACGTGCAGGTATGCTCTCCCAGAAACCAATCAGCTTCACCTCGAGTTCGACAGCATTATAAACCTGCTTTGTTAAATCGACTAGAAGTGAAATCTCATCGTCACTAAGTTCAATTTCGCCAAACATCTCCCTTTTGTAGCACCGGAAGAATGGCATCTGTTTTTTTCGATTAAGCCCATATGTGGGTTCCTTACTGGTGTTGATGATACGCTTTCGTAGCTTCTCCAATTCCTCTTGGACCTTACTCCAATTATCCTTGAACTCTTGCAGTATTTTAGCAAGTGCTTCTGCGAATGATGCTTGTAAATCCGGATCGTCGTTCAACTCGACATCTAAATAGTGTCGAATAGCATGTTCGATTTCAGCTGCTTTTGTTTTTGTTCGCGTATGCTTGTTAACAGATTCCTGGAATGAATCGTCCAAAATTGAGACTGGTTTGACCTGTTGATCTATACCTTCTGACACCAGGTATTTGTCTGTGATCGCACGGAGCTTCGGCGGGATTCCTTTCATACTTAATCGGTCATCTCTAAAATGCATACCAGCGAGCGTGTTGATTTCAGCTAATGTGTTGTATTCGTCTAAATATCCCAAAGCCTGTCTAGCTGGAAACACTGAGTTCAAATCTGTAGTGAGCTTTTTGAACGACTGCATGAACTCAAATCGTATTCCCTCATCATAAAACACATCGAAACAAGCATCAAAGTCTGCCAAATCTTCTAAGCCATTCGCCTTAAGAAAAGACTTGATTTCAGCATGGCTATCCTCTAATTCGCGCAACGCTTCTTCGGGAAAAACAAAGGTGTCGATAATCTCAGTTTGCTCTTTCTCATCATATAGATCGATTGCCCTCTTTAAATTATGACCAATTCCCACGTAATCAATCACGAAGCCTTTACCCTTTGCTTCACCTGCAACACGATTTACCCGCGCAATAGCCTGCAACAGATTGTGGCCTACAACGACTCTATCCAAATACATAACCTGCTCTACAGGGGCATCAAACCCCGTGATAAGCATATTATTGACTATAAGAATACCCATATTCCCAGTAACACCGTCAGTTTCACCACCGAAATCCATCTTGAAGCTTCTAATACTACGCTCGTGCCTGCTCGAATTTGTGTATGTTTTTAGATGACTTAAATCGTTTCCTTCCGCAGAAATCACTACATCTGTCTCAACAGATTTTAACAGATCCAAATCGAGACCATTTGGATTTGACTTTTCCAGATCAGCAGTTGAAGCTTCAAGAGCGTTGTCTATGTACTTCTTGTAACGGACTGCAGCCTCCCTGGAAGTGGCTACAATCTGTGCCTTGTAGCCATTCGGGAATACATGCTTCAGGTAGTGATCGACCATATCCCCGGCCTTGGCTTCAATCGTCGGTTCTGCTTCCAGGTAGGCTCTTCGGGTACCGTAGCCAAGGATTGCAAGTCTTTCCTCAATGTTGTAATCGCTGAACACATCTGTAAACGCCTCATCCATACCTTCTTGGTCAGAGACTTCCGCGTTGTGCGTGCGACCTTCATAGACAATCTCCAGAGTCACTCCGTCGTCGATGGACTGACGCATGGTATACTTGTCGATGTAGTCGCCAAAGACTTGCTCGGTCTTATCAATCGGAGTACCTGTATAGCCAATTTTTGTAGCATTTGGGATAGCTTTGTCGAGATTCGCACCGAGTAGCTTGTATTGAGAACGGTGGGCTTCATCAGTCATGACCAAAATATCCGGGCTGTCGTTAAGCTGAGGGAAAGTCTCTTCAAGATCTTCTTCTTGAAATTTGTGGATCATGCCCATGACTAAATCCGACGTATCAGAGCTCAGGAGTTCCTTCAACTCGCTGATTTTGTTCGCCGTCTTCACTGTGAACCCAATACTTTGGCTGGTCTCACTCAACTGATTTTCGAGTTGTGTCCGATCGGTGACGAATATCACTTTCCAGCTTGCCAGTTTCGGTTGTTGATACATCTCACGCACCATAAACATCATGGTCAGCGATTTTCCTGAACCCTGTGTGTGCCAGATGATGCCGCTCCGTTCGCGCGGAGTCGTACCTTCTATAAGACGCTTAATGGCGATCTTAACAGCGCGGAACTGCTGATATCGTCCCACGATCTTGATGGTCTGACCTTTATCGTTAGTCGAGAACAGAGTGAAGGTGCGAATGAGATCGAGCAGGTTTTTCTTATCCATCATCCCGGCGACCAAGCGCTGCTGATCGTTTGGGGTACCAGAGCCATGTTCGAGGTCATTGAGCGTTTTTGGATACGGATCAGCCCAACGAAAAAAGTGTTTTTCAATATGCGTGGTTATCGTCCCAAACTTGGCCTCCTGGCGACATGTGGCGACCACGAACTGGTTATAATAAAAGAGAGGAACGCATCCCTCACCTTTGGATTCACGCTGCTCGCTGTACCGTAGTATTTGGTCGATGGCCTCGGGGATGGCATCCTTTACTTTGGGAGACTTGCACTCGATTACAACCACCGGAAGACCATTTACGAATAGTACGATGTCCGGGATGATATGATGCTCCGTACCCAGGATGCGTACTTTGAATTGGCAGACTGCAATGAACCGGTTGTTTTCAAGGTTCTTAAAGTCGATAAAGCGCACAGTCGGGCTATTCTCACCGGTTTGCCGATTTTCACTGACGCTAGTGTTTTCGAGCAGTAAATGGAGCACATGCTTGTTGTTCTCGATCAATCCAGTACCCGGGAAACTCGCAGTAAGCTGCTTGACAACCTCTTCAACCTGATCGTCCTCTATCCAAGGACAGATGACCTTCAGTTGTTCTCGCAACACCGGCAGCATGATTACTTCCGTGAATGTCTCCCTGTGAGTATCGGCAGGGAGTTGTATGTTGTCGAGATCGATGATCTCCCACCCCAGACCCTCAAGTTGATCAAGCAGTGGTTTCTCAACGTGATTACGTTCGTCGAGTTTTATGTATGTTGAAGACTCGATTTTGCTCATATGCTGATATCAGCTTCCGTGAGTAAATGCGTTACGGAGACCTTGCCTGTAAGGAGGTCTTGCATCAGGGCGGTTTTGAGACCCTCAAGTTTTGCAAGATTTCTTCTGGCCTTTCTGATTGTTTCGGCATGTGTCAGAAGTAGGGTCTCAATACGCTCTTGTTCATTAAGCATCGGTACTTTTATCAGCAGATTCTTCATCTCGCTCACATTAAAATGCTGTTGTGCCAATCCACCTTGGCCCTTGAGGATTTGGAGTTTGCCGTGATAGGAGTTGATCCAGATCGAAAGATACTGTGACCTGACTTTCTTAGAGTTTGGGCGTGAAATTACGATGTCAACGCAGTTGCAGCCATCAAATTCTGGTGGAATTACAGTAGTGGCACCTGGATATCCGGTACGAACTGTGACTAAATCTCCGCGTCGCACTTGGCTTTTTCTAAGTTGTGCATTGTCCTTGACTGACATATAGACAAGGTGGCTCGGGTCAATACGGTTTTCTTGAATGTTGGCCGAACGCAAGGTCGGAATACCATCCTCACGGTAGTACTGAGTGGGCCGGATAACAATGCCGACAACGATTTCGTCACAGACGGAGACACCCCTTTCTACTTTCCATTCCACTGGAATACGCCCAAGCGACGAGTCTTTGAACTTGTGTGTATCCTCGGAGCGGATGTTTCCATTTTCGTCGATTCCATGTGTGAGCATGTCTTGCATCAGGCCGATCCTGATGCGCTGCTGCTTAGTGATCAATGCTTCTGTCTGGTCTATTGCCTGATCGACAGTCGAAAGGATTTCAGCGATCTTAGATTGTTCGGATTTCTTAAACAGGCGAACTGTTAAGTTCTCCAAATTGGAAACTGTGAGCATGGGAACTGCCTGCTGTGCTCCAAGACTCTCAAAATCAACTTGTTGTAGCCAGTAGTGCAGGAATTCCGGAATAAAACGATCTTTGTCAGGAGAAAATACAATTGTGGTTTGAGTTGCGCCAAACAGTTCATCCTTCGGTAGGCGAGGATAGCCAATAGTGCCCCGCGACCCGATGACAATAGAGCCTTTTTCGTTTTTGCGTCTAAAGTGGTCGGAATACGCCCAAGGCCTGTTCCCTTTATCTGCGGAATAGATTGGCAAACCATCACCAGAACAGTCCTTTTCGATAATCGTTTCTCCCATCCGAAGGAGACCGATTTTCGATAGAGTTTCTAATTCTGTACTCATCTCATATACCCTAATTCGCTTAGAAGTGAATTGAGCTGACCGAGCGTGATTTCTCGGTCCCTTTCCATCTTCTGGCTACTTGTGGCGTATTTGCTCCAGAGATTGTCAACGCCTGAAATTAGGCTCCGTATCTCTGCATTGAGGTAGCGTTCGAGTTCAGTGCTTACGGTGTCGTAGAGCTTCTTGAGGATGAGGAGTTTGGCTTCATCATCGGTTAGTTGACTACCGATTGCCTCCAGTACCGCTTCAGTGTTAGCAATACGCTCCTCGAGAGCAGCCGAGTCTCTGTTTAAGGCATTGATCTTTCGCTTGTCGGTCTTGTTCCCTGGGTCCAGTAAAGCAAGCTGGTCTTCGTTCTGCTGAATCAATTCCAGGTTCTCGTTCTTGAATCCTTCGCCTCCAAGTCGCTTGAGTTGGAGTTTGTCTTCCAATACGTCTTCCTTTCCTTTCAACGAAGATTTGCTGTCTCTGATCTGCTTTTCAATCTTCTTTATAGTGACATCCTGTGCCTTGAGTATGTCAAGCTCCCGCTTGGCCGACTCGCCAGTACTATCCTTCAGGTCATTAATGAGGTCCTTTAAGGCGGTCTTAATGGCGGAGGCCGTTACCGTTTTATCTTCTTCTGGCTCATACGCGGCAACCTCTTGAGCCGTTACCACGGCCTCGGCCAACTCTGTCTGTAGTTCACTTATACGGGTCTCCTGTTCCTCAATAGCGTCTGCCTCGCTCTGGAAAAACGCAGCGATCAGATATTCGTCCGGGATGAGTGTGTGATGCCATCCTGTTGAGACAATGGTCTTCAGGTCATAGCGAATTTGCTGCCACCAGTTGACGAATACGCCTGCACTCTTGAACTCGTCGAGTACACATAGAGGAACGAGCTTGTCTTTGAGTGTGATCATAAGCTCAAGGCGCACTTTGGGCATCTTCTGACCGCTGTGATTGGCATACTCAAGCTCGGCGAATTCATCACGGGCTACGCTCCACCATTGCTCGAGGGCTTTTCGGTGAATATCCAAGGTCTGAACGACCGATTGATCTCCCTCAATGATCTCTTTGATGTCAGGTCTGGCTGTAATTGACTCTCTGAATGCGAGGTAGCCTGGTCGATCAGGGCAGAATAGTGTTTCGGATTGGAGACCGAACTTTGAGAAATCATCATCTCGCGCTGCAACTTCAGATTCAGGGATGCCGCCGATGAGATGGGCCTGCACGTCCTCTGGTTCTGGCTCTGGAGTATTATCTACATAGCGTCGAATATTCAGGTTGTAGTCGTTCTCTTCGGCGATCTCAGACTTTACCACGAGCCGGCTATATTTTGGGATCTCGAGTTTGTTGGAGAACACGAAGTCGATTTTCTCCACGTCCTCCGGCCGCAGCTTGTTTTGATTCTTTCCTTCGGCATACTCGCGGTCTGCGTTGATGAATAAGACTTTGTCGTGCAACTCGTCGGGCTTGTTCTTATTGCAAACGAGCGCGCAAGCTGGTATGCCAGTCCCGTAAAACAGCCCTGGGGGCAGACTGATGATCGCTTCGATAATGTCGTCGCTGATTAATAGCTCCCGAATCAGCTTCTCCTTGCCCCCGCGAAAGAGCACACCGTGGGGCATAATCGTAGCCATGTGGCCGTCGCCTTTGAGACTTGCCAGCATGTGCTGGACGAACATCAGATCGGCTTTCTTGCCGGTTTCCGGACACCACTCGCGGAAGCGGTTGGTGAATTTCATGTTGGCGCGGCTGTAGTTCTGCGAAAATGGGGGATTGGCCAGCACGCGGTCGAACTTTCGAACCTTACCATTCTGTAATATCAGTGGGTCTTCCAGAGTATCACCGTTTTCAATAGTGAAACGCGTGATATTATGCAGGATCATGTTCATATTGCAGATTGACCAGGTGGTACCGTTGGAATCCTGACCGTAAAGTGCCAGATCGTTGGGATTCTCACCCTGTTCTTCGACGTACTGGTGTGCCTGGATGAGAAAGCCACCAGAACCAACAGCGGGGTCGTAGATTTCGTTTCCTGCTATTGGCTTAGTAAGCTGTACCAACAGGCGCACGACCTCCGCAGGGGTGTAAAACTCGCCTCCCTTCTTACCTGCGCTGTCTGCGAAGTATTTAATCAGATACTCGTAAGCCGCGCCGAGTAGGTCGGGGAATTCGAAGTTTTCATTGACCAGAACGAACTTGGGCTGGTTGAAATGATCGAGCAAGTCCTTCCACCTTTGATCCGATATCTTCGTCTTGCCCTTGACAGCGTTAAAATCAATGTTGTTCTTCAGTACCCCGGCCAGTGAATCGTTTTCATCCTCCACCGCGGCAATGGCCTTGTTTAACATGTTACCAATGTCACGCTTGAGGTCCTTGAGTGCTGGAACTAAGTCCCCATTCTTATCCTCCCACGTCTCATGCCAGCGAGCCCGAACGGGTACAAAAAAGGTCTCTCCGTAGGAAGTTTTGCCCTCAAGTATTTCTTCCAACAGGTGTGGCTGGTTCTTCAGATGAGCGTAGTCTTTCTCGAGTAGCTGTTCCCGCTTTTGATCAAATTCATCTGAAAGCCGTTTCAGGAACAGCATACCGAAGATGAACTCCTTGAATTCGGAGGCATCCATATTGCCTCGCAGGATGTCGGCTGCTTTGAAAAGGAAGGACTCCAACTGAGCTAGGGTGATTTTTTCTTTATACATGGTACATTCACTCTTGGTTTTCTATGAGCGACCTGCGGAACTTTCGAATCATATAAACAATCAGGGCTATATACTAAATTGACCTGTTCGTATCTTACTGCAATAACTATATATATTTCATATGGTTACCTAGTAGAATTAAAGTGGATTCCTGCGGAAAGTATACACTTTTAACCGTTATCGGTCAGGCGGTTTTGGGGGTGAGTATATAGAATAAAAAGACGGAGACGGCCTTTGTCGCACGTGTATAAAACTGAGGCCAGACTTTCTAATCGGGCAGGAGTCTTCTACCATGTTTTTTAGCGAGTTTGTTATATGCCTTTACACGTTCTTGATATGCTTCGATATGATTCTCGTAGTAGTATTCAGAATCAAGTTCGGCAGTTCTACCGTGGGGAAAGGCTTTACCACATTCGGAACAGACTCCTTCGCGAGTTTTTACGGATGAATTAATAAGGGACTTGAAATACGCTTCACCGTTTTCTCGCAATACACGTTCAGCGTGGGGACAGCAGGACTGCATTCGTTCCCTGTGCCTTTCGTCTCGAGCTTTACGCCACTCTGTTAGATTGAAGTTTCTCAAAATGCAGTAAACAGCGACCGGCACACCCGAGGAGAGCAGAATAAGGGCTATTTGCCACCACTCGTATTTCAATAACTGGGAGATGATCTGTTCCACAATCGAAATCTCCTACGTACATAGTAATAGACCAATATCGCGAAGCTTGATTACGGAATTAGACGATTCGACAACGTGGGGCAAGAAACAACTACTCGCTTGTATATAGGGTACATTATACATAGCCTTTCTTACACTTTCCACATAGACAACTACTACAGCCAGTATCAAGTGGGTTTCGTTTCGATAATCGAAATCTTCACATCTCACTCATTATTCCCATCCCGCCTCCCCATTCTTCGGAACAGCGCCCGGATATCTCCTAGCGCACCTACGCTGACATAGACGGCCACTCCGGCGAAAAGCAACAGGCATAGGACGAAGACTACCGACCAGAACGTGCTCCAGAATTCCATCACGCTTCCTCCTTCCGGTCCTCGCGAGCCGGACTATCCGGACCGTCCGAGCCGTCCAGACGGTCCGGGAACACCAGCGACCCGGCGAACATGAGGACCAGGGCTAGCGCGGTGATGGCCAGTCCGATTTCGTCGCTTTTGTACATGCCCAGTCCCAACGCCTGGTTCACGGGTCCCAGGCCCGCCACGGCGCCGATGCCCGCGGTGAGCGCCAGGTAGGCCCCCACGGTGCTCGCCCGCCTCCAGTACAGCCCCGCCAGCAGCAACGTGAAGGCGCCGGTGAAGTAGATGGCGCCGCTCACGGCCATGTAGTCCCACAGGTCCTGCCCCAGGTCGTACCAGAGCCCCCAGACGAGCAGGAACAGGCCGATCACCAGGATGAAGATGCGCGACAGCGCCAGGCGCCACCGGGTGGTCAGGCGCTCGTTCGTGGCCGGCGCCACGACGTCGTGGGTCAGCACCGACGCCCAGCAGAGCAGGTAGCTGTCGTGGGTCGACATGAAGGCGGCGAGGAGCCCCGCGCCGACGAGGCCGATGATGCCGGTGGGCAGGATCTGGGAGAGGAAGAGGGGCATGGCCTGCAGCGTCACCGTGGGGTCGGCGGTGGGCGACCCGGTTTCATCGAAGAAGAACCCGCGGAAATCGGGGTTGTTGAAGAAAAACGTGAGCGCGCAAATACCGAGGAACTGGGGGATCATGAACCGGATCAAAAAGCCGATGGAGGACCACCGGTACAGCCTGCGGACCACTTCCACGCTTTCGGCGGCGCAGGCCCGCATGACCGAGGTCTGCCATACGGCGCAGGACACCAGCCCCGCCGTGAAGATCATCCACATGATGTAGGAGGGGCCGAAGCCGCTGCCCTCGAGCAGGGGGTTGAAGCCGGACTCACCGTGGACGGAAGCCACGGTCTCGACGATGGTCGGCCAGCCGAGGGCGTATACCGCCATGCCGCAGGTGAGGATCATGCCGAAGGAGAGGATCACGAACTGGATGTAGTCGGTGATCACCACCGAGACCATGCCGCCCATGATAGTATAGGCGATGACCAGCGCAAGCATGACGGTCATGACCACGGCGACGGCGTTGGGATCGGTCAGGCCGGTCAGGCCCGTCACGAACAGGGCGCCTGCCTTGAGGAACAGGCCCATGTTTAAAATGCCGGCAAAGGCGAGGAGCAGGCCTCCGAAGATCCGCACGCCGCGGCTGAACCGCTTCTCGTAGAACTCGGGAATCGTCATCACGCCGAGGCGGCGCAGGGGCACCACGATGAAGCCCGTCATGCCGACGATGAAGGTGACGACGCCGGCGATGACCGCGATGTGGAAGGCCGCGAACCCGCCCGTGAACCCCTTCTGGGCCGAGTACATGACCGTCACCAGCCCCAGCTCGCTTCCGATCATGGTCGCCACGGCCAGGCGCGACTTGAGCGACCGGCCCGCCACGATGTAGTCCCCCATGTCCCGGATGTACCGGTTCATGTACAGGCCCACGCCGACGGTGGCCGCCATGTACACGGCGACGATGAGCCAGTCCAGGGTACCGAAATTCGTGGGGAGAGACGGCATGGATTGATGGAGCCGAGATGGGTTCTGGATTACCTGGAGGAATCGCTATTGCAGTCGCGCGTTTCGCAGGCGCGCACCGGGATCAGGCGTCTTCTCCGTCGGCGCCCGACGAATCCTGTTTGCCTGCCGCGCCTTCCGGTACGATGTCCTCGCCTTCCCGGGCGATGTGCCTGGCCAGTACCGGCGCGAGACCGACGTAGTCCGGGGGCGTCAGAGCGAGCAGGCGAAGCTTGTCGTCGTCCGGCAGGTCCAGGTCGCGGATCAGGTCCTCCATGATCTCCTGCGTAATGACCTGTCCCCGGGTCATCGCCTTCATCCGCTCGTAGGGGTTCTCGTGGCCGGCCTTGCGCATGACCATCTGCACCGCTTCCGCCAGCACCTCCCAGGCCCCGTCGAGGTCGGCGCTCACCGCGTCCCGGTCCACTTCCACGCGGCCCATGCCCTGGATGGCCGAATGGATCGCCAGCAGGGAGTGGCCGATGGCCACGCCGACGTTCCGCAGGGCGGAGGAGTCGCTCAGGTCGCGCTGCTGCCGCGAGATCTGCAGCTTTCCGGCCAGGTGTTCGAGCAGCGCGTTGCTGACGCCCACGTTGGCCTCGGAATTCTCGAAATCGATGGGGTTCACCTTGTGGGGCATGACCGAGGAACCCGTCTCGGTCCCCACCACCTTCTGGCGAAAGTAGCCCAGGGAAATGTACGACCACATGTCCCGGTCGAAATCGAGCAGCACGGTATTGAAGCGCATCAGCCGGTGAAAAAGCTCCGCCAGGTAGTCGTGGGGCTCGATCTGAATGGTGATCGGGTTGAAGGTCAGTCCGAGGCGGTCCTCGACGAAGTGCCGTGCGACGGCCTCCCACGGCACGTCGGGATACACGACGAGGTGGGCGTTGTAGTTGCCCACCGCCCCGTTGAACTTGCCGAGGTATTCACTGTGAAAGACCTGGTCAAGCTGGCGCCGCCAGCGGGCGACGAACACCGCGAGTTCCTTGCCGACGGTGGTGGGCGTGGCGGATTGCCCGTGGGTGTGGCTGAGCATCGGGATGTCCGCCGTTTCGCCGGCGAGGGCGGCCGCGACGGAGATCAGGTCCTGGCTCCCGGGTAGCCATTCCTGCTGGATCCCGTCCCTGAGCATGAGGGCGTAGGCAAGGTTGTTTATGTCTTCGGAAGTACAACAGAAATGGACCGATTCGGAGACGTCCTCCACGGAGGTCCCGGCGATGGCTTCCCGTACGTAGTACTCCACCGCCTTGACGTCGTGGCGGGTCTCCTGCTCGATTTCCTTGATCCGCACGGCCTGCGCGTCGGTGAAATCAAGGACCAGCGACCGCAGAAAACCGGTCTCTTCGTCGGTAAAGGCGCGCACGTGCCCGATCTCGGGCCGTTCCGACATGGTGATCAGCCATTCGATCTCCACGTGCAGCCGGTACTTGATCAGCGCCCATTCGGAGAAATAGGAGGAAAGACCCTGCAGCCGGTCGCCGTATCGGCCGTCCAGGGGAGATAGTGATCGTAGAGACATGAGTCGCCCGGAATCCGGAACCTGCCTGTTTTCACGTTGCCTTCGCGTTGCCTTCGCTTTGCCGCGGTTTCAGTATACCTTCCGATCACGGGAATCGGCAAGGTTCTTTATCCCGGCGGCAGGTGAAACCGTCGTTTCGTGGACCTTGATCTGCTTGATTCGGCACGCACCCGCTTCTATATTCAGCCCACCTTTGCGACTCTGTACGTGTATACTTTATGACACCGCGCATGTACTCTGAGCACCACATGTGCTCTAGGCTCCGCGTGTGTTCCCTGGAGCGTCTGATCCGTGAGCCGTCCAAACTCCTCATACGACGTCATCGTCATCGGCGTGGGCGGCATGGGCAGCGCCACGGCCTGGCACCTTGCCCGGCGCGGCTGCCGCGTACTGGGCCTCGAACAGTTCAACATCCCCCACGACCTCGGATCTTCCCACGGCCAGACACGGATCATCCGCCTGGCCTATTCCGAGCATCCGTCCTACGTGCCGCTGCTCCGGCGCGCGTATGCGCTGTGGCGTGAAATCGAGGAGCTGGCGGACGAGCGGCTGCTTTTCATCACTGGGGCGCTGGACGCGGGCCCCGCGGACGACTGGGTCTTCCAGGGCTCGAAGACTTCCTGCGAGGAGCACGGCCTGCCCCACGAGATCCTCACGGGTGCGGAAGTGAACCGGCGGTTTCCGGGCTACCGGTTGCCGGTCGACATCATGGCCGTGTTTCAAACGGACGGTGGTTATCTGTTGCCGGAACGGTGCATCGTCGCCCACGCGGAGGCAGCCCAGGAGGAAGGCGCCGAGATTCACGGATGCGAACCGGTGCTGGACTGGAAGTCCGACGGTCGCGGGATTACGGTAAAGACCGCAAAATCGATCTACACGGCGGATCGGCTGGTGATCACTGCGGGCGCCTGGATCGGCAAGGTGGTGAAACCGCTGGATGGACTGGTTCAGCCTGAACGCCAGGTGCTGGGCTGGTTTCAACCCCGTCGGCTCGACTTGTTCCAGCCGGACCGGTTCCCGGTGTTCAATCTCCAGGTGGCCGAGGGCCGGTACTACGGGCTTCCGGTGCACGGGGTGCCGGGGTTCAAGATCGGGCGGTACCATCACCTGGACGAGCAGATCGACATGGACCGGATCGACCGGTCCGCCCATCCCCGGGACGAGGCCGTGCTCCGGGCATTCGCCGAACGCTACTTCCCCGACGGATCGGGCCCCACCACGAGCCTGCAGGTCTGCGCCTTCACCAACACCGCCGACGGCCACTTCATCCTGGACGCCCATCCGGAGCATGCGAACGTATTCGTCGCCTCGCCCTGCTCAGGCCACGGGTTCAAGTTCTGCAGTGTCATCGGAGAGGTCATGGCCGACCTGGCCACCACGGGGGAAACTCCGCACGACATCGCCCTGCACGGGCTCGCCCGGTTCGCGTAAGGCGTTGGTGCCTGTCCGCCCGGCTCGTATTTTAGCCGCGGCGCCTACCCACCCGGCTTGTAGTTCAGCCTGAGATAAGTGACCGTGGCATGGGCGACGCGGGTTCCGGCGTCGTTGGTGATCACCACTTCGCCGTAGAGTACCTTGCGGCCGTTCTTGATGACCCGGGCCTCGGCGTTGAGGGCTTCCTCGCTGGCGGCGTGCAGGTACGTGACCGTAAGGTTGGTGGTCACCGTGTCCCGCGTGATCCCGTTCAGTGTGGCGTGAGCCATGTACGCCATGGTATCGGCCAGGGAGGCCGTCACCCCGCCGTGCACGAGGTTGTAGGACTGGGCGAACCGGGGCTGATAGGGCAACCGGCCGCGGCAGACCCCGTCCTCCACCCCGACGATCCGCAGTCCGAGATCATGGACGAAGGGCACACCATCTATGAAGTCCTGCAATTCGGCTACGGTTACCGTGGGCATATTTTCGGGTGGCCTGCTCAAGCTTCCTGCGGGAACGGGACGAGGTCGAAATTGCACGTCGGATGATAACCAGAACGCCCTCGCCTGTCCATCACAATATGGATCGGCCGGCGGCCCGGACAATGCGGACCGACCGGTTGAACCCTTCCTTGCTGTACGCGACGCGTTCGGCGCCGAGGGAAGCCGTCAGCGCGTCCACCAGGGCGTGATGGGCACCGAGCCGGTACCATTCCCCGTAACCGAACCGCTCGTACATCTCCCGCACCTGGAGGCGTTCGGTCCGCATGCCGCCCGATCCGTCCCCGTCGAAATACGTATCCACGACCACGGTGTGGCAGCGGTCCCGGAGCGTTTCCACGAAGGTGTCGGGGTCGTTGGGCAGCATGGGACTGATCGTGACCCGGACCGGAAGTCCGGTTTCCATGGCGGCGTCGAGGGTCTTGAGCCGCGAGGCGACGGAGGGGGCATGGGGCGTGAGATTTCGTCTAATGGTCTCGTCGTGGGTTTCGAGCGTCAGGTTCAGTTCGACCCCTTCGATGCGCTTCAGCACGTCGAAGTCCCGGCGGACCATGGGGCTGCGGGTCTGCACGACCAGCCGGTCCGGTTGCAGGACGGCAAACACCTCCAGGCACTGGCGCGTGATCCGGTACTTCGACTCGGCGCCCTGGTAGGGGTCCGTGGCGGAACTCAGGAATACCCGCACCGGTTTGTCCCGCTTCTTCAGACGGGTCATCTCGGCCTCGAGCCGTTCGGGCGCGTTGATCTTGACGTCCACGTAGTCGCCCCAGGCCCCGCCGTGATAGAGGTGGACGGGCAGGGCCTGCACGTAGCAGTAGGGGCACCGGTACACGCAACCGACATAGGGCTGGAGAGTGTGGGTGTAGCCTTCCAGGAACCCGCCCGTGCGGGTCAGGATCGTCTTGCAGGTTATTTCGCGTACATTCGTTTTCACACCAGCCCCACGGGATCCACGTCGACTTTCAGATGAACGCGCCGGCTGTCGGCGGCGCGCTCCCACTGCATCCGGGCCTGCCGCACGGCGTCGCGCAGGCGCGCGGAATGGCTGCTCCGCGCGATGATCTGCCAGCGGTACTGGTTGCGCACCCGGGCAATCACCGGGGGCGCGGGCCCCAGGATATTAATCCCCCCCGGTTGCTTCCGCATGAGTTCGGCGAACCGGCGCGCCTCCCGCATCACGTATTCGTCCCGTTCCCCCTGGAACAGGATCCCGACCATGCGCCCGAAGGGCGGATAACCCAGTGCCTTGCGGTCGTTGATTTCCCGGGCGTAAAAAGATTGGTAGTCGTGCGCCTGCGCGCTGGCGACGCTGTGATGGCCCTGCGAATACGTCTGGACGATCACCTCGCCGCCCAGCTCTCCCCGCCCGGTCCGGCCTGCCACCTGTGTCAGCAATTGAAACGTCCGCTCGCTGGCCCGAAAGTCGGGCAGGTTGAGGGACGTGTCGGCCGAGATGACGCCCACGAGCGTAACGTTCGGGAAGTCGAACCCCTTGGCCACCATCTGCGTGCCGAGCAGGATGTCCGCATCGCGGTTCAGCACGCGGTGGAAGATGTCCTGATGGGAACCCTTCCGCGACGTGGTGTCCATGTCCATGCGGACGATCCGGGCGTCCGGAAACCGCTCTTTGAGTTCCTCCTCGACGCGCTGGGTGCCGACGCCCCGGTATCCGATCGACCTGGAACGGCACTTGGGACAGACCTCCGGCGCCTCGTCTCTATGGTCGCAGTAGTGGCACCGCATGAACAGGCTGTCGGCGTGGTAGGTCATCGTCACGCTGCAGTGGGGACAGGACACGGAAAGTCCGCAGTCGTAGCACTGAACGAAGGGAGAAAATCCCCGCCGGTTCAGGAAGAGGATGATCTGCTCCTTCCGGGCAAGCCGGTCCTTGATCCGGTCGGCCAGGGGAGCGGAGAATATCGAAAAGCGCCCCAGCCTGCGTTCCTCCCGCATGTCCACGATCCGCACGCCCGGCAGGGGGCGCCGGTCCACCCGCTCGGTCAGGCGGCAGCATTCGAATTTGCCGGTCTGCGTATTGGCGTAGGTCTCCAGGGAAGGCGTCGCGCTGCCCATGACTGTTACGGCGTTCACCGTGCGCGCCCGGACGACCGCCACGTCCCGCGCGTGATAGAGCGGGGGGTCGTCGAACTGCTTGTAGGACGGTTCGTGTTCCTCGTCGATGACGATCAGGCCGAGATCGGACAGCGGCGCGAACACGGCGGACCGGGCGCCGACGACGATGCGGTAGTCCCCGGCGCGGGTCCGCCGCCAGGAGTCGTACCGCTCCCCCGGGGACAGGCCGCTGTGCAGGACGGTCACGAGATCGCCGAAATGGGCGCGGAACTGCCGCACGGCCTGCGGGGTCAGGGCGAGTTCCGGCACGAGCACGATGGCCGACCGGCCCGCTTCCAGGGTTTTTTCTATGGATTTAACGTAGACGTGCGTCTTCCCGCTGCCGGTGACGCCGTAGAGCAGCAGGGACTTGAACGCGCCCTGGCCGATGGCGCCGTGGATCGCCCGCAGCGCCTCGGCCTGCTCCGCCGTGGGATCGACCTTTACCGGTTCGGGCAGCTCGGCGTCCCGGTATGGGTCGCGTATCGTTTCCACCTCCCGGAGCGACACCAGGCCCTTTTTCTCCAGTCTCCGCACCACGTCCCGTTCGATCCGCCCCAGGTGTCGGAGCTGCTCCGTGGTCAGCCGGCCACCGTGCCGCGCCAGGAGGTTGATGCAACTGGCCTGCCGGGGCGCGCGGGGGATCAGCCTGGTCACGATCCGGTCCGCCTCCTCCATCGGCGGGACCAGTTCGACCCAGGTCTCGTACCGGATGCCCGGACCGGTGCCGGTATCTCCGATCGAAATCGTCACCAGGCCCTTCGCCTCGAGGCCGCGGAGGGCCGCGAAGGGCTGCCGGATGCGGGTCCGGCGCCGGAGGCTCGACAGGGTGACGGCGCCCTGATCCGGTACCTGGGCGAGCAGTTCGGCCTGCCGGGGCGCGGCGCGGCGAAGCCGTTCCATGCACTCGGGGGGGCACGGTTCGTCCCGGCTGACGATCTGTTCGCTTTCAGATAACATTCCCGCGGGCAGGGCGGCCTTGATCGCTTCGCCCCACGGGCAAAGATAGTACCGGCCGATCCACCGCGTGAGTTCGAGCAGCGAGGCGTCCAGGACCGCGGCGCTGTCGAGGACGTCCAACAGCGGCCTGTACCGCGGCACGGGACAGGTGTCCGAAAGCGCCGTGATGACGCCGGTCATCCTGCGGTTCGTGAAGACGACGGACACCCTGCGTCCCGGCAGGGCCGTGTCGATGAGGTTGTCAGGAATGCTGTAGGAGAATACCTGGTCGACCGGTAGAGGGAGGGCTATTTCGGCAAACCGGACGGAAGCCGCCATAGGCTGTGACCGCCGTTTCAATACACCCGATAGAGCTGATACCTGCCATAGCCGTCGAAGTCCACGAAGACGAAACTACGGCTTATGTTGTTGTAGTGCCATACCTGGTACGGATGGGAGAAGGACCGGTCCCAGGTATGCCGCTCTATCTCGTCCGGCGGTCCGTAGACGATATAGACCCGGCCCTGGTCGCTGCGCCAGCCTTTCCGGAGTCCGTCGTCGAAGTTTTCGTTCGCGTACGCGATCCGCCTGTAATAGGTGATCATGTGCTCGTTCCGGTCCGTTCCGGGCGTGGGGTCCCGGCGTTTCCAGAACGCTTCCAGGGCGACTTTCTGTTCTCCCGCGGGCGCGTCCCTGTACTCCTTCAGCGTATCCAGCTCGTCGTTCTTGGCGATATACCTCAACTGCTCGGTGATCTCCCTGAAGTTCCTGGCCGTCGTCAGGGGCAGCAGGAACTGCCAGGTGATATGGAACTCCGATTCGGCTTTCGCCCGGTTTCTGACGGCGCGGTCATCGACTTCAATCTCGAGCGTGTACACCCCCTGGGGCAGGTCGCTGGTATCGAACCGGCCGCTGTACGCGCCGATATGGCCCTGCCGGTCCAGGGGTTCCTCCCGTTCCAGCACAACTTTGCCCGTCGGCGACTTGATCTTGTATACCGCCGAAAGCGGCAGTTCCGCCTCCCCGGCCGCGTCCGAATACACCTCGTAGTAGATGTACATGTCGGTATGGTCTTCGCCGAAGGCGCGGGTCAGGTTGGGTACGATCCGGATGCCCCTGCGTTCCAGGCCGACATTGGAAGACCCTTCCAGTACCAGCCCGGCGAACTGTATGTCGCTTACGCTGAGCCGGTCCCTGTAGTAGTCGGGCACTTCGAAGGGTCTGGCCATGTCATGCTGGCTGCCGGTATCCTGGTCGTAGAGCTTGATCTCGAGGTCGTACTCGCCCGGGGGAAGGTAGGTGGTATACAGCTTTGCACGGGAATGGTCCATCATCCGCATCTCGACTTCCGTATCCACCAGGACCGAATCCCGAATGGTCTCGGCGGTCACCTGGTAATCGTCATCGTCGATCACGATCAGCGAGAGTTCGAAACGGGCTGCATAACGGTCCCCGGCCCTGACGAAACTGAACAGTTCGTTTGAAAGGCGGTAGTAGCAGTCGACACGCGTGCTGTCCACCGTATCGCCCCGCGAGGTGACAATGTCCACCACGGCGAGGCTCGGATTGATCCTGCCCGATTGGTCCGGAACGCGGTCCGCCGGAGCCGCCGCAGGGACAGCCGCAGGAGCGTCCGCCGGAGCGTCCGCCGGAGCGTCCGCCGGAGCCGCCGGAGCCGCCGGAGCAGCGAGCACTGTCATGGCCGGTACCGCGAGCAGCATCGTTACGGCCGGCATCACGAGCCCTGAGAACACCTTGATCCACCTTCCAGCGCCGAACATCGAACCTCCACAGCGAACAGAAAAGGCGCGCGGTCTCGCCGGTGCGGACCTCGATCGCAAACGCCCGCCAAAGCGCCTTCCCTGGTGCCTTGATAGAGTTGTGTCGGGGTTTACCTTGCAATATATTTGCATTTCGTCGACCGGCAAAAGTATTATTTGCATCCGAGCGCGTCGCGCATTCGCGTGATCGTTCCTTATAGTATTGAATACAAATCCATCGATTCAGTTCCCCGTATCGGCCTACCCTTCGGCGAAACGGTCGTGGCGGTTCATTGGTAAACGAGGTCCGCAGCATAAAGATCCGCAACATGAAGAAAGGACGTAAGTGTGCCTAAAACGAAGGTCGGTTTCATCGGTGGGGGCGGCATCGCCCGCGAACACATGCAGCACCTGTCCGCAATGGACGACGTGGAATTGGCGGCAGTCTCCGACATCAGCGCCGCCGCCCTGGATGCCTGCCGGGAAACGTATGGCATTCCCCACTGTTTTGAGGACTACCGGGAATTGCTGGAGATGGATTCGATCGACGCGGTCACCGTGGGCACGCCGAACAGCGTCCATTGCGAACCGACCATCGACGCGCTGCGGGCCGGCAAGGACGTCCTGGTGGAGAAACCCATGGCCATCACGGCGGATGAAGCCGCGGAAATGGTTAAGGCAAGCCGGGACACGGGCCGCATCCTGGTGATCGGTTTTCAGCACCGGTTCGCGCCCGAGGCCCGGATGCTCAAGCGCTTCATCGACCGGGGGGAGTTCGGGAAGATCCTGTACGGTCGATGCCTGGCCCTCCGCCGCCGCGGGATTCCGAACTGGGGTGTCTTCGGCCGCAAAGACCTTCAGGGCGGAGGCGCGTTGATCGATATCGGCGTGCACATGATCGAAGCGGCCCACTATCTCATGGGCTCTCCCCAGCCCGTAAGCGCCTTCGGGAGCGCCTACACCTACCTGGGAGACCGGCCCAGCGACACGGTTTCCATGTGGCCCGACTGGGATCACGAAACGTACTCGGTCGAGGACCTGGCGGTGGGGATGATCCGGTTCGACAACGGTGCCACGCTCTCCGTGGAGGCTTCCTTCGCGGCCCATATCGGGAAGGGAGAATGGACGTTCTCGCTGATGGGCGAAAAAGCCGGCGGCCAATTCAGTCCGCCCCGGGTCTTCAAGGACCAGTCCGGCACCATGATCAACATCAAGCCGGACTATCTACCCGATATGGATGGTTTCCGCTTCAAGATGGAACATTTTATCGATTGCGTGCGGACCCGGAAACCGTCCGAGGCGCCAGGTGAGCACGGCCTTCTCGTGCAACAGATCCTGAACGGCATATACCGGTCCGCCGAGACGGGCCGTGAAGTACCCATAGAGCCCTTGATCTGAGCCGCAGGAAAGACCGGGAGGAGTTGCGTTGTTCACCGACGATCAGTGGTCTTGCTGGGACGAAAACGGCTACGTAATCATACCCGATGCCGTACCCGCCGCTCACCTGGAAGCCACGATTTCGGCCATCGCCGCGTTCCTGGACCTGGACCCCCGGGATCCGGAGACCTGGTACGCCGATCCGCCCCGCCGTCTCGGCTTCGTCGAAATGTACCATCACCAGGCGATGTGGGACAACCGGCAGCATGAGCGGGTATACGAGGCGTTCAAGACCCTGTGGAAGGAAGAGAAGCTGTGGGTGAGCATCGACCGGGCCAACATGACGCCGCCGGAACGGGAAGACCGGCCGCACGGGTTTAAAGAGTCACTGATTCACTGGGATATGGACACGGCGGTCCATTCCAGGACGTTCAAGGTCCAGGGCGTGCTGTACCTGACCGATACGGACGTCAACCAGGGCGGCTTCCAGTGCGTGCCGGGGTTCCACAGGCGGTTTTTCGAATGGGTAAAGACCCAGCCTCCCGACCGCGATCCCATGCGGCCGGACATGACGGGGCTGGAACCGGTCGCCATCCCCGGAAAGGCCGGCGACCTCCTCATATGGCACAGCCTGCTGCCCCACGGGAACAGCCGAAACACCTCGGACAGGCCCCGCTGGAGCCAGTACATTTCCGCGAGCCCGAGCGTGGAGGATGACGAGAACCTCCGGCAACACCGCGTCTCGCTCTGGAGGAACCGCAAGAACCCGGACGCCTTCCCGGGCGATCCACGCGGCGTCGAGCGCAGAAGCGGTCCCGCGCGTCTCACCGCGCTGGGTCGCCGGCTGCTGGGCCTGGACCGCTGGACGTAAAGCGGCCGCGCGCTGAGAGGAGATGTATTCGGTAGGCCGGGACCGGAACGAGAATCCATGGGGAGAGCACGCCAGAAAGCCGGGCAGGACCTAGTCCTTGTTCCCGCCGCAGGACTCCCGGACAATGAGGCGGGAGCGGAGCGTGACCTGCTCGACCGTGTCTTCTCCGCCGATCTTGCGCAGCAGCAGATCCATCGCCGTTCCGGCTATTTCCTGGTAAGGGACGGCCATCGTGGTCAGTGCAGGCGACAGGTAGGCCGATACGTCAATATCCCCAAAACCCACCACGGCCACGTCTTCCGGTATTCGAAATCCCCCGTCGCGCAGGCCGCGGCACACGCCGATCGCCGTGTAGTCATCCCTGCAGAGCAAGGCGGTGAACCGGTCCCGCAGGTTCAGTCCCTGGATATAGCCGCCTTCGCCGCGGCTGCCCAGAGGAGGGATGATCTCATGGGCCAGGTCGTTGTCCCCCATCGCCCTGCAGTAACCTCTTCCCTTGGACGAAACCGGGCTTTCGAGGTCCAGGTTCCGGCCGATGTACCCGATCCTCCGGTGGCCCAGTTCTATCAGGTGGTTCGTCGCGTGATAAAAGTCGGCCTCGAGATCCAGCACGACTCCGCTGATATGCTCCGTGGGATAGTGGTACGTCACCACGGGTATGTGGTTCCGCACCATGTCCCGTATCCGGTCCGATTCCCCCCGGTCGCCCCGTGTGTTGATCAGGAGCCCGTCGACGCCCCTTGAGATCAACTGCCTGATCTGCATGCCCTGGTCGTCCTGAGAAGACCGGGAAGTCCGGTTCACGGCCATGCCCATCAGCAACTGATAATGCTCGCGCTCGGCCGCCCTGAGAATCTGTTCCGTCTGGTTTCCGTAGGTTTCAAGGGAAATCTGGTAGGTGAGCAAGCCCAGCGTGCCCGTCTTGCCCGTTACGAATCCCTGCGCCATCAGGTTGGGCGTATACTGCATCTCGTCCGCGGTCTGCTTCACGAGCATCCGGGTCTTCTCGCTGACGAGATAGGCCGCGCTGCGGGACAAGGCCCGCGAGACCGTGGAGTGGGAGATCCCCAGTCTCTGTGCAATGTCCTTGATAGTGACCTGCTTGACTCTCATGGACCGATCCGATCTAACCGAGGGCCGATCTGGCACAGTCTGCAATCCCACGCCTGAACGGACCGGAGGGACCGGTCCGTGACCGCGCAGGAAACCAGGACGGCCGGGTCAGGACGTGAACGCACGGGTTGGAATGACGAAACGCGTTTTCGAATCAGTACGATAGCGGAGAAAGACACCACCCATAAAGATAAAATGGGGTGGTTTCGTGTCAAGGACGTTGAGATCGCGGCGGGAAGGACGTTTTGCGGCGGTACCCCAGGCTGCGGGAAGGTTGGCCGGCGGCGTTAGGACGGGTAGCGGCGCTAGGACGGGTAGCGGTGGAATCCCGGGCGCCGGGAAGGTTGGCCGGCGGCGGAATCCCGGGCGGCGACCGGAAGGACGGCGGCGACGAGACCCCGGACCCCGCGCGGGTCACCACGGCATCGCGGTGGGGTCCACGGCGCCGGATCCACAGGATTCCCGTACGATCAGATTGGACGCCAGCACGATCTGACACGCCACCTCCCGGCCTTCGAGTATCTTCACCATCAGTTCCATCGCCGCGCGCGCGATAGCCCTGGTGGGCGTCGACTGCGTCGTAAGCGCGGGCGTCACGAATGCCGATACGTCCGAATCACCGCTGCCCACGACGGCCACGTCGTCGGGCACGTGGATACCCGATTCGCCCAGGCCGCGGTATACGCCGATGGCCGTGTAGTCGCTGCAGCACAGGAGGGCGGTGAACCGGTCCTTTACCTCCCTGGACAGCCGATAGCCGGATTCCGTCTGCTGGCGGCCGACGGGCAGGCAAACGGGGTGGAGGCCGTGTTCGGTCATGGCCTTGAAATAACCCCGGCCCCGGGCGGCGTCATGGCCGGGGCCTTCCCAGTTCTCGCCGAGGAACCCGATGCGCCGGTGACCCAGCGCGATCAGATGCTCCGTTGCCCGGTGGAATCCCGACGCGTAGTCCAGCACCACGCCGGGGAAGCCCTGGGCGGGATGGTGAAAAGTCACCACGGGCACCCGGTCGTCGACTGCGGACAGGATACGCTCCGACTCTCCCTCGTCGCCCATGGTCTGGATCAGGAGTCCGTCAATGCCGCTTGATATGAACTGCTCCATCTGCGCGGTCTGGCCGGTCTCCGGGGACAAGGCGCTCCATTCGGCGGACATGCCCACCAGGAGCCGGTAGTTCCGTTCGTCCGCGGCCCGCAGGAAGCTTTCGATCTGCGTGCCCGCTTGCTCCTGGTAGCTTTCGCCGGCCAGCAGGCCCAGCGTACCCGTTTTTCCCGTGGCAAATCCCTTGGCCATCAGGTTGGGCCGGTAGGAAAACTCCTCGGCAACCAGTTCAACTCGCCGGCGGGTTACCTCGCTCACCATGTGCGACTTGTTCCGGGACAGGGCGCGAGAAACCGTGGTATGGGAGACGCCCAGTGTTTTCGCGATGTCCTTGATCGTCACCCGCTTCTTTCTCATCGGCCCTTCCGCACCGGTTTCCCGGACGTGTTCCGGGCAGCCGGTTGTCGGTTTGAAGGCCGGGGCCGGCGCCCGTTTTGTTGATTTGAGCAGCGTATTACACACGTTTGCAAAAACGAATCTGGTCAGATCCGGTGCACGTGTCAATCGGTTTTTTCTGTGTGGTCTTATCCCGCGCCGCAGGATTCCCGGACGGAAAGATGGGGTGTGAAGACGCTTCGCCGCGGGCCGGGGCGGCCGCGGATCTGGTGAAGGATGTCCTGTACCGCCCGGGCGGCCATATCCTCGAACGGGATGGATAGCGTAGTCAGGGATGGCCTGACGTAAGCCGAGACCTCGCCGTTTCCGAATCCGGTTACCGCCATGTCGCCGGGAACCCGCACGCCGGATTCGATCAGTCCCCTGCAGACGCCGAGGGCCGTGTAGTCAGAGCAACATGCAATGGCCGTATACCGGCCGTGCAGCGCCCTGCCCAGGTTGTATCCGGACCGGGCGCTTCCGGAATCGACAGGAACGATACGAGGCGTCAGTCCGTGCCTGCGCATCGCGCTGCGGTAGCCCTTTACATGGGACCGAGGACCGCCCGAGCCGATCGGGTCTTCGCCCAGGAAACAGATCCGTTCATGGCCGAGCCCGATTAGATGCTCGGTGACCGCCTGCATGCCCGGGGCCGGGTTCAGGAGAACACTCGAAACATCGTCGACGGCGTATCCAAAGGCCGCGACGGGCAGTTTGCCTCCCGCGGAATGGACGATCCGGGCCGACTCGCTTTCATCGCCCAGGGCCTGGACCAGGATGCCGTCTACGTCGCGGGCCTTCAGATGCATGAACTGATCGATCTGTTGGGCCTGTGCGGACCGTTCGGCACTTTCCGTTTTCCCGGAAGATGCGGTCCGGCTCGAGACCGCCGCGACCAGCACCTGATAACCTTCTCGAGCGGCGGCCTGCACCAGGTGGTCGATCTGCCTGCCGGTGAATTCCTGGCCGATCCGGTTGGTCACCAGCCCCAGGACGCCTTCCGTACCCTGCACGAAAGCCTGGGCCAGGAGATTGGGCGAATAGTCCATCTCCGCCGCGGTCCGCCTCACGAGCAGACGTGTCTGTTCCTTTACAAGGTGGGACATGCGGGGAGACAGTGCCCGGGAGACCGTGGAGTACGAAATGCCCAGCCGCCTGGCGATGTCCTTGATCGTGACCGGCCTGTTCCTCACGGGTCTGGCTCCCGTGGCTGTGCGCGGCACACTACGGCGGGCTGAGTCAATGCCTTGTCCATCCAGCGCACACGTGTGTATAGGCGGCCGTGACGATACGCTGGTTCATGGATAGTGTATCTCGAGTGCATTTGCGGTGATCCGGATCTTAAGGTGTGGATAAGCGGTGTGGGTATCCTGCGAAAGGTAGGTATCTGCCGGGACGCTTGTCAAGCGGCAAGGTGGGCACGCACCCGGCCCGCCGGCCGTGGCCCGCCGGGAATAAAACTGTGGCGTACCTTTTCCATCGGATGGTATCTTCTTTTCCGTGAAACCCGATTCATCCAGTCCTTTCCAGCTCGAAACCGAACTCAGACGCGATCTGGGCGTGGTATCCGCCACGACCATCATCGTCGGCGGCATTATCGGTTCCGGCATCTTCGGCGCGCCGGCGGGCATCGCCCAGCAGCTCGGCAACCCCGGCCTGTTCCTACTGGTGTGGATCCTGGGCGGGGCGTTGGGCTTCGCCGGAGCCCTGTGTTTCGCCGAGCTCGGCACCATGATGCCCCGGAGCGGCGGGCAGTTCGTCTACCTCAACGAGGCCTTCCCGCCCATCGTGGCCTTTCTCTACGGATGGGTGGAATTCGTGCTGCTCCAGAGCGCCGGCATGGCCGCCATCGGCGCTATATGCACCAGCTACATGGGGTATTTCATCCCGGCGATCTCGTCCCAGATCACCGTGCTGGAACTCGGCCCCCTGAACATCTCTTCCCAGCAGGTCGCCGTCTGGGCGCTGATCCTGTTCCTCTGCTACGTCAATTATGTCGGCGTCCGTTTCGGCGGACTGGTGATGAACCTGACCACCTTCGCCAAGGTAACGGCCCTGGTCGGCCTGGCGCTGCTGGCCGCCTGGATCGGCGGAAACAGCGAACATTTCATGCCGCTGGTGCCGCCGGACATCGACTTTAGCATCCTGGCCGTGCTCGGACCTGCGATGATCGGCGGGCTCTTCGCCTACCAGGGCTGGGTCAACACCAACATGGTCGTGGGCGAAGTGAAGGATCCCCAGCGTATCCTGCCCCGGGTGATCTTCTTCGGCCTGGGCCTTTGCACGCTCGTATACCTCGCGGTCAACTGGTCCTACCTGTACGTCCTGAGCATCGGCGAGATCGCGGCCTCCGAGCGCGTGGCGGCCGACGCGGCGAGCCGGCTGATCGGCCCCGTGGGCGCGTCGCTGATCTCGGCGGCCGTCATGATCTCGACCTTCGGCACCATGAACGGCACCATGATCATCACCCCGCGGATCCCCTACGCCATGGCGAGAGCGGGCCTGTTCTTCAAGTGGTTCACCCACGTCCACCCCCGGTACCGGACGCCGTCCCGCGCCGTCGTGGCCGTGTCGATCATGGGTTTCGTGTGGACCTTCCTGGGCGGCTTCCAGGCCATCATCAACGCATTCGTCTACGTCGTCTACCTGTACTACGGGCTCAACGTCCTCGCCCTCATCGTGCTCCGGCGCAAGCATCCGGACGCCCGCCGGCCGTACAAAGTCCCCGGCTATCCCTACGTGCCGGTGCTGTTCCTGGTGGTGGTGGCATGGGTGGTGGTGACGGTCGTCACCCAGAACTTCCTGCAGGCGCTGCCCGGACTGGGATGCCTGGGCCTGGGCGCCGTTGTTTACCTGGTCTGGTTCCGGAAAGCCTGACGCGATAGGTCCCGCGTCGTCCCGGCACCGCGGCATTCCGGCCCATCTGCCCGACGCTGTTCACGACCCGCCGCACCCCACTTCCCTTCGTACCCCCCGACAGGCTGTTTTACCCCGAGAGGCTCTTTTGCTCAGACGGATTCTTTCCCTCTTTGAATCCTGCCGCGAAGAGGATCAGGACCACTATGACCAGGGCGGCGGGCAGGATCCAGAAAACCTGCCAGTCCGACAGGCTCAGGCTCCCCGTCGAACCGAGAAAGGCATTGTAGACCCGGCCGGCGATCTGGGCGCCGATCAGCATCCCCAGTCCGCTGGAAACGAGGACGAACAGCCCCTGGGCCTGTCCGCGGTTCGCGGGCGTCGCCTGCTGGTCCATGTAGACGTGGGCGGTCACGAAGAAGAAGTCGTAGCAGATGCCGTGGAGGATGATCCCCGTAACGATCAGGGTCCACAGGGCGTCCGGCGCGCCGAGGGAGAACAGACCGTACCGGACGATCCAGGCGGCCATGGCGATCAGCAGCATCCGCTTCACGCCGAGCCGCCGGAAGAAGAAGGGCATGCACAGCATCAGGAAGACCTCGGAAAACTGGCCCAGGGTCTGGGTGCCTGCGATGTTCGTGAAACCCGTCGCGCCGAGGTAGATCTGCGTGAAGTTGTAGTAGAAGGCCAGCGGGATGCAGAGGAGCAGGGCGCTCAGGATGAACAGGTAGAACGACCGGCTTCCCAGTTCCTGCAGGGCGTCCAGCCCGACCACGGACCGCAGCGACGCCTTCCTCCCCGCGGCGGCCGGCGGCGTGCGGCCGAGCGTGAAGCTGTACAGCCCCATGACCAGGCCGGCGACCCCCGTCGTATAGAGCGGCCAGGCCGTCTCCTCGGGAATGACCCCGCCCGTGAACAGCCCCAGGACGAAGCTGATGAAGAGGCCCGCCGCGATCCAGCCGATCGTGCCAAACACCCGGATCAGGGGATACTGTGCTTCCCGGTCCTCGACCCGGTGAAACGTGATGGCGTTCACCAAGCCCAGGGTCGGCATGTAGCAGATGTTGTAGGCCAGCAGGAGGAGGATGAAGAGGAGCGGCGAATCCACGGCCCGGGGAACGAGCAGCATGACGCCGCCCGCGAGAATGTGCAGCCAGCCGAGGATCCGTTCCGGAGCGAAATAGCGGTCCGCCACCAGGCCCAGGAAGAAGGGGGAGATGATCGCGGCCACCGGATTCACCGTGTAGGGCCAGTGGGTCAGGTCTCCCATCCCGTGGGCGCTCATGTAGACGGCGATCGTCGTGAACCAGGCCCCCCAGATGAAGAACTGGAGGAACATCATGAGACAAAGGGATGGGGACATGGAATCCTGGTTCTATCGGCCGGCTGTGGACACCGGGATTATCTGCCGACCTTGTAGCCGTAGCCTACGGCGATCCACGCCTTGACCGGCTGCTGCCTCAAGGTGGCGGGATGATATCTGGAAGCGTAGATCTTCTGAAGCAGCAGATCGTCGATCTCGGCGTACCCGGTCGATTCGATCATGGTGGCGTCCACGACCTCCCCCTGTTCATCGATCAGCAGCTCGAACCGGACGATGCTGTCCTTCACGTGGCGCAGATTCCGCGGGATTTCCCTCCGGGAGATGCTCATGTTGAGGCGGCGCGGTATGGGCGGCGTGTCGTATTTCCAGGTGCCGTCGCCCCCTTCGCCGAGGCCGCCCGTACCACCGCTCCCGCTTCCCCCTTCGACGCCTCCCGCGACGCCCGAACCTGCTATGCCGGTCTCGTCGCCGGGTTCGCTATCGGTATCCATGGCGACGGCCACGGCCCTTTCCATCTCCTCCTGGGAAGCGATCTCGTGCTCCTCGGCGATCAGGCTGTCGTCGATCGGTTCGGGTATCCCTACGACCACGGGAACGGGCACGCCCTGGCTCATGATATCGTCACCGGGGTCCTCCGGCGGCTCGAGCCGTCCGGGGCGGCCACCACCCTGCTCCGACGTGAGCAGCCTGGCGGGATCGATGAGGTCGATCAGGTGATCGGGATAGGGCAGGATCTCAAGCTCCACCATGGGCTCGAAGTCGATCTGGCTGTAGATGTATATGCCACCTGCGGCGAAGAAATGCAGGAAGGCGGCGAACCAGACTCCGGCGCCGAGAAACCGGCGCGAGAACCGCTTCAGAGGGTGGGGAACCAGATCCTCGACCTCGTACCGATCCAGGTATCGTCCGATCCGGTTTGCGTACTGTGCGGGCCACGCGAACCATGCGAACCATGCGGTCCGTTCGGACCGTGCTGGCCGTTCAAATCGCCTGTTCATGGGAGGTCATCTCGGGGCCGGCCACGAAGGCCCGACGGGAGAAAACTGACGGCTCGATTTATGCTCATAAGTTCCACCGCGCCTGTCGTACTGTCAAGGTTTTTGCCCGTGTCGACAGGGTGCCGGAACCCCATTGACTGCAACCATAAAACGCTTGACAGGGACCCACCCCGGTTTCATCATGCCATACGTTTTGAGGTTCGTCCCGCCTTGCCGGGTGAACCGGTATCCGCTGCTGTTTCCACGTATTCACGACAGTGTTCATCCCACGGTCATCCGGACCGGGCGTCACGGGTGGCCGTGATGCCGTTTATCGGACGGGGATCATGCTCATGAGAAATCCGGTGACTGGAACGAAACGCATCCTGGCCGGGCTGCTGCTCTACGGTCTCATCGGCGGACCGGGCGGCCCTGCCATCCCGGGCGGATCGGGCGGCCAGGTCCACGCCCAGGAAGAGGAAATCACCCTGGAGATGACCACGGAAGCGGGGACCATCGAAATCGTCCTCGACCCGGCCCGGGCACCGGTTACCGTGGCGAATTTCATGCGGTACGTGGATGCCGGACAGTACAACGGCGGGGTGTTCCACCGGACAGTGACCATGGACAACCAGCCGAACAACGACGTGAAAATCGAGGTGATACAGGGCGCCGTAAACCCCGATTACCGGGACGACAGCTATCCGCCCAACAGCGGATTCGATCCGATTTCCCTCGAACGGACCTCCGCGACCGGACTGAAGCACGTCGACGGGGTCATCTCCATGGCGCGCATGGGGCCCGACACGGCGACCTCCGGGTTCTTTTTCTGCATCGGCGACCAGCCCGAACTGGATTTCGGCGGCAAACGCAACCCGGACAGGCAGGGATTCGCCGCCTTCGGCCGCGTGACCCGGGGCATGGACGTCATCCGGAAGATCCAGATGTCCCCCCGCGAAAACCAGCGTCTCACGCCGCCGGTCGTGATCACCAGGGTGGAGCGAAAGACCAGGTAGGCCGCACCGACAGGACAGTAACGGACAGGACAACCTCGGACAGGAGGAGCGCTTCATGGCCGATCGCGTTGAGCGGCCGGAATCCTTTTTCGGCTTCCGGCTCGGCGACGACCGCAAGATGGCCCGCTGGGACCGCATCGCGGAGTATTTCTACCTGCTGAACCAGCAGAGCGAGGACATCCGCGTGGTCAACCTGGGTCCCACGACGGAGGGTAACCCCTTCCTGATGGCCATCATCACCTCCGCGGAAAACCAGGCCAGGCTGGAGGAGCTTCGGGAGGTCAACGGGCGGATCGCCGATCCGAGGGGCCTTTCCGATACCGAAATCGACGGCTTGGTACAGGAAGGCAAGGTCATCGTCTGCCAGTCCATGAGCCTCCACGCCAATGAAATCGCCGCGACGCAGATGGCGCCCCAGCTTGCCTACAACCTGGTGACGGGCGAAGACGAGGCCACGAAGCACATCCTGGAAAACGTAATCTTCCTGATGGTGCCCTGCTTCAATCCCGACGGGCAACTCATGGTGACCGACTGGTACAACAAGCACCTGGGCACGGACTACGAGGGATGCGACCTGCCCTGGCTGTATCATCGGTACTGCGGACACGACAACAACCGGGACGCCTTCATGCTAAACCTGGTGGAATCGAAGTACATGGCCCGGATCATGTTCCAGGACTGGCATCCCCACGTCTTCCAGGACCACCACGAAATGGGCGGCTATCAGCCCCGCCTGTTCGTCTGCCCCTATTGCGAACCCATTCATCCCCACGCCGACCCGCTCGTATGGCGCGAGATCAACTGGTACGGGGCACACATGGTCTACAAGCTGGAGGAAGCGGGTCACCAGGGCGTCATCAGCGGCGCCATGTTCCCAGCCTGGTACCATATGGGATTTCACTGGCTCGGCAACTACCACAACATCGCGAGCCTGCTTTCCGAAACGGCCCAGGCGAAACTGGCCAGTCCCCTCTACGTGCATCCCCATCAGCTCAGGGGCGAGGACGGAAACACCCTGCACACACTGCCCCATTACAAGCCGCAGACCAATTTCCCGAATCCGTGGCCGGGGGGCTGGTGGCGGTTGCGCGACATGGTGGACCAGCAGCTCGTCGCCGCCATGGGAATCATGGACATTGCGGCCCGGTGCCGGGAAACGGTGCTGCGTAACGCCGTGCAGAAGGCCCTGCACCAGACCCAGAGGGGCCGGGATGACGATTCCGCGGGTTTCTTCATCCGCCCGGACCAGCACGATCCGGCCGTCGTGACCCACCTGGTGAACGCCCTGCTTCGCCAGGGCATCGACGTGCAGCGCACCCGGACCCGGGCGACGGTGGGAAGCAGGGTCTATCCCGCGGGTACCTGGTTCATATCCAACGCCCAGCCCAAGCGCGGCGTGATCAAGACGCTGCTGGAGCAGACATTCTGGCCGGACGACGCCTGGGCGCGCAAGGCCGACGGCTCGCCCACCAGGATCTTCGACACGACGACGGACACGTTGGCGGAGATGATGGGCGTCCGCGCGGAACCGGCGGAAGTGCCCCACGCCGCCCTGGACGAGGATGCCCTGAACCTGGACGTCGTGACCGAACCGGCGCCGGCGAACGGTGCGGTGACCGGCGACGGCGCGCACGGCATGGCCATCGACCCCCGTTTTAACGCCGCCTTCGCCGCGGTCAACGCGGCTCTCGATGCGGGTGCGGAAGTCTGCCGTGCCACCGGTTCCCTTTCCGTGGGCGGCCAAGGCATGTCGACCATTCCACCCTTGCCGCCCGGCGCCTTTATCGTCAGCGGGATCGACCAGGCGATGTCCGAGGAAATCGTTCGGGCTGCCGGCGCCGCCGGGTACCGCCTCGAAGCACCGGTGGAAGGCGAACCCGTCGGGCCGCCGCGCATCGCCATGTACCAGCGGTACTGGGGCGGCAACATGCCCGAAGGCTGGACCCGCATGACGCTGGAACAGTCGGGTTTTTCCTATCGCTCCGTACGGGACGCCGATATCCAAGGCGATCTAAGCGACCTCTGCGACGCGTTCATCCTGCCCGACGACACGATGGACATGATGGCCGGCACGGAACAGGAGATCGAAAGACGCCTGAAGACCGTGCCCCAGCCCGAAAAGTACCGCAGCGCCCTGGGTGAATCGGAAATCGAGGCCATCGGCACCTTCGTGGAGAAAGGCGGTACGCTCGTGGCCGTCGGCCGCGCGTGCCAGCTTCCCATCGAGAAGTTCGGCCTCCATATCACCGACGTAACGGCCGGACTGCCGGAAAGCGCGTTCTTCTGCCCCGGTTCCATGCTGCGGATCCGGGTCGACAACACCCACCGACTGGGATACGGAATGCCGGAGCGGGCCCTGGCCATGCACCGCGGCAGTCCCGTGTATTCGATCAACCCGTCACACTTCAACGACCGGTACGAGGTGGTCGCCGGCTATCCCGAAAATAACCTGCTCGAGAGCGGGTGGCTGATCGGCGAGGAACACATCGCCGGCAAGCCCGCCATGATCAGTGTGCGCCACGGCGAAGGACGCATCGTACTCTACGGGTTCCAGGTCAATTTCCGCAACCAGACCCACGGCACCTTCAAGCTGCTCTTCAACGCGTTGTACGGGAGCTGACACGCAAGCGAGCGGAGAGGACAGGCCCACCCCATGCCCATCGTCGATTTTCACAACCACGTCTATCCGCCCCGGTACGTCGAGGAGATCCGGAAGGGACCCAGCGCGTACACGGTGACCGACGACGAAGACGGCAACCCGGTCCTGCACTCTCCCGGCGACTACAACATCCTGGTGCCCGGCCACCGGCTCATGGACGTGCGCCTGGAGGTCATGGACGAGGCCGGCGTCGACACGCACGTCATCACCTTCACGGCGCCGGGCACGCTCATCGAGACGCCGGACCGGTCCGCCGAACTCAGCAGCAAGGTCAACGATCTATTCGCCGAGATACAACAGGCGCATCCGGACCGCCTGCCGGCCCTGACCACGCTGCCGCTGAACAAGCCGGAGGCCTGCGCCGCCGAACTGGAGCGGGCCGTCGGTTCGCTGGGCCTCAAAGGGGCGTGCGTGTACAGCAACGCCAACGGCGTGGCGCTCAGCGATCCTTGCTTCTGGCCCATGTACGAGATCGCGGACGATCGTGAAATGGCCGTCTTCATCCATCCCACCTTCCCCCTGGGCGTGGAGGCCATGAAGGACTACATGCTCATGCCCGCGGTGGGGTTTCTCATGGATACGACCCTGGCCACGGCCAGCCTGCTCTTCAGCGGCGTGGTGGAGCGCTTTCCGAACATTCGCTGGGTGCTGGGCCACCTGGGCGGCGCCGTACCCTACCTGGCCGAGCGCTTCGACCGGTGCTACGAGGCCTTTCCGCAGTGCCGCGCCAACCTGGAACACCATCCCACGGTCTACCTGAAGAACCAATTCTACTACGACACGGTCAATTTCGACGTGGACGCGCTGCATTTCGCCCTGGGTTTCGCCGGCGCCGATCGTATCCTGGCCGGGAGCGACTATCCCCACCAGATCGGCAGCATGCCGAAGATGATCGAGAGCATCAACGCGATGGAACTGTCCGAAGAAGACCGCACCGCTATCCTGGGAGGGAACGCCGTTCACCTGCTGGGGTTGTGATCGATCCGCCGCCGGCCGAACCGCGGGCGGCGGCAACTCGATCAGTTCGGAAACGGAAGTCATGGACCTGAAAATCCGTGGTAAAAGAGCAATCGTCACCGGCGCCAGCCGGGGCATCGGGCGTTGCTGCACGCTGGCCCTGGCCCGGGAAGGCGCGCGCGTGTGCGTCACGGCCCGAAACCGGGACCTGCTGGACGAGGTGATCCGGGAAATCGAAGCGGCGGGCGGAGAAGGACACGCGGTCACCGCCGACCTGACCTCGCTGGACGACTGCCGCAGGGTGGTCCTTGAAACCGCCGACGCCTTCGGTGGTATCGACATCCTCGTCAACTGCGCCGGGGCGGCCCGGGGAGGCGACATCCTGGAACTTCCCACGGAACAGATCGACGAGGGGATGGTGCTCAAGGCCCACGGATACCTGAGGATGGCGCAGCTGGTGATCCCGTACATGCAGGAGAACCGGTGGGGGCGCATCGTCCATATCGCCGGCAGCGCGGGAACGAGCCCCGGACGCGGCAACATTCCCTTGAGCCTGGCCAACATCTCCGTCCTCAACTGTACACGGGCCCTGACGGACGCGGTATCCGGCGACGGCATCCTGGTCAATGCCATTTGTCCCGGCATGACGAACACCCAGCGAGCCCGGGACCTGCAGCAGGTGGAGGCCGACCGACAGGGCCGCGGCGTCGAGGACCTGCTTCGCGAAGCCGGCGAGCGGCTTCCCGCCGGCCGCATCGCGGAACCGGAGGAGATCGCCGCCGTGGCGACTTTTCTCGCGTCCGAGCCCTGTTCCTATGTCTTCGGTACCGCCGTCTACATGGATGGCGGCGAGCGGCGGGGCACGCCCTGATACCGTCTGGGTGAGCGGCGGGGCACGCCCTGACGACGTTTGGGACAGAATCCCGACGTCTGTCGCCCGCCTCTGTCAAACTGTCGCGCTTCTCTGTCGTCAATAGCTGTCGTTTCCAATAAAAAGGAGAACCACCATGGCTGAGAACACTTCCAAGTCCTTCGCGGCACACGCGGACGGCGCGGACTGGGTCAAGGGCCTGCGGCCCTATTTCGTGTACCGTGATCTGGGCATGAAGTCCGCCACCGAAGGCCGGGTGATGGCCCACGTCATCCGGGCCGCCCAGTCCTGCGACGGCCCCATCGGCTATCATTCCCACGAACTCGAGTTCCAGATGAACTACCTGCTCAAGGGCTGGGCGCGCATCGAACTGGCGGACGTGGGCGAGATCGAGGTGACCGCGGGCGACGCGTGGTACCAGGCGCCCGGCGTCGCACATGAGTTGATGGAATACTCCGACGATTTCGAAGTCATCGAGATCACCATACCGGGTGACTTCCCGACCATCGACGAAACGCGTTAGGACAGCCCATGAAAGTAGGATTCATCGGGCTGGGCAACATGGGCAACCCCATGGCTGCCAGCCTCCTGCGCGCCGGACACGCCCTGCGCGTCCACGACCTTGAACAGGAAAAGGCCGATAACCTGCTGGACGCCGGGGCTTCCTGGGCTTCGTCTCCCCGCGAGGCGGCCTCGGACGCCGACGCGGTCCTTACCTCGCTCCCCGGTCCCGCCGCGGTGGAAAAGGTCGTCCTGGGCGAGGACGGCGTGTTCGAAGGGCTTGCCAGCGATACGGTCTTTATCGACACGAGCACCGGCGAACCGGAACTCATCCGGCGCATCACCCGGGAAGGCGCGGCACGGGGAATCGACGTGCTCGACGCGCCTGTCAGCGGCGGGGTATTCGGCGCCAGGGACGCGACCCTGACTGTGTTCGTCGGCGGCCCGCAGGCGGTGTTCGACCGGTACGAACCCCTCTTGCGCGCCGTGGGCGAAACGGTCGTCCGCATGGGGGATACCGGCAGCGGCGTCGCGACCAAGCTGGTGAACAATCTCATGATGTTCATCAATTTCATCGGCGCCTGCGAAGGGATGGCCATAGGCGCGCGGGCGGGCATCGATCCGCGTAAGTTGATCGACGCCATCCGGCCGAGCATGGGCCAGAGCCGGATGATGGAGCGGTGCCTGACCCGTTTCCTGGACGACCAGTCACTGTATTCCGCCGTCGACCTGGGGGTGAAGGACATGCACCTGGGCGTCGAGCTCGGGAGGTCACTTGACGTCCCGTTGGAAATCGCCCCGATGGTCGAGGACCTCCTGAGGCGTTTCCAGGACCGGGGGAACGCCCAGGCCGACCTCCTCGAATACATCGGAGATTACCTGAAGCGGGCGGGCGTCGACCCGGCCGGAAAACCGTGAGGAAAACATGCGCTGGAAAACAACTTTCATCCTGACCGTATTTCTGGTACCGGGCGCCGTCATGCTGAGCGCCGTCATACTGGGCACCGTCATGCTGAGTGCCGCCTTTCCGGGCGCCGCCGCTGCGGACGCCAGCCCGGCTTCGACGGCCGCGAGCACGATCGACGACGCGAGCACGATCGACGACGCGGCCGCCAGCCCGCAGTCCGAGGCCGGGTCGCTCGATATCCGGGGCGCCTGGAAACCGGAATCGTACCGGCTCAAATCCGGACCGGTCCACGAGGTGACCGGCCTGATCGCCTTCACCGAAAAAGACTGGTCGGTCCTCTTCTTCATCGTGACCGACGAGGGCCCGCGGAGGGGATCCGGCGAGGGCGGCACCTACACGCTGGAAGGGGACAAGCTGACTTTCCGCCACCTGTACAACCTCTCCGGCGGCCACGCCGTCGACGGTTTCGAGGCCAGCGAGCTTTCGATGAGGGTGAGGCCGGCGGATGCCGAAGACGCGCCCGCCGAACCGTGCACCATCACGATAGAGGATGATCTCCTGACCATCTTCTTTCCCAGCGGAAACCAGATGACCTTCCGCCGCAGTTCCCGCTGAAGCACGGGCCGTCCCACGACTCACGACACGCCGGCGGCTCCATACTTCTGCCGGGCCGGTTCGCGCCGCCGGCCCGCATCTCCGGCCCACGGCCCGATCTTACGCCGGCCATCCCTTTCTGCCATACGCGCAAACTTCCGGATACGTGCGCTTAAGGAACCGGAATCAGTTGACTTGAACGGGCAATCCGGCTTATCTTTGGACGCTGTCATATAGCCGGATCGAGACCCGGAAACCAGTACATGTCATCCGAAAACCTGACCCGAGACATGAAGAGGACCGTCGGTATCGAAGCCGCCCGTATGGTCGGCCCGGGCGACGTGGTCGGACTGGGCACCGGATCGACGGCGGAGTTCATGATCGAGGAACTGGGACGGCGCGTGCGCGAGGAGCAGCTGGATATCGTCGGCATACCCACGTCCTTCGACGCGTCGGTGCTGGCCCGCGGGAACGGCATTCCGACGGGCACGCTGGACGACGTGGACCGGGTCGACATCGCTGTGGACGGCGCGGACGAGGTCGATCCCGCGATGAACCTGATCAAGGGCCGGGGCGCCGCCCACCTGCGCGAGAAGATCGTGGACGGCATGGCCGAGCGGTTCATCGTCATCGTGGACGAATCGAAACTGGTCGAACGGCTTGGCACGCAAAGCCCCGTGCCGCTGGAAGTCCTGCCCATGGCCGTCCAGCCCGTCATGCGCGCGGTCGAAACGCTGGGCGCAGAACCCGTGCTTCGGATGGCGGCCCACAAGGATGGTCCGGTCATTACGGACCAGGGGAACATGGTGGTGGACGCCCGTTTCGACGGGATCGACGACTCCGGTGAGATGGAGCGCGTGCTCAACAACGTACCCGGCATCCTGGAGAACGGCCTCTTCGTCGGACTGGCGACCGAGGTCCTTGTCGGGAGGATAACCGGCGAAGGAAACATCGAAGTGGAAAGAAGAACACGAGTCCGTAAATGAACGATATCGGATACTTCAGCCTCCTGCTCGCCTTCATGACGGCAGCCTACGGCGGCGTAACCAGCGTGGTCGGCGCCCGGGCGCGGAACCCGCAGATGATCGCCAGCGGAGCCCACGGCGTCCTCGCCACCTTCGGCCTGCTGACCCTGTCGTCCATCGTGCTGATATACCACCTGTACACGGGCAACTTCCAGGTGGAGTACGTCGCCTCCTACACCAGCAGCACCCTGCCTGAGTTCTACCGCGTCACCGCGATGTGGGCCGGGCAGAAGGGCTCCCTGCTCCTGTGGGTATGGACCCTGGCCCTCTTCGCGCTGGTGGTGCACCTGACGAACCGGGACCGGAACCAGACGCTGATCCCCTACGTCCACGCGGTGATGATGTCAGTGGTCCTGTTCTTCATCGCCCTGCTCGTCTTCATGGCCGATCCCTTCGAACTGCTGCCCTTCGTGCCCGCCGAGGGCCGCGGCCTGAACCCGGTACTGCAGATGCCGCTCATGATCATCCACCCGCCCATCCTCTACCAGGGCTACGTGGGGACCGTGGTCCCCTTCGCCTTCGCCATTGCCGCGCTGATCACGGGGGAACTGGGCGACACGTGGATCCGGACGATCCGCAGATGGACCCTCTACGCCTGGTTCTTTCTCGGTTTCGGTCTGATGCTGGGTGGCCGGTGGGCCTACGTCGAGCTGGGATGGGGCGGTTACTGGGCCTGGGACCCCGTGGAGAACGCGGCGCTCATGCCCTGGCTGACCATCACGGCCTTTCTCCATTCCGTGATGATCCAGGAGAAGAAGGGCATGCTGAAGATCTGGAACTTCATCCTGATCATCCTGACCTTCGGCCTGGTCTACTTCGGCACCTTTCTCACGCGGAGCGGGGTCGTCTCATCGGTCCATTCCTTCACCACTTCGGGCATCGGCCCCATGTTCCTGGGTTTCGTCATCGTCTCGATGGTGTTGTCCTTCGGACTCCTGATCAGCCGGCGCAACGCCCTGAAGGCACGCAGCGAACTCGACTCCTTCGTTTCGCGGGAAAGCAGCTTCCTGCTGAACAACCTGGCTCTCGTCGGCGTGTGCTTCGCCATCCTGTGGGGCACCATATTCCCCGTGCTTTCCGAGGCGGTCAGCGGGGAGAAGATCACGGTGAGCGCGCCGTACTTCAACCAGATCAACGTGCCCCTGGGCATTTTCCTGCTCTTCCTCACGGGCGCGGGTCCGCTCTTCGCCTGGCGAAAGACGTCCGTGCAGAGCCTGAAGCGGCATTTCTCCATTCCCATAGCCTGCTTCCTCGCCGCGGCCGCCATCCTGCTCGCCTTCGGCATCCGGCACGTCTACGCCGTGCTTTCCTTCAGCATGTGCGCCTTCGTGGTCGGCGCCATCGGTCTGGAGTTCTACCGCGGTGCCCGCGCACGCCGATCGACGAACGAAGAATCCTGGCCCGCGGCGTTCTACCGCCTGGTCATGAGCTACAAGCGCCGGTACGGCGGTTACGTCGTCCACATCGCCATCGTGCTCCTCTTCGTGGGCTTCACGGGAAAGGCGTTCGACCGGGAGGAGAATTTCGCAGTCCGGGAGGGCGAGTCGTTCCAGATCAAGAACTACACGCTGGACTTCGATTCCCTCACCGAGACCAACATGGGCGAGTACGTGTCCTACGCCGGCATGCTCCGCCTTTCCGTGGACGGCGAGCCCGTCGTGATGATGGCCCCGGAGAAGCGTCTCTACCCCATACAGGACCAGGTGACTTCGGAAGTTTCCATCTGGTCGACGGTGAATGAGGACCTGTACGTAGTCCTGGCGGAACTGAACGAAACGCTTGACGTAGCTACATTTAAGGTCTACATTAATCCATTAGTTAACTGGGTATGGATCGGTACGGCGCTGCTCATGCTGGGGACGATCATCCTCTTCCTGCCGGATCGATTCGGACGTAAACCAGGCACACGCGAACGGCCCGCATAGCCGCGTCGCAGTTCGAAGAACGACAACCCGGATGATGCACCGGTAGCTATATAATGTAAGACCTGATTGGGTAACTCGATAAGCAGGATGGGGGCGCTCGGGAGGAAGAACGGGCGCATTGGAACACGGATTTCACAAGCAAAGCGCATGACCGACACCGTTCCTGGCGAACAGGTGGAATCAGAATCAGTTCAACTTCAGATTTTACTGTGATGAATTATGCACGCACTTTCCCGGCGCCGGAAGGCGAAGGAACTTTCTTAAGCGGATATCACTGCAAACGCTTGACGGCAGATCGTCGGGAATACGCGCATAAACGCCCCTTCGGTGGAACGGTTCGAAAGATGCGGGTGCCAACCCTTCCTCACCCGTAAGCATAACGCCCCTGCCGGCGAAAGCCGACCCGGTAACGCTCCGGTCCGGCGGCCAGCTTATCGACATTAATCCCGGGCTCGACGCCACTGCGCTCGACGTCACCGCGCTCGACGTCACCGCGCTCGATGCCACTAAAGGGATAAGCTGCTCTATCGCAGGGGGTGTTGTATGGAATTCCCATTGGAAAACCTGAACGGGTTATTGCTGCCCCTGGCCGTGCTGACCGTGTTTTCCGGTCTCGTCGGGCTGGTCATCGGCATGCTCTGGCGGCGCAGCAAAGCCGGCGAAATGGAGGAGAAGGCCCAGAAGCGCGCCCAGCGCCTTTTCAAGGAAATGGAAGTGCAGCGCCGGGCGGAGATGCTGGAGGAAAAGCGAAAATGGCACGACGCGCGGGAGGCCCAGGAGGAGGAAATCAACAGAAGGCAGTCCGCCCTGGTGAGCCAGGAGCAGGATATGATGGACCGGGAGAAGGAGTGCGAGCAGCGGTATGACAACCTGAAGGACCGCGAAGATCAGACCAGCCTGCGGGAAGACGAACTGGAAAAGTCGGAAGAGAGGCTGAACGCGCAGGAAGTCCGCCTGAAGGAATCGGCCTCGGAATACCGCAACCGGCTGGAGTCCCTGGCCCGGCTGACCTCCGAGGAAGCCAAGCAGCAGCTCCACGGCGAACTCATCCGCGACGTGAAGCAGGAAGCCGAGCACCAGGTGAGGGACATTCTCAAAACCGCGCAGACCAATGCCAACCGTGAAGCGAGAAAGATCGTTACGCTGGCGATCAGCCGGTGCGCGGTGGATCAGTCCACGCAGACCAGCGTCGCGGTGGTTCCCCTGCCCAACGACCAGATAAAAGCCCGTATCATCGGGAAAGACGGCCGCAACATCCGGACTTTCGAGGCGGCCAGCGAAGTCAAGGTAATGGTAGACGATACGCCCGAAGCCGTGGTCATCTCCTGTTTCGATCCCATTCGCCGGGAAATCGCCCGGACGGCCATGGCGGATCTCGTATCCAACGGGAAGATCACCCAGAGCCGCATAGAGGAAATTATCGGGCGAGCACGGGAACAGATCGACAGCCGCCTGCTCACGGAGGGACAGCAGGCCGTCAACGAGCTCAAACTGAAATCGATGCACCCCGAGATGATGAAACTGGTCGGCCGGCTGCGGTTCCGTTCCAGTTACGGGCAGAACGCTTTGGATCACTCAAAGGAGGTGGCGTTCCTCACCGGCATGATGGCCACCGAGATCGGCCTGGACGAACTGCTCGCCCGGCGCTGCGGACTCCTGCACGACGTCGGCAAGGCCCTGGACCACGAGATGGAGGGATCCCACCCGGAAATCGGCCTGGCCTTCGCGGAAAAGTACGGCGAACCCGAGGAAGTCAAGAACGCCATCATCGCCCATCACAACGACGAGAACGAGGAAATCACCTCGCCGATCACCTTTCTGGTCGCCGCGGCGGACGCCATTTCCGGTGCCCGGCCCGGCGCCCGCCGGAACGATCCCGAAGACTATGTCCGCAGGGTAGTGGAACTGGAAGAACTCGCCCGTGCCTTCGACGGGGTGGCCGACGCCTACGCCATCAACGCCGGCCGCGAGATCCGGGTCATGGTCCGTCCGGACCAGGTGGACGACGACCAGACGCACACGCTGGCTTCCGAGATCTCCCAGAAGATCCGCAACGACCTGACCTATCCCGGGCACATCAAGGTGACCGTCATCCGGGAAAAGATCGCCCACAGGATGACGAATAAGCGGGACGACCAGCAGCACGGCGGACGTCGAAGATCGTACGGACGAAACCGGAACCGGCGTCATGCTCCGGCGTCCAGCGGACAGGCGGCGGGATAACCACGCCGCGCGGCGGATTCCCGTGTCTCTTACCGAAGAAATCAAGGCGCATGCCGCATCGCTCGGATTCGATCTTGCCGGCGTAACGTCGGCCGATCCACCCCGCCACGGGGATTACTACGCCGAATGGGTCGAACAGGGCCTGGCCGGCGAGATGGCCTACCTGCGCCGCCAGATCGAGAAGCGGCAGGATCCTCGGAAAATCCTGCCCAACGCCCGGTCCCTCGTCGTGGTCGCCATGAACTACCGGTGTCCGGACCCGGATCCCGGCTCCGGCATGCAGGCCGGTACGCCCGAAGACACACCGGACCGCTCGCCGGGCAGCACACCCGAAGACTCCCCCGAAAGTACACCGTGCCGCACGCCCCACGGCTCGCTCGGCGCCACCCCCCGCGGAAAAATCGCCCGGTACGCCCGGGGCGACGATTACCATGACGTGATTAAAGAGAAGCTGCTGGCGCTGCTTCGGTTCGTGCAGGACCGGGCCGGCCGGCCCGTGGAAGGGAAGGTATACGTGGACACGGGGCCCGTGCTGGAGCGCGAGTTCGCCGTCCGCGCCGGCCTGGGGTGGTTCGGGAAGCACACCAACCTTATCCACAAGCGCGTGGGTTCGTGGCTCCTGATCGGGGAGATCCTCCTCGACATCGAACTGGATTCGGACCGGCCCGCGGCCGATCACTGCGGCACGTGCACCCTGTGCCTCGAAGCCTGTCCCACGGACGCCATCGTCGAGCCCTACGTGGTCGATTCGCGCCGCTGCATTTCCTACCACACCATAGAATTGAAGGGCGCCATTCCCCTGGAGTACCGCGCGGCGATGGGAGACCGCGTGTTCGGGTGCGACGACTGCCAGGATGTCTGTCCCTGGAACCGCAGCGCGCCCGAAACCGGCGATCCGGCCTTCGTGGCCCGTCCCTGGAACGAAATGCCGGACCTCATTGAAATGCTGGGGTTGACGCCGGAGGCGTTCAGGACCCGGTTCAAGGGCAGTCCTGTTAAACGGACGAAGCGGCGCGGCCTGCTGCGGAACGCCGCCGTAGCCCTGGGCAACACGAAGGATCCCGGGGCGGTTCCCGCCCTCGCCGATTCGCTGGGTGACGACGAACCGCTGGTCCGGGGCCATGCGGCCTGGGCGCTGGGAAACGTCGGCGGCGACAGGGCGCTGGCGGAACTGGAGAAAGCGCGGAAGACCGAAGTAGATCCGTGGGTTGTCGAGGAAATAGACCGGGCGCTTGCCGAGTGCGAGGCGTCCTGACGAAACATACTTTTTTTCAAAAGCCCTTGCCTCCCCGTAGGTTGACCATATATTTCAGGTGGCTTTGGAGGCAGTTGCCGGGGTGGTAGATCGACGTCCGGCAGCTATATCGGTATCTGAATCGATGAAACGGATATGATTAGACACCTCCCGCTCATAGGCCTTGTATTCGTCGTCGGTTGCGCCGCCCCCCGGACCCTTGAACCGGGTGCGCGCACCACGCCTCCGACCGGGACGGCGGATACCGCCGGCAATACCGTCGCGGTGGAAGAACCGCCCGACCCGGATCTTACCCTCGATCATGTCGCTCCGGCCGATTCCCTGGCGATGAAAGACCCGGCCAGCCTGCTTGCCGACGCCAGGATGCGTTATGACGCGGCCCTCACGGCGCTGGAGCGATCCGACACCACGGCCGCACGCGCCGCGGTCGATGAAGTGCTTGAACTGCTCGTCCTGCTGAGCGACGACCAGAAGCACGCGGCCACCCCCGCGCAGGCCGATCTCCTCAGGAAGCTGGGACCGCTGGTGGACCGTATTCAGGCAAGGCGCCGCGCCACCGCCGAAGTCCGGGGTTCGATCCCCAGGGTACTCAACCGTCGCGTCACGCAACAGATCAATCTGTTTCTCAAAGACCGAAGCCTGAACATACTCAAGACCGCGTACCAGCGGTCCGGGCGCTACATCCCGATGATCCGCGAAGAACTGTCCGCCAGGGGAATGCCGCCGGAGCTGCAATGGCTTCCCATCGTCGAAAGCGGCTTCAAGCCCAGGGCCTTCTCGTGGGCGTCCGCGGCGGGCATGTGGCAGTTCGTCTACGATACGGGGAAGCGGTACGGACTCCAGCGGTCCGGCTGGGTAGACGACCGCTTTGATCCCCACAAGGCCACCCCGGCGGCTCTCGCCTACCTGGGCGACCTGTACACCATGTTCGACGACTGGTTTCTCGCCATGGCGGCCTACAACTGTGGTGAAAACCGGGTGCTCCGCGAGATCAACCGGACGGGGAACCGGGATTACTGGAAAATGCGGCTGCCCAGGGAGACCCGGAATTACGTACCCAAGTTCCTCGCGGTGCTCCATATCATCGAGAACCCGGAGAAATACGGCGTCGAATTGCCGGACACCCACGACCCCTACCTCTTCGAAGAAGTGCGCGTCGAAAAGTCGGTTGCGCTGCAGCATGTAGCCGACCTGCTCGCCATGCCGCAGGACGATCTCAAGACGCTGAACACCGACATCCGGTACGGCGTGACGCCGCCCACCGGATTTTCGCTGCGCGTACCCCTGGGCGCGGGTTCGACCCTGCTCGGCAGTCTCGACGAGCTTCCTGAATCGAATTTCAAGCCCCCTCCCGAGGTTCGCAGGTACCGCGTGCGGCGGGGTGATACACTGGGCCACATCGCCGTTAGATTCCGGACCTCGGTCAGCAGACTGCGGAGCATGAACCGGATCCGGGGCAGCCTGATCCGCGTCGGCCAGCTCCTCCGCGTACCCGGAAGGAACTACGGTGGACAGCAATGGGCAGGGCAGACGGCTTCTTACGGTACGCCGAGGGACGCCGCTACACACACCGTGCGGCGCGGCGACTCGCTGACCCGCATCGCCCGGTATTACGGGACATCCGTCGTCGCGCTGAAGCTGGCCAACGGGTTGCGTGGAGACCTCATCCACCCCGGCCAGGTACTTCGCCTGTCGGGAAACGGAAGCGGTATAAGCGGTGCGGTGACCTACAACATCCGGTCGGGGGATACGCTGGCGCGGATCGCCCGGGCCTTCAAGGTTACCCTCGCTGCCCTCATGCGGGCAAACCCCGATGTGCAGGCCAGGCGGCTGCAAATCGGTCAACGGATCGTCATACCGGGCTGACCAGGGAGCAAGCGCACATGGGATACGTCAAGGCGGCGGAGCTGGATGAGCTGAGTCCGGGCCAGATGAAGATGGTCTCGATCAGCGGGAAGGAGATCGTCCTCTGCAACGTGGACGGGAAGTACTATGCCGCCGACAATTTCTGCCCCCACATGGGCGCGCCCCTGAGCGAAGGGGAACTGGACGGCACCGACCTCTGGTGTCCGTTCCACGGCGCGTCTTTCGATGTGACCACGGGCGACGTCCTGTCGCCTCCGGCCTACGAAAACCTCACCTGCTTCCCCGTCCGGGTGACCGAAGAAGCCGTAGAAATAGAAATCTAGCCGCCAGCCTTTTAAGTCATCCGCTGACGTCAGCCGCTGAAGTGTTCGTACCCCTTTGGGTGCAGGGGCCGGGATCCGTTGTGATCCGTAATGGCCCATCCCCGGTCGGCGGACAGGCATTCGCCAATGGGGGTCATCGGCGTTCCGGTACGCTCCGCGAGTTCGGCCGCCAGGCGCTCCACCCCCTCCGGCGCAACGGCGCACAGCAACTCGAATTCCTCACCGCTCTCCAGGGCCGTCCCGACGGGATCGAGCCGAAGCTCCTCCATGGCCCGCCTGGTTTCCTCCGCGATGGGCAGGGCGTTTCCATCCAGGTTCAACCCTACCCTGCTGTCACGACCCACGTGCAGGGCGTCTGAACTGAGCCCGTCGCTCACGTCGATCATGGCGCGGACCCACCCGCTTTCAGCCAGCAAAACGCCTTCACGGACCCTGGGAACGGGGGTGCGGTGGCGGCGCAACACGCCTTCGAACCGGTCCGTTGCCGGGCTCTCCGCGGCCGGCTGCTCCCGTGCCGCACGAAGCAGGCGAAGGCCGGTCTCGCTCGCGCCCAGGTGGCCGGTCACGCACAGGATGTCTCCCGCCCGAGCGCCGCTGCGCCGCGTGATGTGTTCCACCGCGGCTTCTCCGCTCACCGTGATGGAGATGACGGTCGGCCCGTCCGTCGAACTCAGATCGCCTCCGACGATGGACACGGGATGGCCCGCGTGCCTGGCCAGTTCGTGAATCCCCGCGTACAGCGCCTCCACGTCTTCCATGGAGCGATGGGACGGAAGGCAGAGGGTCGTCAGCGCGTGCCGGGGCACACCGCCCATGGCCGCGATATCGCTGAAATTGGCGGCCATGCACTTCCATCCGATCTGCCGCCAGGACGAGAAGTCCAGGTCGAAGTCCACGCCTTCCACGAAGGTGTCGGTCGTCAGAAGGGTCGTCATGCCGGGCGCGGGAGTTATGGCCGCGGCGTCATCGCCGACCCCCAACAGGACGCTCGGATCCGGCTCCGGCAGCCCTTGCCCGATACGCCGGATCACCTCGAATTCGCCGGGAAGACCGGCGCCTTCCTTACGATGCTCCACGGTTCATCGTTCCCTTCTCGCGCCTCGCCTTGCGCGCACGCCTACCCGCCCTTGCCGAACCGCCCTTCGACGCGCTCCCTCGAGCGCGTGAAGATCTCGATGCCGGCCGTAACGCCCCCACCGAAGAGCAGTCCCTCCAGGGCGCCCAGGGCGACCTGGGTGGTGCGGCCGAATTCGCCTTCCCCGAAGATCGTCGCGATGGTTTCGAGCCGGATTTGCGACGCGTCGAAGGACTGCCGCAGGGTTTCCAGGCTGGCCGTGAACATGTTGCCGCCCATCACGGTCAGGACGATGCTGGCGATCATGCCGCCCAGCGCGCCGAAGACGATGTAGAACAGGCTTCGCCACTGCCCGGGCCGCCTGGCCAGATAGTACGTGACAACCGGTCCGAGGGCCACGCCCGCGCCGATGAAGGCGCCTTCGAGACCGCCGGTCAGGCTCGCGGGTTGCCGGCCGAACAGGGTCTGAATGGTATCGGCACTGTACAGGCTGAACGCCGCGCCCACCATGCCGCCGCCCAACGCGCCACCCGGTACGCCTAGCCACCGGCCGTATTTTCCGGATACGCGCCGCAGCGCGACCATGCCGAAGGACACGCCCGCACCTCCGAATGCCCCGCCGAACAAGCCCAGGCCCGCCAGGACGAAAATGGGCGTAAGCGCCTCCGACGACAGGCCGGAACTGACGGCGGCCAGGGCGGTTCCGAGGAGAAGTCCGCCGAACAGGCCGGACACGGCGCCGCCGAACGTACCGCCGATGCCTTGCTGCATGATGTCGATCCCACCCTGTTGCAGGCGCATCAATACGAAACCGACCATCACCATGACCCGGTACAGCCGGGAGAGCTTGACCGACCGGTTCTGTTCCCGCAGGAAGGCCAGGCTGACCGCCCGCTGGAGGCGGCTGACGGACTCGTTGCCCGTGGGTCGGGTCAGTATCGATTCCACGGCCGAACCGAACCAGTCCGCCAATTCGATACTGGCCGCCCGGCGCACGCTCAGCATGGGATCCCGCAACGCGAGGTTCCGGAGCCGGTTGTTCAGTGCCGCGCAACGCACGGGCCGGGATGACTCCACCGCCCGCTTGCGGACTTCCCGGCGATCGTTGTACATGGCCTCCAGAATCACGTTCACCGCATCCGGGACCTTTTCAACCAGCCAGGCCGGCACGGGCCGGTCCCGGTTGAGCAGGCTGATGCAGAGCAGGTACGCTTCGTCGCCGGAGACGCCGATTTCCTCCAGGTACGGCGCAAGCAGGTCCAGGCTTTCGCGGTCCATGATGAGCTGGTAGGTCCTGTAATTCTCCACCGACCGTTCGAGCAGGCTCCGTGCCTGCTTCGCTTCGTAAACGCTGCCGGTCAGCCAGCGGGACACCTCCGGAATCATGCATTCGTGGGCGAGTTCCAGCCACCCTTCCCCTTCCTGGTTCCTGCGCCGGACGATACGGGCGTCGACCAGTTCCCCGAGCAGCGTTCCGAGGGTGTCGGCGTCGTACCGGTCGCCGGCCTGGATCCGCGTAGCCAGTTCGGCCTCCCGCACGACGATGAGCCGCTCCTCTGCAGAGATGAGCGCCAGGAGCACCTGCTGCACCACGGACAGGTCGGCCGCCGAAAACCGGCGGAGGACCCTGGCGAGATAGTCGGCCAGGATCTGCGAAGCGCCGCCCAGTTGGTCGTAGGCCGATTCCGTGATCAGGTTTTTCGTATTGCGTTGATCGTATAGCGTATCGCACACGATCTGCAGGTGTGGCGGATCGACGGAGTTCTCGTCGGAGAGATCCTCCAGCAGGCGGTCGACGAGCGCGTCTTCGAACCGGCAGCCGACCCGCCAGGCGGGACCCGTGATGGCCTGTGCGGCCTGTTCGGAGGTCAATCGGCTGAGCCGGTATTCATGATGAAATATCTCCGGGACCGCCGGTTTGAGCCGGCTCATCTCCGCGAGCATGTCTTCCCGCATCACGAAGACGAACTGCAGGGGCAGCGCATCGTCTTCCATGATCACGGCGAGTTCTTCGACGAACGCTTCCCGGCCCTGTTCATCGAGCAGGAGAAAGAATTCTTCGAACTGGTCCAGCATGACGACGATCCGGGACGCGGGGCCGGGCCAGTTCCGGCGCAGCAGTTCCTGCAGAGAAACACCGTCCTCAGCGAAGCCGCCCGCTCCGTTGTCCGTTACGAGCCGCCGGACCATCCGCTGCATGTGCTGCAGTGGATCGGTGAAACTCCGGATGATACACGTTCGATGGCCCTGGTCATGCAACCGGGGGATGACACCGGCCCGGAGGATCGAACTCTTTCCGACGCCGGAACGGCCGTAGAGGAGAAACGAGCGCCGGGCAAGGATGCGGGAGCAGATGTTCTCGATCTCCTCCTCGCGTCCGAAGAAGAGGCCCTGGTCGTTTTCGGTGTAGTAGTCGAGGAACTTGTACGGACGGGTCGGCTTGTCTTTGGCCGCCTGCGGGGACGGTTCATCCACGATCTCCACCGCTTCGCCGATGAAGACGTACCCATGCTTCGGCACCGTCTTGACGTAACGGGGATTCGACGCGTCATCCTCCAACTGTTTCCGGATCGACTTTATACACTGGGTCAGCGCCGTATCGCTGACGATCACGTCTTCCCAGACTTCGTCGAAGATGCGGTTCTTCTCCACAAGCTGCCCCGCATTGGATACCAGCAGCACCAGTACGTCGAAATACCTGGAACTCAAAGGCAGCACGGCGTGTTTCCGGCGGAACTGGCGGTTCTGGATGTCCAGCACGAAGTCGTCGAAACGGAAGCCTTTGGCGGCGGTCTGTTGGGTCATTCGGGGCTCAATGGGTGGATTTCGAAGAAAAAAACGGGTGATTCATACGTTCCTCACAGAATACTCACGGGGACCTCATGCAATTCATATTTGATATGAATATAATCCCCATATGAGCATATGTCTAATTTTCCACCGAGGCACGGCGGACGGCGCGTTCTTCCTGAAAACTCATCCACTTGCGAATCCGATTGTGAGACCGCGCCGCTCGTATTTAATTACACCTTAGAAGAGGGGGTAAGCGAAATGTTATCCCATTTCTGCACCATTCCAGAGGCCGTGGAAGAAGTGAGAGCAGGACGGGTGCTGATCGTCATCGATGACGAAAACCGTGAGAACGAAGGCGATTTCATGGTAGCCGCCGAGAAGGTTACACCCGAAATCATCAACTTCATGTCGATGCACGGACGGGGGTTGATCTGTCTGCCCACCACGAAACAGCGGCTTGCAGAGCTGGACATCCCCATCATGGTCGATGGGAAAACGTCGACAGCGGACACGCCCTTCACGGTATCCGTGGATGCCATAAACGGCGTGACGTCCGGCATATCCGCCCATGACCGGGCAAAAAGCGCCCGTCTGTTCGTGGAGCAGGATACGACGCCGGAGGACTTCGAACGGCCGGGGCACCTCTTCCCGTTGCAGGCACGGGATGGCGGCGTGCTGGAAAGGGACGGCCACACCGAGGCCACGGTCGACATGATGCGGCTTGCCGGTCTCTACCCGGCGGGGGTCCTGTGCGAGGTGCTGGACGAGGACGGCTCCATGGCACGTCTTCCCCGGTTGGTCGAAATCGCCGACGAGCATCATCTGAAAATCGCAACCATCAAGGACCTCATCGAGTACCGCCTCGAAGAGGAACTCGTACTGGAATTCGCCTGCAGCGGCGGGTAAGGCGGCGAGCGAATCAGGCGGTCTAAGCGGTCCGCGCGGACCAGGTGGGCTGCGCGGACCGCGCGTTCCAGGCGGTCCAGGCTGGCCGACAGATCAGGCGGACCAGGCGGACAATACGGTCCGGCAGACGGTCTTTCCGCGTCATATTCATGTCCCAGTTACCCGACTATCTGCCGGAAGCCGTACTTCGGTTCAACGATCTCGCGCTCGACGCGCTGCCCGGCCCCGGGGACGACTCCCTGGAGTCCGCACACCGGTACTGCAGCCACCTCGCGCGCCGGCACTACGAGAATTTTATCGTCGTTTCCCCCTTTCTGCCCACCACGCTCCGGCGGCACTTCTACCATGTCTACGCCTACTGCCGGTGGTCCGACGACCTCGCCGACGAGACCGGAGACACCGGCCTGTCCCTCGAGCTGCTCGACTGGTGGGACGCCGAATTGCAGGCCTGTTACGATAACGAATTCCGTCATCCGGTGTTCATCGCACTCCGGGAAACGATCGACCGGTTCGAAATACCGATTGCCCCGTTCAGGGACCTGCTGACCGCGTTCCGACAGGACCAGGTCGTGACGCGTTACAGGACCTACGCGGACGTGCTCGAATACTGTCGTTACTCCGCCAATCCCGTAGGCCGTCTCGTGCTCTACCTGTGCGGCTACCGGGACAGGGAACGCCAGTTGCTGTCCGACGCCACGTGCACCGCGCTCCAACTGGCCAATTTCTGGCAGGATGTGCGGGTAGACCTGGAAAAGGGCCGGATATACATGCCCCTGGAGGATCTGGACCGGTACCAGTACACCGAAGAGGACCTGGAGGCCGGAGTCGTCGACGAGCGGTTCAGGGGACTGATGTCGTACCAGGTGAACCGGACGCGCAAGCTGTTCGACGAGGGGCTCGGACTGTGCGGGATGGTGGACGCAAGGGTCGGGCTGGACATCGAACTGTTCAACCGATGCGGTTCCGCCCTGCTGGACCAGATCGAAAGACGGCGTTTCGACGTGCTGTCCCGGCGCCCCACCCTGTCATCCGCCCGGAAGGCCGGTCTTTTTCTTAAATACGCATTGAAACGACTATGGATTCGCTAGAACGTTCCTATGATTTCTGCCGCGCAGTCGCGAAATCGAGGGCGAAGAACTTTTACTATTCTTTCCTCGTCCTGCCGGCCGAAAAAAGGCGGGCCATGTGCGCGGTCTACGCCTTCATGCGCTACTGTGACGATATCGTCGACGAGGAGGCCGGGGAGACCGGGACGGACGGCGCAACCGGGGAGACCGGGACGGCCACCGAAACCAGCGACGCCGGGACGGCGGACCGACAATCCCTGCTGAAGGTCTGTCGCGAGATCCTGGACAGCGCTTACGACGGAGACGACAGTGCCTTTGGCGGGACACCGGGCGGAACGCCGGCCGGAGACGGCATGTTGCTGGCGTTCAGCGACACGGTGCGGCGGTTCGACATCCCCAGGGCGTACTTCGACGCCATTATCGACGGCGCGGAAATGGACCTTACCGTGACACGATACGCCACCTTCGCGGACCTGTACCAGTACTGCTACCGCGTGGCTTCCGCCGTCGGACTGGTGTGCATACGCATCTTCGGTTACCGGGGCGAAGAAGCCGAGCGGTACGCCGAATCCTGCGGCATCGCCTTTCAACTGACCAATATACTCCGCGACATCCGGGAAGACGCCGGGATGGGCCGCGTCTACCTGCCGCAGGAGGATCTCGACGCCTTCGGGTACCCGGAGGAGAACCTGCGGAACGGACTGTTTAACGACCCGTTTCGGCGGCTGATGGGTTTCCAGGTGGAACGCGCCAGGAGCTTCTACGACGAAGCGCTGCCGCTCCTCCCGCTCGTACAACCTTCGAGCCGGGCGTGCCTGGCGACGATGATCGGCATCTACCGGGCGTGTCTCGAAGAGATTCCCCGCCGCCAGTACGACGTCTACAGCCAGCGCATCGGCCTGTCTCCGTGGAAGAAACTCTCCATCACGGCCCGGGCGCTGATCCGAAAACGCGTATGACCCAGGTAATCGTCATCGGAGGAGGGCTGGCCGGACTGGCCGGCGCGGTCGCAATGGCCGATGCCGGCTTCCAGGTCGAGCTGTACGAAAGGCGTCCGATCCTGGGAGGCCGCGCCACTTCCTTCATCCACCCGTCGAGCGGCGAAAGGGTGGATAACTGCCAGCACGTGCTCCTGGGCTGCTGCGTCAACCTCCTCGACTTTTACACGCGCCTCGGCGTCGCGGAACACATCGATTTCCACGAGGACATCCCGTTCATCGACGAGTCCAGCCGGGTCTCGGTCATTGGGCCCTCGGCGCTCCCCCCGCCCCTCCACCTGTTTCCATCGTTCCTGCGGCTAAAAACCATGGGCATCCTGGACAAGCTGTCCATCGTCCGTACCGTGGCCGGCATGATTCGTCACGTTGCGAGACTAGGGAGAACCGGCGAGCCGGCCGTGGCGACCGCCCCGGCGGCGGCTTCCGCTTCGGCAACGGCGCCCGCCTCTGCAGCGTCACGGGGCGCGGAGTCTTCACCGGCAACGTCGCGCGGCACGGAGCCTTCTCCGGTTTCCATGGCCGACTGGCTCGAGGCCCACGGGGCAACAAATCGAGCCGTCGAAGCCTTCTGGAAACCCTTCCTGATCAGCGCGCTCAATGACGAACTGGACGACATCGATGCCGACTACGGAGTCGGAACGGCCGTCCGGGCCATGCTGCTCAATCGCAGCGGATACGAGGTGGGACTGCCCGCCGTTCCGCTGGGAGATCTTTACGCGCCCTGTATAGACTACATCGAGCAGCGGGGCGGCCGCGTCGTGTTCAACCGGGGGGTTACCGGCATTTCCGTCCACGACGGCAAGGTGGCTTCCATCTCGCTGCAGGACGGTTCGTCCGTCGAAGCCGAGGCCTACCTTTCGGCCCTGCCTTTCGACGTCCTGTGCAAGCTGCTTCCTAAAAGCCAGGCCTCGGATCCCTATTTCTCGATGCTGGACGGGCTGTCGGTCTCGCCCATCACGGCCGTGCACGTCTGGTTCGACCGGCCCGTGACGGAACTGGGCTACGCCGCCGTGATCGGTCGGAGGATACAGTGGATATTCAACCAGTCCAGCCGGCACGCCGGTACCTTCTCTGCGGATAACGGCGGCGCCTATCTCGGCCTCGTGGTCAGCGCATCCGACGACTGGATGAAAACGCCCCGGCAGGTCATCATCGATCAGGCCATGGAAGATCTCGAATCCCTCCTGCCCGCCGTACGCCAGGCCAAACTGCTCAAGGCCATCGTCGTCAAGGAGGGCCGGGCCACCTTCGCGCCACGGCCCGGTTGCGACGCGCTGCGGCCCGGCCCTACCAGTCCCCTTTCCAATTTCTCCATCGCCGGCGACTGGGTGCAGACGGGCTGGCCGGCGACCATGGAGAGCGCCGTGCGCAGCGGTTACCAGGCTGCCGAGGTCCTGTTGCGTAACCTGGGAGCAAGGACGCCCATACTGAAACCCGACCTGCCCGCGGAGGGCCTGATGAAATGGGTAACGGGAATGCGGGGCTTCTGACCTCTACGACACCTTGACCCTCCTTTGTACTTCCGTTATATTTCGAACAGTATTCATTCCGGTACCTGTCCGCTCCGTTTCCCATGAGTAAGGATCAATCCGAAAGAAGGATCTCTATGCCCGCCAATCTGCTTGCGTGCCGAACGGCAAGCTACGGAAAGTTCAGCGAATCCGCCTATGCCCATCTGCCCACGATCGGCGTTCATCACGTTGAAATCGACGCACCCGCGCCGGACCAGGTCGCCGGGGTCAAGTCCAGGCTCGAAGATCACGGCCTTTCGGCCAGCAGCCTGCAGTGCCCGGTGGAGGTCCAGTACGACGACGTGGACGCGCGGCTGACCCCACACCTGGACGCCGCCGCGGCCCTGGGCGCCGGACTGCTTTTTGTCAGCGTACAGGCCGGGGAACTGGACAAGGGCGTGGCTTACGAACGTTTGCACCGGGCGGGGGCCAAAGCGGCCGAATACGGGATCACCATCGGCATGGAAACCCATCCCGACCTGATCACCAACGCGGCCGTAGCCATGGAGACCATGCGCGGCGTAGACCATCCCAACGTCCGCGTGAACTACGACACGGCCAACATACACTACTACAACCGGGACGTGGACCACGTCGACGAAATGGAAAAGGTCATCGACTACATCGGCAGCATGCATCTCAAGGATACCGACGGCCAATACAAGACCTGGTGCTTTCCTACATTCGGCGAGGGCATCGTCGATTTCAAGAAGGTTTTCGACCGGCTGAACGCCCACGGGTTCCACGGACCGTTCACCATGGAAATCGAAGGCGTGGAAGGGGAATCGCTCAACGAAGACGAGACCTGCCGGCGCGTGGCGGATTCGGTGGCGCACCTGCGGAGTGTCGGGTGTGACGTGTAGAAGGCGGGGCGTCCATGCCTGAACAGCAACTCCGGATGATGCGCCCCGTCCTGGAAGACCTGCCGGAAATCAGCGTGCCGGACGGGTATGCGCTGAGGACCTACCGGCCCGGCGACGAAGCCGCCTGGTCCGAGATCATGAACACGGGCATCGGGACGGACTGGACGGCGGAGAAGTGCCGCAAAGAGCTGACGGAAACGGAACCGTTCATGGCGGACGGGTGTTTCTTCGCAACACGATCGGGGGTAGCCGTGGCCACGGCCTGCGCCTATGACGTCCAGCCCGAGGGGATAAGCGCCGCGCAGGTTCACATGGTATGCGCGAAACCGGCCCACCGCGGAAGGGGACTGGGCCGACTCGTTACCCTGGCCGTGCTCCATTACATGCGGGAGCGTGGCTACGCGACCGCATTTCTGGGTACGGACGATTTCCGTGTGCCGGCCGTCAAGACCTATCTCGGACTGGGGTTCATTCCCGACTATATCGAGGACAGCCACCGTTTGCGCTGGTCCGCCGTGTTCGCGAAAGTCGGGGAACTACCGTCCTGAACCCGTGATTGGCTCGGTCGTTCCGCGACGACCGATCGGAATAGCGCGAACAACCGCACGCAAACCAAAACCTTCGACACGGACTTACCTTATGCAATGTATATCCAGCCGCATATCCAGCCGCATATCAAACCGCATCGGCCGTCGAATTTACCGGCGCGCAACGTACCCCGCGTACATGGCAGCCCTGACCGTCATGGCCGTCCTGGTCGTCCTGGCGCGGACGGCCCCGGCCAACGCGCAGGACGCGGAGGTCGTGGACGTGCCTCCCATCGTCATCACCGGATTCGGCATCCTCGGCGGATTCCCGACGGGCGAGTTCGGTGAAAACGTCAAGAACCCGGGTATCGGCATATCGGGATACGTGGGCTACATGATTCCCCGTACGCCCGCCGTGATCGGCCTGGACCTGGGCTATATGATCTACGGCCACGAGCGGCGCACCGAGCAATTCAGCCTGACGATCCCCGATGTCCTTGTCGGCGTGGTTACCGAGAACAACATCTTTTCGATGAACGCCTTTCTCCGTCTGCAGACCTATCCCGCTCCGCTACGTTTCTACGTAGAAGGCGTCGTGGGTTTCCACTATCTTTTTACCAGCACGACGATCGAGGATCTTCCCCGGTTCAGCGGCGAGGATATCGCCAGTTCCACGAACCTCGATGACTTCGCCTTTACCAAGGGCGTAGGCGGCGGAGTCCTGATCGAAGTATGGAGCGGCGGCGAAGACCGGACGCCGCGGAACCGCACCCTTCGGTCCGTTTCACTGGAACTCAGGATGCGCTACCATGACGGTTCCGAAGCCGACTACCTGAAGCGGGGAGATATCGTCCGCAGGGCGGGTTCGGCCGAACTCAACATCACCAAGTCGACCACCGATCTCATTACGGCCCATTTCGGACTCGCGATCGACTTCTAGCCTGGACCAATACCCCACATCCGGAGGTTTAGGATGATCCAGAACGACTATGAAATAGAGAGCATACCGGAATCGGCGTGGCAGGTGTCCCGCCGATCGTTCATGAAACGGCTGGCCGGGGGGATCGCCGCGGGCGGCGCCCTGGTTTACGGCACTTCCGCCTCCGCATCGCCGAAGATTGACGCGCCCCAGGACCTGGAGACGGCGATCTCCGGCACCGACCCCGGCGACGAGCGGTACTGGCACGCGGTCCGGAGCCAGTTCCTCCTACGGGACGACCTGGCGCTGATGAACGCCGCGAACCTCTGCCCATCGCCCTATCCGGTAATGGAATCAGTCTTCAAGTACACCCGCGACCTGGATTACGACGCGTCGTTCCACAACCGCATGAAGTACCGGCAGATCAGAGAGGAGACGCGCGAGAAGATGGCGCGCCTTCTGGGCGCCCACCCTGACGAGATCGCGCTAGTACGGAACACGAGCGAGGCCAACAACGTCATCAGCACCGGCTATCACCTCGGGGCGGGCGACGAGGTGCTGCTGTCCGACCTGAACCATCCCTCGAACAACCAGGCGTGGCAGGTCAAGGCCAGGCGCTTCGGCTTCAAGATCAACTACGTGTCGGTCCCGGTGGTGCCTCAGAGTGAAGACGAGATCATCGATGCCTTCGAGCGGGCCTACACCCCGGCGACGAAAGTCATGTCCTTCACGCACGTCTCCAACACCACCGGGCTTACCATGCCGGCCAAGAGGCTGTGCGCGGCGGCGCGGGCCCGCGGCGTGTTTTCCGTCGTGGACGGCGCCCAGAGCTTCGGCGCCCTGAAGATCGATCTCGCCGATATGGGCTGCGACGCCTACACGGGCAGCGCCCACAAGTGGTTCATGGGTCCGAAGGAGGTCGGTGTGCTCTACGTCCGCAAGGACAGCCAGGACGCCGTCTGGCCCAGCATCGTGAGCGCGGGCTGGCGGGACGAAGTGGAGGAGAGCGCCCGCAAGTACGAGGTCCTAGGGCAGCGGGACGACGCGGCGCTGACGGCCACGGGACGGGGCGTCGAATTTCACGAGAAGATCGGGCCCGCCCGCGTGGAGGCCCGCATGCGCCAGGTGGCCACGGCCATCAAGGAAGGGATATCCGGCCTGCCGGGCATCGAGCTTTCCACGTCCATGGACCCCGCCCTTTCCGCCGGCGTAGTCATCTTCAAGCCGGGCGAACTCGATCCGCGCAAAGTCTTCGACAAGCTCTACAATACGTACCATATCGCCGGTGCGGGCATGGGACCCAACGTCCGCCTTTCCCCCCATATTTACAATACCCTCGATGAGGCGGACCGCGCCGTTACCGCGGTCGCGGAGATGCTGAGGGACGGGGTCTGAGCCTACCCGCCGGTGCAGGCCCACCGCCTGACGGGCCCATGTCAAAACGAAGCGCCGCCGTCATACTCTATGCCGCGCTGCTCATCGCGAGCGTGCTGCAGGTATTCCAGTCGATCGTTATCGCCCATTTCTTCGACCCGGAATACCTGGCGCCCTACCGCTATGGCATCCTGGCGGCCGGATTCGCCTACCTGTTCGCCACCGGACTGATCGAGAGCGTCTTCTTCTTCATATCGGGCAAATACGCCCCGGAAGCCCGCAGGTACGTGGGGAACACCCTGGCCAGCTGCGCGCTGATCTTCCTGGTCCTCCTCCTGCTCTTCGAAGGCGTGCTCGACCCCTACGTGCTCATCCACACGGAACTGGGTCCCTATCTCCGGGAGATCGGCGCCTATCTCCTGATCGCGCTGTTCCTGTTCGTCAACATGACCGCCCACAACGCCCTGGTAGGAAGCGGTCACACGGCCGCCGCCAGCGTCCTGCGGGTGTTCCAGTACCTCCTGCGCATCCTGGCCATCGCCGGTGCGCTGTTCTCGGGCCTGATCGCGGCCATCTACCCACTCATCCTGCTGATCGTCGTCCTGGAAGGGATCCAGTCCCTGCTCTACGGGCTCGTCCTGCTCAACAGGAAGCTGCTTTCCTTCCGGCTGCGCGGCATCGAGACCCGGGCCCAGTACCGCTACGCCTTCGGACTGGGCGTCGCGGGATTCATCCCCTTCATCAACGGGAGCCTGGACAAGATCATGATCAGCGCCTTCCTGGGCGCATCCAGCTTCGCCATCTACAGCGTGTCGGCCATCGAACTGCCCATCGCCGGCATTCTGATGAGCGTGTTCGGTTCGGTGCTCTTTTCCACCTACGTGGGATACGCCGAAAACGGCGATCATCCGTCCATGGCGGCCCTGTGGCGCAAGTGCTCCAAGTACGGCATGATCGCCATCGTCCCCGCGGGGATCTTCGTCTTTCTCTTCTCCGACGTGCTGTACCGGCTCATCCTCCCGGACGCCTACTTCGAGGGGCACCGGGTCCTGGGCATCTACGCACTGCTCCTCCTGCTCCGCTTCAACAGCCCGGACGTCCTCGCCCGGGCCCTCAACCGGAACGCGATCATCGTCCAGGCCGCGACCGCCATGCTGATCGTCAACGTCGCGGGCAACCTGGTATTCATCGAGGTCTTCGGCCTGTGGGGCGCGGCTCTCGCCACCCTGTGCGGGACCGCCGCGGGATGGATATACTACCTGGCCCGCTACGCCCGGCTGCTGAAGCAACCCGTAAGCGCGCTCCTCCCCTGGAAGCCGTATGTCATCCTCATCGTCCTATCGGCCGTCTTCTTCGGCGCGGCGCGTTGGACTTTCGACCGGATCGAGGTGAGCGCCGTCCTGGTCATCCTGGGTGCCGCCCTGGCCATCCTGGGCGCCGTCGCCTACCTCTGGTACGCGTTTTCCTTGTTGGAGAAGCCGGAGAAGGCGTTCGTTCGGGACCTGGCGAGGAAAATGGGCGTTCCTCTTAGACCGACGGACTGAACTTTAAATATGAATCCTACCGATCCCCACGTAACGATCGTCATACTCAACTGGAACCGGGTAGCGGACACGCTGGAGTGTCTGGAATCGCTGGCGCGAATGAATTACCCTTCCTATTCGATCGTGGTCGTGGATAATGGTTCGACCGACGGCTCACCAGAGGCCATCGAGCGGTGGGGACGTGAGCACCTGCCTGTGAAGCAGATCCGTAACGCCGAAAACAGGGGATTCGTCCGCGGCAGCAACCAGGGCATGCGCCATGCCCTTTCGACGAACACCGATTACGTGTACCTGCTGAACAACGACACAGTCGTGGAGCCCGACGCGCTTTCGTTACTTGTCGCATCGGCGGAACGCTCCGGCGATGTCGGCATGGTGGGTCCGAAGATATACCAGTACGGAAAGGACAACGTGCTCGACAGCGCCGGTACCCGCGCCATCCCGTGGCTGGCACAGGGATTCCTGATCGGACATGGCGAAAAAGACCAAGGCCAGTACGATCATCCCGGCGAAATGCCCTATGTTACGGGAACGGCGCTCCTCGTCAAGCGGACCGTCCTGGAGAAAGTCGGACTGATGGACGAGGACTATTTTTGCTATTTCGATGACTTCGACTGGGGATTGAAGGCGCGGGAAGCCGGTTATTGGCTGCTGTTGGAACCCAGGGCCGTCGTCCACCACAAGGGATCGCAAACGGCCGGTTTGAACAGCCCTTTCTACGTGCATCACATGGTACGAAGCCGGATTCTCTTCGCGAGGAAAAACGTGCCGCTTCTGCCTTTTCTGTTCGCGTTCCTGCCCTACCTTTTTCTGTATCGCTATCTTCGACCGGCCTTTTCCCTGCTCGTACATCTGAAATGGTCCCATCTACGATCTCTTCATCGTGGAATACATGAAGGATTCAAAATCCCGGTCAACTGAAGGATGAAAACCTGCTTTATGAACGATTACACACAGAAAACCCGGGAATGGCTCGACGTTAGATTCAGGCAGACTGATAGTCAGGGTGTCTATTTTGCCCATCAGCCAATCTATGGTTTCCGCATGGGGCATTGTGAAAAGAGCCTGCTGCACCGCTATATTATCACTTATCACATTATGAATGCGTTATCCCACTTTAGTTTCGAAAGCCTCGTTGATCTGGGCGGTGCGGAAGGCTATAAAGGCGCGATGGTACGGCATCTTTTCAACACAGACGTAAAAAGTTGTGATTTATCCCAAGAAGCATGCAATCGAGCGGATGAGATATACAATGTAGATACTCAAGCCATAGATGTTCAGGACCTGCCGTTTGAGACAGATTCTTTTGACATCGTATTGTGTAGTGAAGTGCTGGAACATGTTCAGGAATTCGAAACGGCCGTGGAGCAATTGGTTCGTGTAAGTAGAAAAGCGGTTATCATTACGCTCCCTCATGAGTCCCAAAAACATGTAGAGAAACATCGCACCCAACCACATGCCCATCTACGATCATTTAGCTTGAGTTCACTTGATTACCTTGAGTCTCGCGGGTTTAAGATCACCCGAACGAAAATGAACAACCCGTTTTTAAAGCCTTTGGGTTTACTTGTAGAAGCAATGCCGCGTACCTATAAGCGTCCTATACCATTGTGGAATCTATACAACCGCTCACTGCCTTTGTTACGAGTGCTGTTTGGTAAACGTTCAATGGAGTTTCTAATCCACTTAGATACTTTTTTTAGTAACGTTATGTCCTACAACAGTATGATGTTTGTGATTGTAAAGGACACGACCGCATACTCCACGCGTCCATTAAAGCAAATAAGAAGTAACCACATAATAGACTTTGCTGTGCCGTATCATTATGTTCGTAACCAAACGTAACCACCTGTACCACCGATAGAGCATCGTGATGGCGAAACAAAAAACCACTGCGTCAACGCCAGGCAAGCGCAGAACGAGCGTGACCACCGGTCGGTCAGTCAACTTAACATCCCGAAAGTACCAACCTTATATCGGGAATCTCCTGTTCTGCCTGATCATCGCGGTGCTTGCCGTCTTCGTCTACCGCGGCTACATCATCGAGGGCAAGATGGACATCCGGCCCGATTTCATCGGCCAGGCCATCCCTTTCGATCGTTTCGCACAGGATTTCGAAAGAGAATTCGACGAAACGCCGCTCTGGTACCCCCACATCTTCGGCGGCATGCCCTTCCAGGCCAGCGGCACGTATCACCATCTGCAGTACAGTTTCGAAGCCCTGGTCAACGCCGTCCTGCCTGACGTGCTGGTCAGCGCGCTGCACGGCCGTTTCTTCTTCCACCTGCTCCTGGGCGCCGTGTCCATGTTTTTTCTGGCGCGCGCTTTATCGCTCTCCAGGCCGGCATCTTTCATCGCGGCAACGGCCTTCGTGTTTTCCACCCACATGATGGCCACGGAACATGCCAACCGTTTCATCTGCTTCATGCACGTCCCCCTGGTCTTCCTGGCCGCGTACCGCGTCTTTGACCGCGGACGACCCTTCGACATGTTGTTGCTCGGTGCGGCCCTGGGCTCTCAGCTGAGTTCCTTCCATCCGCAGATTGCCTTCTACACGGCCATGTTGATCGGCCTGTATGCCGTCTACGCGGTCGTGAACGACCTACGAGACAGAACGTCCGCGGGCCGCATAATCAGGAAATCCGCACTGTTTGCCGGCGGCGTCGTGCTGGCCATTGCCGTCGCGGCCGTGCTGGTCCTTCCCATGCAGGAATACGCGCAGCTCTCCGCCCGCGGCCTTTCCGTGGGGGGCAGCGACGTAAACGTGCCCTTCGCCACGAGCTGGTCGTTCCCACCGTTTGAAATCCTGACCTTCATCATTCCTTCCTTTGCCGGTTTCGGCGGCCCCCTGTATTGGGGCGACATGCCGTTTACCGATTTCCCGAACTACCTGGGCATCGTCGTCGTGGTCCTGGCCGTGGCGGGCATCGTGCTGAACAGATCGCGCATGACCCTGTTCCTGGTCATCGCCGCGGTCCTGGCCCTCCTGGTATCCTTCGGACGGCACCTGCCGCCCGTATCCTACGTCATGCTCCACTTCGTACCCTTCTTCGGCAAGTTCCGCGCACCGGTCATGATCCTGGTCCTGTCGCAGTTCGCCGTAGCGCTCCTCGCCGGTTACGGACTGCATGCGCTGGTCGAGCGTATGCGGGCAGGCAAAGACACGCTTGGGAGTTTCGCGAAAAGGCTGTGCGTCGTTGCCGGCGGGGTATTGCTGCTCGTCCTGGCGCTGACCGTGTTCGAATCCTCCTTCCAGTCCTTCATGACGGGCGTCTACACAGAGGCCGACGCGGCGCACGGGGCACGCAGCGCCATGGTGAACAACGCCGATTACCATGCCGGAGTCAATGCCATGCGTTTCTATCGGCTCATGGGCGACCTGTGGATCATGGTGCTGTTGCTTTGCGCGGTGTCCGCATTGATCTATGCCACCCGCAAAACGAGTCCCAGGCTGTTGGCCGCGGGGTTGGGCGCCCTGGTCGTCGTCGATCTTTTGCTCGTAGCCTCTCGGGTCGTGAACCCTGAGGATGATCCCGCGCGGATCGAAGCCTACTATGCCGCACGGGAAACCGAAGTCGTGAAGGCGCTGAAAGACGATCCCGGCCCCTTTCGCATCCTGCCGCTCTCCGAATTCTCTTCGAATGAGTACGGTTACTTCGGCATCTCCACTATCGGAGGTTACCACGCGGCGAAACTTGGCGTCTACCAGGAACTCATGGACCAGGTGGGATTCAATTCCTTCCCTGTGCTGAACATGTTGAATACCCGGTACCTGGTTACCGCGCAACCTATTCAGGCCGATGGGCTTACCCCCGTGGTCGAGTCCGAAGGCGGTTACCTCTACCGTAACGTTGCCGCCCTGCCGAGGGCCTTCCTGGTGGACAGCGTGCGCGTCATCGCCGAGAAGGACGCCATCTTCGAAGCCATGAGAGATCCCGGGTTCCGTCCCGGCGAATACGCGATCCTGGAAAAACCCGTCGGAGAGCGGCTCGGTCCACTGAACGACTCGTCTGTGGAAATCACGCTCCACACACCGCACCGCATCGAGATGGCAGTGGATGCGGCCGCGCCTTGTTTACTTGTACTGAGCGAGATCTACTATCCAGCCGGGTGGCGGGCTACGATGGACGGTCTCCCTGCCGAGATACATAAGACCAACTACGTGCTTCGCTCCGTGGCCGTCCCGGAGGGGCGCCATGATGTGGTCATGACGTTCGAACCGACGAGTTTCACAGCGGGCCACCTGGTGAGCCGGATCGCCAGTGCGCTGGTGCTGGCCGGTTTGATCGCCGCGGGTGCCATGCGCATCAGAAAACGCCTGAAAAACCGGGCATGAATCGGGCCTGAAACCGACCGAAGCGGCGGGAAACCATGAAATCCCTTATCATCGTCCCCACCTACAACGAACTTGAGAACATCCGGCGGCTTCTGCCCGAATTGATGGCGCTGGACCCGGACATCCGGGTGCTCGTGGTGGATGACAACTCGCCGGACGGGACGGGAAAACTGGCCGATGAACTGGCCGCGGAGAACGAACGGATCACCGTCCTGCATCGGCCCGAGAAATTGGGTTTGGGTTCGGCCTACGTGGCAGGATTCATGTACGCCATCCAGCAGGACGTGGACTGCGTTTTCGAGATGGATGCGGACTTTTCCCACGATCCCGCCATGATCCCTAAGTTCATCGAAGAGATCGCGTCCTGTGACGTCGTGATCGGATCCCGGTACATCAGCGGCATCAACGTGGTGAACTGGCCCATGTCCCGGCTATTGCTCAGCTATTTCGCCAACATCTATACCCGCGTGGTCACGGGCATGACGATCCGGGACACCACGTCGGGTTTCAAGTGCTTCCGGCGCGAAGTGCTTGAGCACATCGACCTGGACCGTGTCCGGTCCGACGGATACGCCTTCCAGATCGAGATGAATTTCCGATGCTGGCGTAAGGGATACCGCGTGTGTGAAATCCCCATCATCTTCGTAGACCGGCGTTCAGGTACCTCGAAACTTTCCCAAGGCGTGATCAACGAAGCGGTCTGGATCGTCTGGTGGCTGCGCCTGCAGCGCATACTGCGCCGTTTATAGAAAGCCTCGTATCGGAGATCGCATATCGGAAGCCGCAACCTGGAGAATGAAGGAGCCGCGTCATGTTGACCGAACAACAGTATCGACACTACAAGACCTTCGGTTTCGTCGTCCTGCGCCAGGTCTTCACGCCGGATGAACTGGACGTGATCAACCAGGAGTTCGACCACGGCCTGGAAACGGCCTACCGCCACCTGCCCTTCGACGGTACGGTCCGCCACTGGGTCACGATGATGGGAAATTCCACGCCCTTTTTCGCGAGCCTGCTGGAGGATGAGCGGCTTTGCAGTATCGCCGAGCAGCTCTACGGCGAGGATGCGCTGGGCATCGCCACCGACGCGAACCGGTACGTGGGCAACACGGGATGGCATCCGGATACCCACAGCATCCACCAGTACGGCATCAAGTTCGCCTTCTACCTGCAACCCGTCGGACCGGAAACCGGGGCGTTGCGCGTCATACCGGGATCGCACCACAACCCCTTACACGGCGAGCTGAGACGGTTCATTTCCGAATTCGACCGTCAAAAGGAGGTGCCCTGCTACGTCTGTGATTCGGAACCGGGCGACGTGGTGGGCTTCGACCTGAGATTATGGCACGCCAGCTACGGAGGCTCCAGCGACCGGCGCATGTGTACCTGCGTGTACTATAACAACCCTGGAACACCTGAAGAGATCGAAACCACCAGGGATCAGGGGGCGAACAACAGCAAGGCCACCGCCAAGTACAACCGACCGAACGACCCCCCGGTCGACCCGTTCTGGCTCACGAATCCAGATCTCAGTCCGAAGCGGAGGCGCTGGCTGGACCGCCTTCTCGAGCTAGGTTATTATCAGAACATGGTCAACGACGACTCATGATGAACAGCCGCCTCAAGAATCTGCTGGACGACGGGAAACCCGCCTTCGGCATACAACTCCGATTCGGATCTCCTGCCATCGCGGAACTGGCCGGCCTGGCCGGCTTCGACTGGGTCCTGATCGACACGGAGCACGCGCCGCAGACGCCGGTGACCGTGCAGGCCCAGATCCAGGCGGCGGGCTGCACGCCGGCCACGCCGATCGTCCGGATCACCCGCACCGATCCGGACCTGATCAAGCTGTACCTCGACATGGGCGCCATGGGCATCGTCGTCCCCTTCGTGAACACGCCGGAGGCGGCGAAACTAGGCGCCGATGCCTGCCGCTATCCGCCGCGCGGCACGAGGGGATGGGGTCCTCACCGCGCTGCGGGCTACGGACTGTTCGAGGAGCAATATACCGCTGAAATCGACGACATGGTGATGTACGTGCCGATCATCGAGTCGGCCGAATCAGTCGGAAACATCGACGACATCATGGACGTGGAAGGGGTGGACGGCTGTATAGTGGGTCCGGTGGACCTATGCATCTCCCTCGGCATCCCCTTTCGGTTCGACCATCCGAAATACTTAGACGCGCTCCGCCGCGTGCGGGAAGCCGGTCAGCGAACGGGAAAGCCCGTGGGCCATCCGCTGCTCGGTTCCATGGATGACGAGGAGAACGTCCGTCGCCAGGTGGAAGAGGGCGTGCGACTGCTGCTCGTCGAAGGTGACGAACCGGTGTTGAAGGACGGGTTCCGGCGGGCGGTCGAAGCGCTGGCGTTCCTGCGGAACTAGGCGCCGGACGACGCGGTTCCGCGGCACGCGGTTCGGCGGCACGCGGTTACAGGAAATCGACGCCTCGCGTCCGTCATTCCGTTGCCGCCGGTTTCCGCGCGATCACTGCCTGGGTCACGGTGGACAGTCCCAGCAAGATGGTCATCAAATCGATCATACAGCTTACCGACTTGATCAGGAAGTTATCGTAGCTGATGATGTGGTACAGCAAGCCGTTCGACCGGGGCGCGTGGGGTTCCATGCCCAGTTTGATACGAAGGCTTACGGACCATTGGCTCGCTTCGACGATGGCGCCGTGGAACGCGATCTTCAGGTCGCCTCCACGGACGCAGGCTGCGAGAGCCTTTCGAGAAAACAAGTGAAAGTGCCGCGGAGTGCTCAGGGGCTGCCAGTGGTTCTTGAAGATGTAACGGGACAGCGCGTTCAGATCGGGAGTTTCTAGATATAAGATGCCTCCCGGCGCCAGATGGTCCGAAATCCATCGGACCAGCCGTCCGGGATCGGTCACGTGTTCGATGGCATGTTGGCAGATGATGGCATCGAACCGTTCCTCGCTCTGTACTTCCTCGATCGGTCCTTCGATAAGCGTCACACCGCGGTCGGAAAGATAAGACCGGGCTTCGGGTTCGAACTTGAGGTCATTGGCGAAGAGTTGGAGTGGAAAAGGCGCAAGTTTCGCCAGGTAGGTCAGGTTCCCGCCGAATCCCGCGCCGATGTCCAGCACCTTGGATCCGGGCTGTAGATTCGCGATCACTTTTCGGTTCCATCCCCGGTCGAGTACGTTGAGCTTCAGCCACCTGAACGGAGCGAAGGCGGGGTACTCGGTTTCCGTGACGCGAACCGTGTAGTTCCTCGGATAGATACGATCGATGTCCCGCATCCGGACCCTCGGCGACAGGTACACGTGCCCGCAGTCCGCGCACGCGACGAACCGGAATAGGTTGTCGCAGGTGTGGAATTCGTAGTCGTATCCCTCGAAGACCGGCCGCGGCTTCGTTTCCGAACTCCCGCACATCGCGCAGGCGACCGGGACGAGGTCCAGTTCGACGCCGCTGCCGATCGGATTCTACAGTCCGTTCATTCGCAAGCTTCACGGTCCTAATCAGGTATCTCCACGACGACTTCGATACTCGAGGTTACGGATCCCGATTCGGCGGTAATCCGCGCAGTGCCGTTCGACACAGCCGTCACGAGTCCGGTCGAGCTGACCGTGGCGACGGTCGGATTACTGCTCGACCAGGTAAAGGACGCGACGGGGATAGGCGCGTTCCCGCTGTCGTACGCCTCGGCCTCGAGCTGGACGCTCTCACCCAATAGAGCCAGCATGGCGGAGGTCGGGGCGATGGCTACACTGACCGCCACCTGCGTGACCTGTACATTCGCATCGGCGGATACGTCGCCGGATGTGGCTCTGATCTGGGCGGTGCCGTTCGACACCACCGTCACGAGACCGCCGCTGCTGACCGAGGCGACGGCCGGGTTACTGCTCGACCAGGCAACGGTCGCGTCGGTTAGGACGTTGTCGTCCTGATCCAGTACCGTTGCGTCGATCTGCAACGTCTGTCCTATGGCGGTGATAATCACGGAATGCGAAGAGAGGACGATGCTTGAAGAAATCCGGGCCGGCTCCGTGGGACTGTCCTTCCCGCATGCCGCCAGGGTCGCCACGATCAGAATGACGACATAGCGTGTAAACAGTAATCCATAGCGTTTCATGGTCCGCTTCCTTCTAATAACTGTGTTAGAGTATTCCTGAAAGAAGACGTAGAATCGGATCGGCCAGGAAAACTCGTCTGATAGGGAGACTATGGTCTATACAACGATATTAACGGCTTTAAGTTCCGCTTCACCAGCCAAGAATAAACGTCGATAGCAACGGAAGGATTACTGCTGGGTCGCCTTGATGCGGTTGAGCGCACGGTCCAGCGAAGCCCTCGCCCGGTCGACATCGACGTCTTCTTCGCCCGATCCCAGGCGCTGGCGCGCCCGTTCCTCGGCCTGCTTCGCCCTTTCGACGTCGATGGCGCCGACCTCTTCGATGGTCTCGGCCAGGACCGTCACCTGGGCCCGAAGCACTTCGACGAATCCGCCGGACACGGTATACTCCGTACGGCCCTCGTCGTTCCGGATGGTCAGGAGACCCGGCCGCAGCGAGGTAAGCATGGGGACGTGGCCGATCAGCACCTCGAAGTATCCGTCCGTGCCGGGGGCGAGCACGCTGCGCGCCTCGCCTTCGAAGGCCATGCTCGAAGGCGTTACGATGACCAGGGGGAATTCACCTGCCATGATCTACTGGAGCTCCTTGGCTTTGTCGTAGGCTTCGTCGATGGTGCCCACCATGTAGAAGGCCTGCTCGGGCAGTTCGTCGCACTCGCCGTTGACCAGCTTCTCGAATCCCTCGACCGTATCCTCTACCTTGACGTACCGTCCCTCGAGGCCGGTGAAGATCTCCGCGACGAACATGGGTTGGGTCATGAACAGCTCGATCTTCCGGGCGCGGGAGACGATCAGCTTGTCGTCGTCCGACAGTTCGTCGATGCCCAGGATGGCGATGATGTCCTGGAGGTCCTTGTACCGCTGCAGGACCTGCTGGACGCCGCGGGCGACGCCGTAGTGCCGCTCTCCGACGACGGCGGGATCCAGGATCCGGGAGTTGGACTCGAGAGGATCCACGGCCGGGAAGATGGCCCGGGCGAAGAGATCGCGGGACAAGGCGGTGATGGCGTCGAGATGGGGAAAAGCCGTTACGATGGCCGGGTCCGTGTAGTCGTCGGCGGGCACGTAGATGGCCTGCACCGAAGTGATGGCGCCCTGCTTCGTGGACGTGATGCGCTCCTGCAGGTCGCCCATCTCCGTGCTCAGCGTGGGCTGGTATCCCACGGCGGAGGGCATGCGGCCCAGGAGGGCGGATACTTCGGATCCCGCCTGCACGAAGCGGAAGATGTTGTCGATGAACAGCAACACGTCGCGACCTTCCTCGTCGCGGAAATACTCGGCGATGGCCACGCCGGACAGGCCGACGCGCAGGCGCACGCCCGGCGGCTCGTTCATCTGGCCGAACACCAGGGCGGTCTTGTCGAGCACCTTCGCCTCTTCCATTTCCAGCCAGAGGTCGTTGCCTTCGCGAGACCGTTCGCCCACGCCGGCGAACACGGAAATGCCGCCGTGCTCCCGGGCGATGTTGTTGATCAGTTCCTTGATCAGCACCGTCTTGCCCGTACCGGCGCCACCGAGCAGCCCCGTCTTCCCGCCGCGGGTGTAGGGTTCCATGAGGTCCATGACCTTGATCCCCGTCTCGAACATCTCCGCCGAGGTCGTCAGGTCCTCCTGTTCAGGCGCGCGGCGATGGATCGGATAGTGATGATCCGATTCCACCGAGCCCCCGTCGTCGATGGGACGGCCCAGGACGTTCATCATGCGGCCAAGGACGGCGGGTCCCACGGGAACGTTGATCGGTCCGCCGGTGTCGACGGCCGGCACGCCCCGGACCAGCCCGTCCGTGGCGTCCATGGCCACGCACCGCACCTTGTTGTCGCCCAGGTGCTGCTGGACTTCGAGGACCAGCGCGTCGCTGCCCTCTACGGGCACTTCGAGGGCGTTGTAGATCTTCGGCAGCGCGCCCGAGCCGAATTCGACGTCAACGACGGCGCCGATGATCTGCGCCACGGTTCCTGTATTCGTTCCTTCCATGGTTTCCCTTCCCCGGTCAGCGGGTGGCTGCCTTAGCGTTACTTCAGCGCTTCGGCGCCGCCCACGATGTCCATCAGCTCGGATGTAATGGTTTCCTGGCGGATCTTGTTGGCCGTCAGGGTCAGATCGTCGATCAGGTCGCTCGCATTCCGCGTGGCGTTGTCCATGGCCATCATGCGGGCGGCTTCTTCCGCCGTATTGGATTCGAGCAGCACGCGCCAGAGCTGGAAACGGAGATGCTGCGGCAGCAGGTCGTTCAGGAGCATAGGCTGCGACGGCTCGTACACATAGCCGGTGAACCCCGGATCGTCCTCCACTGCCATGGGCGGCACGGGGAGCAGTTGCTCGGTCACGAGGCTCTGCTGCCCGGCGGACTTGAACTCGTTGTAGAGCATGTCCACCCGGTCGATCGTGCCGCTGTTAAAAAGCCTGGTCACCTCGTCGGCGATCTCGCCGGCCTGGGCGTATTCCAGCGCCTGGAACACGTTGGTATGGCTGGACAGGATCTCCAGCCGCTGGCGGGAGAGCGTGTCCGAACCCTTGCGTCCTACGCAGAACAACGCGGGTGTCGGCGAACCCTCTCGGACGCTTTCCAGGGCGCGGCGCACGACATTCGAGTTGAACCCTCCGCAGAATCCGCGGTCGGCCGTCACGACGATCAGCGCGGAGGCCTTCACCTCGCGGGGGGTCATGAGCGGATGCCGCTCGTCGGCCGTCTGCGCCGCCAGATGCTTCATCATCCCGTCCAGCTTGCGGGCGTAGGGACGGGCGGCGAACAACCGGCTTTGCGCCCGGCGCAGGCGGACGCCGGCCACCGTCTGCATGGCCCGCGTGATCTTCTGGATGTCCTTCGTACTCGCGATGCGTCGCCTGATTTCGCGGAGTGACGGCATGATGCCCTTTCTACGCGTTGTACGTCTTGCTGAATTCCTCGACGGCGTCCCGGATGCGCTGCTCGATGTCTTCGCTCAGTTCCTTGGTCTCCCGGATCTCGCGGCCCACGTCCGAATGGTGCGTCTCCATGTGCTGGAGGAAGGCTTCCACGAAGGGCTGCACGTCGCCCACCTCGAGATCGTTCAACATCCCGTTGACACCCACGTAGAGGGACAGGATCTGCTCCTCGACCGCCATGGGCCGGTACTGGGGCTGCTTGAGCAGCTCGACCAGCCGCTCGCCCAGGTGAAGCTCCCGCTGCGTCGTCTGGTCCAGCCCCGACGTGCCGAACCGGGCGAAGGCCTCCAGCTCGCGGTACCGGGCCAGCGATGTTCTCAGCAATCCGGCGACCTGGCGCGATTTCATCGCCTTGATCTGCGCGGCGCCGCCCACGCGGGAGACCGACAGGCCCACGTTCACCGCCGGCCGCTGACCGGCGAAGAACAGGTTGGATTCCAGGAAGATCTGTCCGTCGGTAATGGAAATCACGTTGGTCGGGATATAGGTCGACACGTCGCCGAACTGGGTCTCGATGACGGGCAGCGCGGTCAGCGATCCGGATCCGTATTCGTCGCTCATCTTGGCCGCCCGCTCCAGGAGCCGGGAGTGGAGGTAGAACACGTCCCCCGGATAGGCTTCCCGGCCCGGCGGCCGCCGCAGGTTCAGCGACAACTGCCGGTAGGCCACCGCGTGCTTGGTCAGATCGTCGTAGATGACGAGGGCGTGCTTGCCGTTGTCGCGGTAGTGCTCGCCCATGGTCGCGCCGCCGTAGGGCGCCAGGAACTGCATTGGCGCCGGCGTGCTGGCCGAGGCCACGACCACGGTGGTGTACTCCATGGCGCCGTGTTCCTCCAGGGTCGCGACCGTCTTGGCGATCGTGGATCCCTTCTGGCCGACGGCGACGTAGATGCAGACCACGTCCTGGCCCTTCTGGTTGATGATCGCGTCCAGGGCCACGGCCGTCTTGCCCGTCTGCCGGTCGCCGATAATCAACTCGCGCTGCCCCCTTCCGATGGGGAACATGCTGTCGATCACCTTCAGGCCGGTATACATGGGTTCGTTCACGGGTTGGCGTTGCACCACGCCGGGGGCCTTCGTCTCGATCGGGCGGGAATCCGCGTCTACGATCGGTCCCTTTCCGTCTATCGGCCGGCCCAGGGAATCCACCACGCGACCCAGCAGGCCGTCGCCCACGGCGCACTCGACGATCCGCCCCGTGCGCTTGACCGGATCGCCCTCCTTGATCAACTGGTCGTCCCCGAAGAGGATGCACCCGACGTTGTCCTCTTCCAGGTTCAGCACCATGCCCACCACGTCGTTGGGAAACTCGACCAACTCGTTCGCCATCACGTTGGAGAGGCCCTGCACGCGGGCAATCCCGTCACCGACCTGTAGCGCGGTACCCGTTTCGTAGATGTCGACATCTCGCTTGAAGTCGAGCACCTGTTGCTTGAGAAGTTCGGAGACCTCGTCCGCACGAATTGCTATTTCATCAAACGCCATTGTCTTCTCCATCGAAGGTCATTTTCGAACGAGCGCCTGCCGGACCCGCTGAAGCTGGGTCGCCAGGCTGCTGTCGAACACCTGGTCGCCCACGCGTACCACGAATCCACCGATCAAGTCTTCGTCTACCGTGGTCCGCATACGAACGCTTTTTCCTGTCTGCGCTTCCAGTCTGGTTTTCAAGTCGTCTTCCTGCCCGTCGGTCAGCGCCACCGCGCTCGCGACGTCCGCGTTTACGATGCCGTCCCATTCGTCCAGGATCGTACGGCAGGCGTCCAGGATCTCCGGCAGGTTGCGCGCCCGCCGCCTGGAAGCCAGCAGATAGAGGAAATTGAGGGTGATGTCCTGGACCTTGCCTTCGAATATCTCACCCAGCATGCGTTGCTTTACGTCAGCAGGAATGACTTTGTCCGTGATAAAGTCCACGAAGGGTTGCGAGTCCCGGCACAACTGCTCGAAAGCCGTGATTTCCCCGCGCACCGTGTCCAGGGTGTTCGTTTCCGCCGCGGCTTCCAGCCACGCCCCGGCGTAGCGGTATGCGATGTCTGACTTGCTGGCCATCGGTCCCTTATTCCTTTGAAGGCATCTGAGCGATGAACTCGTCCACGACCTTCCGGTGTTCCGTCGCGTCCAGGGTGCTGTTCAGGATCCTGCCCGCGATTTCCACCGCCAGATCGCCTACCTGTGCGCGCAGTTCGGCTACAGCGGATTCCTTCTCGCGCCGGATCGTGTTGCGCGCCTTCTCGAGCTCGCGCTCCGCTTCCTGCTGGGTATGCTCGAGGATCCGGCCCCGTTCCGCGTTGGCCTGGTCGACCGCGGCCTGCATCTTCTCGCGGGCCTCGGTCTCGATGTCCTCGAGCCGCCGCCTGGCTTCCTCGTGCAGACGGTCCAGTTCCGCCCGGTCCGCGTCCAGTCCCTCCATGCGGTCGCGGATATCCCGTTTCCTGTCTTCGATGGCCTGGGCGATGATGCCGAAGACATACTTCCTCAGGACGAAGAACAGGACGGCGAACCCGATCATCTGGATGATCAGGGTGCTCAGGTCAATGCCAAGATCGTGCAATATATCTAACACGCGCTATGCTCCTTCGAACGCCGGCGGCACACCCCGGTCAGGCGCGCGCCGCAAGCCGCTTGACTGCTACTGGGCGAGGCGGCTCAGTTCCATGACCTGTTCGAAGGACGGCAACTGGCCCTGGAGCATGAAGAACACCAGCAGGCCGTAGATCGCCAGCGATTCCATGAACGCCAGGCCGATGATCAACACCAGCTGGATACGGCCGGCGGATTCGGGTTGACGGGAAATGCCCTGACAGGCGAGACCGGTGGCGATCCCCTGACCGACACCCGAGCCGATGGCCGCAACGGAAACGGCCAGCGCCACGCCAAGTCCTAAACCCATGTAGTACAGCATGAAGCGAGCTCCTTTCGGAATGGAGAATGAACTACAACAAAATCAAACATCTATATCAAAATCTCTGAATCAGTGGTCTTCCTCCCCGTGGTCGTGATCCAGGAACTGGGCCACGTACACGGCGCTCAGCACCGAGAAGATCATCGCCTGGACCGTTCCCGAAAACACGCCGAACATCAACATCGGAACCTGCATCGGCACGAAGGGCACCTCGAGGGCGCCGATAAGAAACACCGGAGACAGGCCCAGCAGCACCAGTACGATCATCTCTTCTCCGAACACGTTGCCGAAGAGGCGGATCGACAGGGAGATGACCTTGGCGAACTCGCCCACGATATGAAGCGGGCACATGAGCACGCCCATCCACTTGGGTTCGCCCCAGAAATGCCAGAGATAGGCCTTGAGTCCGATCTCGCGCAGGCCGATGAGATGGGCCGATACGATGGAGATCAGGGCGAATCCGAGCGTGGTGTTCAGATCGGCGGTGGGCGACTGCATGCCGGGAATGACGCCCAGCATGTTCATGAACCAGATGTAGATGAAGAAGGAGGCGAAAAAGGGTATGTACTTCCGGCCGCGCTCCCCGACGATGTTGAGGAAGAACCCGGTCAGTCCCTCGACGGCCATCTCGAATAGCGTCTGGACCGAACCTTCGGGAATGCGCTTGAACGATCTTACCGCGATGGTTACGAGGACGATGACAATAACGAAGACCAGCAGGGTGTTCAGCAGGAGATCCGGCTGCCTGACGGGTTGGGGGATCCAGTCGGCCAGCGGGCCCAGCAGGTAGAATAACCCATGTAGAATCGAGTAGTGCGCTTCACCGCTTCCTCCCTCGGACGCCATCTCCAGAGAGAGGACACTCGACCACGGACCAGTCAAAGGACAACCTCCTTACCGGTACGACCGCTTCGGCTTGCTCAACACGGCGGTCCAGCCTGCCCGATTATCCGATGAACCCTGTCTCATGACCAGGACGAGGCCACACAGGGTCAGTGTGAAGGGAATCAGGGACACGCCCGTCAGCAACCCGATGGGGTGGAACCAGTTCCCCGACGTCACGAAATAGAGCACGATCCCCAGCAGCGGCAGCTTGGCCATCAGCAGCAGGAACAGCTTGTTGCGGTTCCGCTTGATCTGCTCGCCGGGTGTCACGAAACGGCGGACCAGCCAGGCCGTGACATAGAGCATCATCAGCCCGATCAGCGACCCGACGAAGAAATTGACGGCAAGCAGGTCCGCGCCCGCCACCCGCGCCGCGATGGTGCCGACGATGGTCAGCACGGCGCAGATCCGGTAGACGCGGGGCAGGAACCGCCTTAGTGGTTCGCCGTCATGTTCAATGCTTTCCGCCATCTCTCTCCCGTTCCGCCGCTTCGATCTTCCTGTTCAGCCGTTTCAGCGTCCTCGCCATCTCCAGGAACCCGGCCACGACCCCGAGCATGGCGCCGACGACGCCGCCCCAGGGCTTCCACTCAGGCCAGACCCGTTCGACCTGGTGACCCAGGAAGTACCCGATCGCGGTGGCGAATACCAGGGTCAGGCCGATTACGGCGAGCTCCCCGGCTTCCCTCATGTACTGCCATTTTCCCTGCGTGTCCCGTGCCATAGACCATCAGTCAACGCTCGTAGGAATATCGAGTACCGGACGAACCGGATGCGGCGTCGTCTCCGCCGTCCACCTGATCCGTCTGATTCTTCTGGTCCGCCTGGTCCGCCTGGTCCGTCTGGTTCGCGCGGCCTGCCTGGCTCACCCGGTCCGATTCGGCGGGTTCGTCCATCATGGCCGAATTCCCGTGGAAGACCGCCCCTTCCTCGATGACGAGGGTCTTGGTGTTCAAGTCGCCGACCAGGGTGGATTTGCCGCCCAGGAGAATGTGTTGTGAAACGATAAGGTGGCTTTCCACGTAACCATGAATGACCGCGGTCTTGGATTCTATGGACGATCCGACGATCCGGCCGGTCTTGCCTACCTCGACTCCTTCGGTGGCTTTCACGTCGCCGTGCACGGTGCCGTCTACCCGGACATTGCCCTCTACGTCCATCGAGCCGTTCATTTCAGCGCCTTTGGCTATGATCGTCATACCGCACTCCTGGATTCGTCTTGCGCCTGATGGGCCGCCTGGACTGCCTGGTCTGCCTGGACTGCCTGATCTGAACGGGTCAGCGTTGCGTTCGCAGGCTCACCAGCAGATCGTCCCAGTGGATGACCTCGGGCAGGTAGCCGCGGGGATCTACGGGAACGTCGTCTTTCCAGACCTCGTAATGCAGATGCGGCGCCGTACTTCGGCCCGTATTCCCGACCAGGGCGATGATCTGCCCTCTGCGGACCGCCTGGCCGAGGTCGACGCGCAGCCGGGCGTTGTGACCGTAACGCGTCGACATATCATATCCGTGATCGATCTTGACCAGCCAGCCCAGGTTCTGGTCCCAGTCCGCGAACGTCACGATCCCGTCGGCCGTGGACACGACCGGCGTACTTTCGCGGGCGGCGACGTCCAGGCCGAAATGCCTCGCGACGATCGAGTCTTCCCCGGATTGAAACTCCCGGGTCACCCAGCCCGCCACGGGCCATATGGACGGCACGTACCGGAACAGCGCCGCGCTTTCGCTTTCCGCGGCGGCCGCGCCGTCAACGGTGGCCTGACCTGCCAGACCGGCCAGGTTGACCGCAGCCTCCTCCGGCAGGCCGTCATCCGCCAGGAAGGGTAACCCGTCCCGGCGGGCGGTCAGGTCGGACCAGGCCGGCCGATGGCTGGTTTCATCGTCCACGCGCGCCAGGTATCCCGAATCAATCGACTCTACGCCCGCCAGCCTGCGAATGGTTCTGGCGGTGTCCTTCAATTCCTCCAGTTGCCGGGCCAGTTCCGTGGACTTGTCCTCCACCGACTGCATCTGTGCTTTCCAGGAATGACCGAAAGTAACGTCGACTATACCCGCCGGAAGGACCAGGAAAGCCACGGGCGCGAGTACGCACAGGCCGATCACTACGACGAGCGCGCCGAACAGGAACCGCGGCATGCGCAGTTCGTGCGCACGGCCCGATCGGTCGGAGACGAAAACCAATGTCATCCAGTGCATTCTGAACATGGCCGACACCGCCCCGGATACGTGCGTACCTCCCTTGCTCCGTTACGCCTCTCGACGGATTCGGCGCAACAGCATAAATATAGTCCGCCGGCCCGAAAAGTCAACGGATATCGGCAAAATAACGGGGCTGAACGGGCGTGGGGCGTGTGCGGGGTCAGGCGCGTATCACAGTCGGACTTTCAGCAGTTCGAGGATGCGGTTCAGGTCGTCCGTGGAATAGAACTCGATTTCGATCTTCCCCTTGTGCTGCCTGCGATTGATGTTCACCTTCGTGCCGAGTATGCGCTGCATGATGGACTCGGCGGCCGCGAGGTCGTGGGGCTTGCGCGCCGGGGCGCTTTCCCGCTTCTCCTCGTAGCGTTTCTTGACCAGTTCTTCCACCTTGCGGACCGATAGGCCCTTCTTTACGACCTGCTTGCACAACTCGGCCTGTTCCGTACGGTTTTCAAGACCGAGCAGCGCCCGCGCGTGGCCCATGGTGATCTCGTCGGCCAGGAGGCATTTCTGGACCTCGGCCGGCAGTTTCAGCAGCCGGAGCGTGTTGGCCACCGTCGTCCTGTTCTTCCCAACCCGTGTGGCGACTTCCTCCTGGGTGAGGTGGCATTCTTCCTGCAACCTGAGATACGCCCGGGCCTCGTGGATCGGGTTCAGGTCGTCCCGCTGGATGTTCTCGATCAGCGACAGTTCCATCATTTCTTCGGGAGATGAAACCGCCATGACGATGGCCGGTATGGTCTGGTAGCCCGTTTGCCTGGCGGCCCGCAGCCTCCGTTCCCCGGCGATCAGTTCGTATTCTTCCTGCCCGTTCTTCCGGCGGACGGTGACCGGCTGGATTACGCCCTTTTCGAGGATGGACCGGGCCAGTTCGTCGAGCCTGGCCTGGTCGAAGGACTGCCTCGGTTGGTAAGGATTGGCCGAAATCCGGTCTATCGGCACCTGGAGCACGCTTTGCCGGCCTTCCTGGTCGTCCGGAAGGTCAGGAATCAGCGCTTCCAGCCCCCGTCCCAGCGCTTTCCTGGCTGCCATTGGCCATCACCTCTCTGGCCAGATTCATATAGCTTTCCGCGCCAGACGAGAGAATATCGTAGAGGATGATCGGACTCCCGAAACTCGGCGCTTCGCTCAACCGGACGTTTCTCGGGATGGTGGTCTGGTAGACCTTGTCCGCGAAATACTGCTTGGCTTCCACCTCGATCTGTCTCGAGAGATTGAGCCGCCTGTCGTACATCGTCAGGAGGATGCCTTCGATCTTCAGGTTGCGGTTCAGGTGCTTCTGGATCTTTCGGATCGAATTGAGCAGCTGCCCGAGTCCCTCGAGGGCATAATACTCGCACTGTATGGGAATCAACACCGAGTCGGCCGCCGTGAGGGCGTTCAGGGTAAGCAGGCTCAGGGAGGGCGGGCAGTCGATCAGGATGTACTCGTACTCGTCGCGTATGGGCTTGATCGCCTCTTCCAGTTTCCGTTCCCGGGCGATGGCCGACACCAGCTCGATTTCGGCGCCGACCAGCCGCCGATGGGCCGGGACGGCGTGGAGCGCGGGGATCTCGGTCTGCTGGACGGCTTCCCCGATGTCGCGCTCGTCCAGCAGGACTTCGTAAATCGTCACGTCCAGCGTCCGGTCCTGCAGGCCGAGTCCCGACGTGGCGTTCGACTGCGGGTCCAGGTCGACCAGCAGCGTCTTCTTCTCCGCGACCCCCAGGCAGGCGGAAAGGTTGACGGACGTCGTCGTCTTGCCCACCCCGCCCTTCTGATTCGCTATCGAAATGACCTTGCCCATGAAATACCTTACGGCGGCACGGCGGCGCGCGAAAACACAAATCACCCGCCGTCCTTAAATAAACGCAGGTCACCCGCCATTTTTAAACGCAAATAACGCAGGTCACCCGCCGTCAGCGGAACGGATCAGTACCACGGCGTGGGCCGCGATGCCTTCTTCCCGTCCCGTGAATCCGAGTCTCTCTGAAGTTGTGGCCTTGATCGACACGCGGTCGTCCGGGAGTCCGAGGGCTTCGCCGATCCGGCTGCGCATCTGTGACACGTAGGGCGACAGTTTCGGACGTTCCGCGACGACGGTGGCGTCCACATTCGATATAGTATAACCGGATTCACCCAGTGCGTCAACAATCCGTTGGAGCAGAACAAGGCTGGAAATCCCGCGGTAACGGGCGTCGGTATCCGGGAAGTGAATCCCGATGTCTCCCAGCCCGGCCGCGCCCAGCATAGCGTCGCCGATGGCGTGCGAAAGCACGTCCGCGTCCGAGTGGCCCTGCAGCCCGCGTTCGTGGGGTATGGTCACGCCGCCCAGCACGAGGGGCCTGCCTTCCGCGAAGGCGTGGACGTCGTAGCCGGTACCTGCGCGTATATCATCCATGTCCTGAGCCTCGTTCGTCGATTTTCGGTTGCCGCACAGTCAGATCCGCCCCTGCCGCCGCAATATGCGCTCGGCGATTTCCAGGTCCTCCGCCGTGGTCACCTTGATATTGTCGGGACTGCCCTCCAGCACCCGCACCACGTATCCGGCCCGTTCCACCAGTTCGGCGTCGTCGGTACCCACGTAGCCTTCTTCGCGCGCCCGTTCATGGGCCGCCCGCAGGATCCGGTATGCGAAGGTCTGCGGCGTCTGCGCCCGCCAGAGCGCCGACCGGTCCGGGGTCGCCTCGACCACGCCATCCCGAATGATCTTCATCGTATCCGTGGCCGGGGTGGCCGATATCACGGCGCCGTGCCTGGCTCCCTCGAGGACGGAAGCTTCAAGCGCGCCCTGTTCGACGCAGGGCCGCGCCGCGTCGTGAATCAACACGGCCCCGATGCCCTCGTCAAGAGCCATCAGGCCGCGGTAGACCGACTCCTGGCGCGTGCTTCCGCCGGCGACCACATCGGCCAGCTTCGGATGGGCGCCGCCCGGTCCGGCCAGATGCTCCCGGCAAGACGCTACCCGGGACGGCTCCACCACCACCACGTAGCCCTCCACGGCCGGGCACGCTTCGAAGACGGCAAGGGTATGGGTCAGGATCGACCTCCCGCCGATCGCGATATACGGTTTCTCCTCGACCGACCGCATGCGCAGGCCGGTTCCGGCGGCGGGTATGATGCCCATGACCGAATTCAACGGCAATGCCTCCTTCCAAGCCGAATCGAGCGTCGGGCGCGGGTGCCGGGGGACGCGCTCTTCTGCGATCCTGCATTAATGAATACAAATTAAAGCAAACACGTGAAGGAATTTGAATGTTATTTTGGAGATCGATTCAAAAATCCGGGGCGAGGACGGACCATCCCCGGATCAGGGGCCGCCCAGATACCACCAGGCCAGCAGGCTTCCGGAGGTTCCGGCCGTGAGGATCGCCCCGACGAAAAACACCAGCAAAATGACGCGCCACAGCATGGCGCGGGCCCATTTTACGGCGTCCTCGACGCGACGGATCTTGCGGAATCGGACCGGACCCCGGTCCCGGGCCGGATTGCCCTGGTCGCGGCCGGAATCCGCACTGTCTCCAGGCCAGGGCGTGGTCGAAACCGCGCCGATAGGAGTCCGCCGGTTCCAGGCGCGCCAGGTTAAGAGGATGATCAGCAAGGCGCAAGCCAGGATGATGGCATCTGCCAGGGGATCGACAAGGCCAACGTACTCGCGGGACGCGGACGCCGCGCCAATCTCGTCAGGGGTCATGTCCGCCCTCGTTGGTTAAGGCCGCCAGGAGCGCCGCCTGGTTCGACCGCCGCGAGCGATATGGTACGGCACTTATTGGATCAGTAAGTGACCAACTGTTTTCAACGAGTCAAAATATGTTCGCGAATACAAATGTAAAGGTATTTGATTTTTATATATTCGAATTACTTCAGACGATAAGCATGGCGTCGCCATAGCTGTAGAATCGGTATTTCTCCCGGACCGCTTCCTCGTACGCGGAAAGGATCAGCTCCCTCCCGGCGAAGGCGCTGACCAGTAGCAGGAGCGTCGATTTCGGCAGGTGGAAATTGGTCAGCAGCGCGTCGACCAGCTTGAATTCAAATGGAGGATAGATGAAACACCGGGTAAGGCCCTCGTACCGGCGCGGTTCGAGACCTGGTCCGCCTGGCCCGGACACGCCCCCGGATCTTCCCGCGACGACGCCCCCCGCCGCGAGCGTCTCCAGGACGCGCACGGTCGTCGTCCCTACGGCGACTACGCGACCCGCGTACCGCCTGCTCTGGATCGTTTCGGCCTGGTGCGCTTCCACCCGGTAGTATTCCGCATCCATCTCGTGGTCCGCCACGTCGTCGGTACGGATCGGCTGGAACGTTCCCGGTCCGACGTGGAGCAGGACCGGCACCACGGCCGTGCCCCGCGAACGGATGCGATCCAGCAGGAGTGCCGTTAAATGCAGTCCGGCCGTGGGCGCGGCCACGGCGCCGTATTCCTCCGCGTAGACCGTCTGGTAGCGGTCCCGGTCCTCCGCGTCCGGCGCGCGGTGTATGTAGGGCGGCAGCGGCGTGCGGCCCACCTGCTCGATGACCCGGACCACGTCCGCGTCCCCATCGAAACGGACGCGGCGAATCTCCTTCCCGGGGTCGTCCTCCACGGTGGCGGTCAGGGCGCCGCCCTCCAGTTCCAGGCGCGTCCCTTTCGCAAGCCGCGCGGACGGCTTCAGCAGCGCTTCCCAGCTGGCTGGCGCGGGTTCGCGGTCGGGCGCGGTATCGAGTGCCGGGCGTACCGGGCGGATCGGACGGACCAATACGACTTCAACCTTTCCGCCGGTTTCCGGCCGCACCCCACGGAGCCTGGCCGGCATCACCCGCGTCCGGTTAAGCACCAGCGTGTCGGCCGGGGCCAGGTAGTCGACGATATCCCGGAAGGTCCGGTGTTCGATCTCGCCGCCGCGCCGGTGCACCACCATCAGCCTCGACGTGTCGCTGGGTTCGGCGGGGTATTGGGCGATCAGGTCTTCCGGCAGGGTATAGTCGTATTCGGATAGATTCACGGATTGTCGAACAGTCCGGCCTGCGGCCTGGGCGGCGCCGTGAATCCCAGGTGGTCGTACGCCAGCTCGGTGGCCACCCTGCCCCGGGGGGTGCGCTTGATCAGTCCCTGGACGATGAGGAAGGGTTCATACACCTCCTCGAGCGTACCGCTCTCCTCGCCCACGGCCACGGCCAGCGTGTTCAGGCCCACGGGCCCCCCCTCGTACTTCTCGATGATGGTCGTGAGGATCAGCCGGTTCATGTCGTCCAGCCCCATGTGGTCCACGCCCAGCATTTCGAAGGCGGCCTTCGCGGTCTCCCCGGTAATGCGGCCGTCTCGCTTGACCTGGGCGTAGTCCCGCACCCGCTTCAGGTACCGGTTGGCGATCCGGGGGGTTCCCCTGGACCGCAGGGCGATCTCCATCGCACCGGATTCATCGGTCTCCACGCCGATGATTTCCGCCGCCCGGGCAACGATCAGGTAAAGCTCGTCCGGCGTGTAGAAATCGAGGCGGATGGGGATCCCGAATCGCGCCAGGAGCGGCGCCGTGAGCAGGCCCGTGCGCGTCGTCGCGCCCACCAGGGTGAAATGGTCCAGGTTGAGGGCGAGGGAACGGGCATTCGGTCCGCGGTCCACGAGGATGTCGATCTTGAAATCCTCCATCGCCGCGTACATGTGCTCTTCCACCACGTGGTTCAGGCGATGGATCTCGTCAATGAAGAACACGTCTCCCGGCTGCAGGTTGGTCAGCAGGCCCGCCAGGTCTGCCGGCTTGTCCAGGACCGGCCCTGCGGTCTGGCGTATCTCCACGCCCATCTCGTTGGCGAGAATGGTGGCCAGTGTGGTCTTGCCCAAACCGGGCGGCCCGTGGAGCAGCACGTGGTCGATATGGTTCTCACCGCGGGTCTTCGCGGCCTCGATGTAGAGCTGCAGCTCCGCCTTGGCCTTTTCCTGGCCGGGGAATTCATCGAAACGGCCCGGCCGCAGCGCGCGGTCGAACTCGGCATCCTCGTCGAGCCGGTCGGGGTCGGTAAGCGGGAAGTCCCGTTCGTCCATCTATTGCCTTTTCTGATTTTTGAGCACCGTTCTGATGATTTCCTCCGCGACGGGCGTCTCCGTGCTTTCGGACAGTACGCGGATGACCTGCCTGCGCGCTTCGGGATGATCGAGGCCCAGGGACACCAGGCCCGTGATCGCGTCGTCCACTTCGGGGGCCTCTCCCGCCGGCGCCACGGGAAGCGCCTTCGCTCCGCCGGTATCCATGGCAGCCAGCTTGTCGCGCAACTCCATGATCAGCCGCTGCGCGGTCTTCCGGCCGATCTTGGGCAGCGAGACCAGTTTCCCGATGTCTTCGTTGATGATGGCCGCGGTGAACTCGGAGACCGTCGCGCCGGAGAGGATGTTCAGGGCCACGCCGGGACCGATGCCGGGCAGGGTGATCAGCACCTCGAAAAGGCGCTTTTCTTCCGCGGTCGCGAAACCGTAGAGCTGCATGCCGTCCTCCCGCGCATGCAGCACCGTTTCCACGCGGACTTGCGCGCGCGCGGGACCCAGGGCCTCGAGCGTGGAGAGGGGGACGAACATTTGCAGGCCGATCCCGCCGACGGACACCGTGATGGCGTCGGGCTGCTTGTCGACCAGTTCACCTTCGACGAATGCGATCAACGGCCTTGATCCCTCCGGTTACCCTGTGATAGTGGCAGATGGCGACGGCCAGCGCGTCCGACGCGTCCTCCGGCAGGGGTTCCCGGCCGGGGCCCCGGTCGAGGTTCAGCATGGCGCTGACCATGTACTGTACCTGCTGCTTCGATGCGCCCCCCGCGCGGACGATGGCCGATTTCACTTCGCGTGGGGCGTATTCCCAGACCTGCAGTCCCCGGTTCGCCGCGGCCAGGAGGGCGACGCCCCGGGCATGGCCCAGTACGAGGGCCGCCCTGGGGAAACGGCCGCCGAAAGTGGACTCGACGGCCACCAGTTCCGGGTGGTTCCGGTCGATGACCTCACACAGGCCGTCGTAAATGACCTTGAGCCGGTCCGGGAGGTCTTTTCGCGATCCCGGACGCAACACGCCCTGGTCCAACAGCCGGCACTGCCTGTCCCGGGCCTCGATCACGCCGTATCCCGTAATCACGCTGCCCGGATCGATTCCGAGGATGATCATGGATACCCACTACCCGTTCATTTCCTCCAGCACCTTGTCGTCCACGTCGAAATTGGCGTATACATGCTGGACGTCGTCGTGGTCCTCCAGAACCTCCATCAACCGGAGAAGCTGTTGCGCATCCTGACCCGCGACAGCCACGGTCGACTTCGGGATGCGGCCGATTTCCGCCCGCAGGGGGGCGAAGCCGCTCTCCTCGAGCTGGACGCGGACCGCCTCGAAATCGGAAACGGCCGTCAGCACATCCAGGGTCTCTCCCTCGTCCTGGATGTCTTCGGCGCCGGCGTCGAGGGCGACCATCATGACCTCGTCCTCGTCGACGCCGTCCTTGTCCACCACGATCGTGCCCTTCTGGTCGAACATCCAGGCCACGCAGCCCGCCTCACCCATGTTGCCGCCGTTCTTGGTGAAAGCATGGCGCATCTCGGACGTGGTGCGGTTCTTGTTGTCCGTTACTGCTTCCACCAGCAGCGCCACCCCGGCCGGACCGTAGCCCTCGTAGACCAGTTCCTCGTAATGCACGCCATCCAGTTCGCCCGTGCCGCGCGCGATGGCCCGGTCGATGTTGGCCTGGGGCACGTTTTCCGCCCTGGCGGCGAGTACGGCCGTCCGGAGCCGGGGATTGGCCGTGACCGACCCGCCGCCCTGCCGCGCGGCAATAGTGATCTCCTTGATGACCCGGGTGAATATCTTCCCGCGGGCGGCGTCTTTCTGCTCCTTCTTCCGCTTGATCGTGCTCCACTTGGAATGACCCGACACCTTCGCCTCCTCAGGGAATCGTAACGACCCGTTTCCCCGTTCCCGTGTTATTGGAAGTGTCCCTGGCGCGAATGGCGAGGGTATGTTCTCCGGTCTCCAGGCCGTCCAGGGCGATCTCGAAGGCCTCCGTCTCCGAATCCGTTACGCCGTCTTCGGGATGGACCACCCGCCAGTCGCCTCCGTCAATCGCGTATTCGACCCGGAACAGGGGACTTGCGCCGTCCCGGACCATGAAGGACAGCAGGCTGTCCGTCACGTCGATCCGGGTGACCTGCGGACCGGTATTGTCCACAAGGAAGGGGTCGCTCAAGTGTTCCGCTTCCAGGGCCTGGTCCTGAGGATTGGAGGGGGCGTCGCTGGCCACAACGCGGAGGACGTATTCGCCGTCCGGAAAGGTCTCGGAATCCCACGAATAGGAAGGAGTTCGCCGTTCCGACTCCAGGAGTTTCCACGTTTCTTCCGCTTCGCCCCGAAAATAGATCTCGTAAGACAGTCCGTCCCCGTCGGGATCGATCGCTCGGACCGCGACCGCCCGCATGCCCTTCCGGTAGGCGGGAGACCCGGACGATGCGCTCTGGCCGCGACCGTTGCCCCGGCCGCCGACCTGCGCGGCGATGCCCGGGGGGAGATCGGTTTGTGCGGACTGCGCGACCTGGCCCGTCGTGGCGTCCCGCAGGTAGACCCCCGGCTCGTACACCGTGACCGCATGCACCCTGGGCGGATTGTTCCGCGTCAGGTACGAGGCCGAAACGGACGAGACGGTGGGGGTTTCTTCGTTCTGCGTGCCCAGGACCGCCTTCCACTGCAGGTAACGGGCGGGCGGGCAGGCCAGGGCTTCCCCTGCCGGATCGGTATAGGGTCCGGTCCACTCGCTCCAGGTCTGGTCCGGCGAATCCGTATTACCGGACCGCGCGAACAGGCGGACCGCCGTTCCGGGGGGCTGCTTGCTCTCCCACCGGATACGGCCCCACCGCGCCATGCCCCGGGTATCCCGGACGTCGGACTCGTACTCGCCCTCCCGCACGGGCGTGGAACGCAAACGGTACAGGTTGCCGCGATTGCTCGTCGCCACGACGACGCCGTCCGATGCATCGGGCGCCAGCGCCGTGATCTGCGACTCCTGCAGTTCGTTCAGCAGCGTGCCGACGCCCCGTTCGCGGACGCTGTATAGCCGGCCGCTCGAACCTGTGCCGATGAGCAGTTCGTTTTCCCCGCGGATCGCCAGCGACAGGCCTACGTCCGTCCCGGACCGCCACCACTCCTCAACCCGGCCGTCCGGATCGATCCTCAAGACGACGCTGCCTCCCGTGGCGAAACCACCGGCGGACGGCCGATCGGCGGTCTCCGCCGCGGCGGTCACTTGAACCGCGTTAAGCATCGGACCTCCGCCCGGATCATCGGGCGCGCCAGTGGGTGGCGGCGGCATGGAAGCGCCCGCCGTTCCGGCCCGGCCGCCGCGGGCGCCCCGGCGCGGTCCGCTCAGCGCGCCGGCGAAAATCGCGCCGTCTTCGCCCACCAGGAGGGTATTCACTTCACCGTAGGGAGAATCATGAAGGACCGAGATAGCGCCGTCGGACGAAATCCCTGCGATCCGGTAGACTCTTCCGCCCGGCTCGGTCCCGGCGATGAGCCGGCCCGATCCATCCACGGCCAGGGCCATCACATGGGCCTCCTCCAGTTCGGCCAGCAGGTGTGCCCCACCGTTTTCGTCTATACGATATATTCTTCCCTGCCCACCCGTTCCCGCGTAGAGCCCGCCGCCGGCGTCCAGCGCCAGCGACCAGATGTAGTTCGTGCCGCCGCTGGGGCCGTTGCCCGTGCCGCCGTCCGGGCCGCTGCCCGGGTCGTCGTCCGGGCCATTCATGCCGCCATCCTGCGTGGGATCGAAAAACACCGCGTGCGTCCCGTCCGGGTCGATCCGGTAGATCCGGCCATCAGGGAATGTTGCCGCGTAGACCCGGTCATTCCGATCGATCACGACGCTGCGGATTTCCAGCTCGTCCGCATCGAAAAACACCTCGGACCGGCCCGAAGGATCTATACGGTACAGTTTGCCGTCGTTTCCCGTACCCACGTACAGGTTTCCCCTGGAATCGGCCGCGAGGCTCCAGATCAGCGGCTCGTCGCTCTCGAAAACGAGATCCAGGACCGGTGACAGGGTCAGGCGGCCCTTGCCGGTGATGGAAACGCCCCGGGTTTCTCCTTTTATAAAATCCCCTTGTCCGGCCTGTTTCCAGATGACCGGCGTCGACGCGAGGACGCCGTACGCCGCCGGCAGAAACACCACGGCCATGCACAGTACTCGCCACCCCGGTACCTTGCTCAAGTATCGCTCCTATCGATTCACGGTCAGCCGGCTCCAGTTCTGCCCGGCGACGACGTAGTCCGTGCGGATCGTTTCTTCGGCAACTACTTTCTCGCGGATCGGTACGAAACTGCCCTTGGTCCGCTCCGAATCCATGACGGCGAGGACCGACGGGGGCAGGCCGGGCATTTCTCTTCCCTTCACCATGCCGCCCGCGCCGCCCTGGAACATCTTCAGGTATACCCGGTTTCCGGTCCGGCGGTTGTTGAGCAGTTCGATCAGCCGGGGACCGTCCGTGGGCCTGTACCTCTGAGGCACGGCATTCAGATCGTGGCGGGTGACGGCACGGGCCGAACCGACCAGTACCTGTACCGGTCCGGCCGATATGGTCTTCGGGATCGTCACGTCCATTCGCCTGACCACGCGGTCGCCCCGGTAGGGCCGGAGGTATACCCTGACCTCGAGGGTGTCGCCCGGCTCGACGGTTTCCGAACCGAACCAGACGTCTTCGATGACGGCCGTACTGCGTTCGTATGACGAATGGATATCGATCCTGAGGGACTCGATCATCGGTGTAATGAACCGGTTGTCGAGGACGAAATTGAGCACGCCGTTCACATCCCTGGCCAGCGCCGACAGGGACGCCCGGCCGGAAAACTGATCTTCGAAGAAGACGTCCGGTTGGTCCCGCAGGGCGATCCGGCCGACGAGCGTTATGGTTCGCTCGCCGGCGCTGCGGCCGTTCGTCAAGATTGTATTCGACACGGCCACGTTCACCAGAAACGGCGTCCAGCCGTTCGCCATCATCACGTCGAAACGGTAGTTCCGGGGCGCGCGGCCGGCATCGTCATAGGAGAGTTCCACCGGGATCATGCGCGCCGTATCGCCGAGTTGGCCGTATATCCCGTTCGTGTGGTCCCACAGGACCGAACCGACTTCGTCCGCCACACTGCTGATCTTGGTGGAACCGGTCTGGTCCGGGATGACCGTGATGATTTCCGCCCGGTTCATGGGGACGTTCAGGGCGCCCGTCCACAGGAAGGGATGCCCGAAGGCCAGTATGGCGTCTTCCTCGCGCCAGGTGACCGTACCCGTGCCCGACAGATTGAAATCGCCCCGGATGAGCTGCGCGCTCACGGCGGAACCGGGTTCCAGGAGGGACGTTCCGCCGGTCGACGCCGGGCCTTCCTGTTCCGGGACTGCTTCATCGTCGGAAGCACCGTCCACGCTGACCGGCATCCCGCCGGAAGCTTCGGCCACACTGCCGCCCGCCACCGGAACGAGACCACGCTTGCGCAGTTCATCTTCGAAAAGGGATACGGTGGTCGGATGGAATCCCGAAAACACCATCGGAACGGCAATGGGTTTGAGACCGGACGGACCTAGATTGGACGGATTGAGACCTGAAGGACCGAGATCGTTCTGGCCGCCGCCCATTCCTCCCGGCATCCCATCGGGCGCGCTACTTCCCGGCGTTGTTTCATTCTCCACGGCCTCGCGAATGTCCAGCATATGGCCTATCGGCGTGACGCCGCCGATGGGCTTCATCGGAAACGCTCCGAAACGGTACGCCAGCGCGCCGACGAGTTTTCCATCGATATACACGGGGCTGCCGCTCATCCCCGCGATGACGCCCGCTTCGTCGACATAGGGCCCCGAGACCCCCACCATGATGATGTCGTGATCCGTGTAGAACTGGTTCTTGATGACGCCGATCACTTCGACGTCGAAGGTGTCGATCCGGGCATCCTGAAAGACCGTGAGGCCGTATCCCCGCATGCCCGGCTTAACGTCGTCGATATCCATGTACCCGCCTTGCCGGCCGGCGGACTGGGCCCCGGCCGGCAAGGCGGGTGAAAGCAGGCCTGCGAAGAGGAAAAGCACGACCATCGATTGAATGATATACATAGGACCAATGCGCGGTGAGCAGGGGATTGGAAAACGACGCCAGACTACTGCAATATAAGGTCGCACCGCTTCCCCTGGCAACTGGTTTGTAGCGGCTTCCGGACGATCGCGGCGCAGCCGTTAATGACAGAAACCGCTTGACTTACCGCGATGGTTCCGCGAAATTCAGACAGCCGCGCAAGGGTACGGAGAGCAGGCCCCGCGCATACATCGACACCTTCGGAAACCGGCAGGCGAACCCTTTATGGAGCACCATGGAACAATCCCGGCGCAATAAGACCACGGAAGAGAAGCTGGTGCCGAACATCAACATGACCATGTCTGAAACGCGCAGTCAGATCGGCGCCACTTCCTCCCGGATCGTGCAATCCTACGATGCGATCGGCGGCCTGAACCGTATCGACGGCAAGAACCTGCCTTCCCGGGAACGGGTCTACGGCATCCTGAAGGACCTGCTGGCGCTCTGCTTTCCCGGCTACTTCGGCGCCGAACCTCTCGTGACGAAGAACGTGGCCTTCTACGTGGACGGACTGGTGGACACCATCTACATCCGCCTGAGAGAGGAAGTGACCCGGAGCCTCATGCACGACGCGCAATGCAAGGGAAAGGACCCCGTGGCCTGCGAGGAAATAGCCGACCGGATCGCACTCGAACTGCTGGAGGCCGTTCCCGGTATCCGGAAGCTGCTCATGAGCGACGTGGAAGCCGCCTACGACGGGGATCCCGCGGCGAAGAGCCACGACGAGATCATCCTCAGCTACCCGTGCGTGGAAGCCATCTCCACCTACCGGATCGCCCATGAACTGTACTTGAGGAATACGCCGCTCATCCCGCGGATCATGTCCGAGCACGCCCACAGCCGCACGGGCATCGACATCCACCCGGGCGCGACCATCGGCACCCGTTTCTTCATCGACCACGGAACGGGCGTCGTCATCGGGGAAACGACGCTGATCGGCAACAATGTGAAACTCTACCAGGGCGTGACGCTCGGCGCGCTGAGTTTCAGGAAGGATGACGGCGGGCGGCTCGTCAAGGGCGGCAAGCGCCACCCTACCATCGAAGACGACGTAGTCATCTACGCCGGGGCGACGATCCTGGGCGGCGAAACGACGATCGGACACGACTCGGTCATCGGGGCCAGCGTCTGGCTGACGGAACCGGTGCCGCCCCATTCCAAAGTTACCATCGGCGACCCGAACCTGGACGTGGTGAAGCACGACGCCCGAACGGCCTAGTCCGCGTTCTCAGCGATGTATTTCTCCGCTTCCATGGCGGCGGCGCATCCCGTGCCCGCCGCGGTGACCGCCTGACGGTAAACGTGGTCCTGCACGTCCCCGCCCGCGAACACGCCGGGCTCGCTGGTGTGCTGCCGCCGGTCCGTCAGGATGTAGCCCTGCTCGTCCACTTCGAGCTTGTCTTTGAAGAGATCGGTATTGGGCGTGTGGCCGATGGCGATGAAGAGGCCCTCGGCGTCCAGTTCCCGAACCTGGTCCGATTCCAGTTCCCGCACGCGCACGCCGGTCACGCCGGTGGTTTCGTCACCCAGCACCTCGTCGACCACGGACCCCCACTGGAACGCGATCTTCGGATGTTTCAGGGCCCGTTCCTGCATGATCCTGCTCGCCCTCAGTTCGTGGCGGCGGTGTATGATCCAGACGTGGCTCGCGAACCGTGTCAGGAAGAGCCCTTCCTCCATGGCGCTGTCGCCGCCGCCCACCACGGCGACCTTCTGGTCCCGGTAGAAGGCGCCGTCACAGGTCGCGCAGGTGGAGACGCCCCGCCCGAAGAACCTTTCCTCGCCCGGCACGCCGAGCAGTCGGGGCGACGAACCGGTACTGATCACTATGGCCTTCGCGGTATACTCGTTCCGGTCCGTCGTGATCCGGTGCGCCCCCGGTTCGAACGCCACGGAGGTGACTTCCTCGTACTTCATCTCGGCGCCGAAACGTTCGGCCTGCTGCCGCATACGGTCCATGAGATCCATGCCGCCCAGGCTCTCGGGAAATCCCGGGAAGTTCTCGATCTCGCTGGTGAGCGACAGCTGCCCGCCGATCGTGCTGCCCGTCAGCACGACGGGGGAGAGGTTCGCCCGGGCCGCGTAAAGGGCCGCCGTATAACCCGCCGGTCCCCCGCCGATGATGACGACCTGCTCCATTTACTCGATCCGCATGATGATGTGAAAGCCCATGGGGGTCTGGACGACCCCGCTGAGTTCGCCGACCTCCAGGCCCATCGCGGCCTGCTCGAATTCCGGGATCATTTCGCCCGGACCGAAGAACCCGAGGTCGCCCCCGCTGTCCCGGCTCGAATCGATGGAGGTTTCCCGCGCCAGTTCGGCGAAATCGGCGCCGGCCGTCAACCGTTTCATCACGGCGTCCGCGGCCTCCCGCGTGGCGACGACGATCTGGCGGACGCGGATCTTATTGGATTCGATGGCCTTCTCCCGCTCCTCCACGATCCGCCTGACCCGGCTCAACGCGGCTTTCAGCTGCGCGTTTTCCGGCACGAGCTCGAGGGCCTGTTCATAGTTTGTGATCGCCTGGTCGAAGTCTTCCCGCCGCTCGTGTACCAGGGCGATTTCCGCGGAAATGCGCGGGTCTCTCGCGCCCAGATCCAGTATCTCACCGTAATAACGCAGGGCATCGTCAAGACGGCCTTCCGCAAAGGACAGGCGGGCCAGCGCCACGCGGGGCACGACCGACTGTCCTCCAACCTCCAGGGCTCTCTCCCAGACGGCCCGCGTGCTGTCCGGCATGTTCTTGTTCTGGTAGGCGGTCCCCAGGTTCATGTAGGCGTCCATATAGTCCGGCGCGAGCACGGCGGCCCGGTTCCATTCCGTGATCGCGTCGTCGATGCGCTCCAGGCCCATGTAGGCGACGCCGAGATTGAGATGGATCCTGGGCAGCTGGTCCTCCGGGGGAGACAGGGTGAGCACTTTCTCGTAGGCCTCGGCCGACTGTTCGTATTCCTCGGTATCTGAATAGACCTTGCCGAGATTCGTATAGGCGTCGACGTAGGAGGAATCGTTTTCGATGGCCTGCCGGTAGTGATGGATCGCTTCGTTGAGGTACCCGCCCTGGTTGTACGCGATCGCCATGTCGGTATGAGCCGCGGCCAGGTTCGGTATCCCCACCATCATCCGGTCGTACTGGCTACGGGCCCAGGCATAGACGGTATCGGGGGGTACGGTGCTCATGCGCGCGACGCTGAGCGTATCGCCCTCGACGGTCCTCATGAACGCTTCCAGCGCCGCGGCCGAATCCCCCCTGGCGTGGTGTACCAGCCCCATCGTGAGGTAGGCGGCTGCGAAACCCGGCGCGATCTCCAGGGCGTGTTCGAGATGAACCTGGGCGCTGTCGTAATGTCCTTGTTCGAAATACACGGCGCCGAGGTTGTTCTTCGTGAGGGCGACGGTGGTCAGAAACTGCTGCACTGCGGCCTGCTGGCGTTGCTCAAGCGTCAGGGAGGTGTCCGGCGGTGCGTCCTGTGGGGTGGACGGGGCCGCTGCCGCGCCCGGATCTGCGTCAGCGCCCGTTGCTTCCGTCCCGGCCAGCGGATCGGTGGTCGTCTGCGCGACGGCCGGTCCGGTCCCGATGAGTGAAAGACACAGGATGCAAAACGCCAGCCATGTTCCCGGCCGGACCCATGTGGTTTCCCTTGTCTGAATGAACTTGCTCATTCCTTCCGTCCTCCAGTATTTACCGCTTAAATTGCTTCTCGTAAATCTTCAACGGTTCCGCGTTTGTTTTTCAACGACTTGCCGTTTCTTCGGGTTCCAGTTCGTTCAGCACTTCCAGGGCCTCTCCCACCAGCGCGAAGCATCCCGTCATCAGGACCAGGTCGTCCGGTCCCGCCCTGTCCATCGATTCGGAGAGGGCCGCCGCCACCGACGGCGCCGTTCGCGCCGGCGTTCCGGCACGCCTGCAGGCTTCCGCCACGTCCCCGGGAGCCGCCTGCCTTTTCCGCAGCACGCGCCGCTCGGGGACGATAATCTCGTCGGCGTACCGTGCGATGACCGCGCACAGATCGTCTACGTTCTTGTCCAGGTGCGCGGAAAGCACGACGATGGCGCGCCGGGACGGAAACAGGTTGCGCAGGCTGTCCGTCAGGCTTTCGACCGACAGCACGTTGTGGGCGCCGTCCAGCACCACCCAGGGCCGGTCCTGAAGGACCTGCAGGCGTCCGGGCAGCCGCACCGAGGCCAGGCCGCGGCGCACACCACGGTCCGTGATCTCCATGCCCCGGTCAGACAGCGCCTGCGCCACCCCCACCGCCATGGCCGCGTTGGCGGCCTGGTACGTCCCGGAGAGCGGGAGCGCGAGGTCTTCGTACGTCCGGCCCGCGGACTCTATGTCGATCATCTGCCGGCCGATCGCCGCTTCCTTGAGCGCATACCGCACGTCGACGCCCACCTGCACCAGTGAACTCCCATGGCGCTCGCAGGCTTCCCGGATCGCTTCGGACGCATCCGGAAGCTGGGCGGCCGAAACGGTGCAGACGCCCTCTTTCACGATCCCGGCTTTCTCGCGGGCTATTTCCGCGATCGTCTCGCCGAGCCGATCCGTGTGGTCCAGGCCGATGGGCGTAATCGCACAGACCAGGGGCCGGATTACGTTGGTCGAATCCAGCCGTCCGCCCAGCCCGCATTCGACCACGGCCAGGTCCACCCGGCGTTCCCTAAAATACACAAAGGCCAGGGCGGTGAGTACATCAAAAAAGGACCCCATGTCTTTCCACCGCGGGCCGGTTCCTTCGATGGCGGGCCGGGCGCGTTCCGTGAGTTCGGCGAATTCCGGTTCGGATATGGGCTCGCCGTCGATCTGTATGCGTTCGCGCAGGGAGACGAGGTGGGGCGAGGTGTACAGGCCCACGCGGTAACCGCATTCGCGCACGATCGCCGCGATCATGGCGGCGGTGGATCCCTTCCCCTTGGTCCCGGCCACGTGTACGGATTTCCACTGCCGTTCGGGATGGTCCAGGGCTTTCGTCAGGGCGCTTATGCCCGACAGGTCCATGCGGGCCGGGGCGGCGCCCGGCCGCTGTTCGAAGTCCACGAATCCGTACAGATAGTCCAGCACCTCTTTATAGTTCATGCGGATATCCCGATTTCAGCCAGAGCCTTCGCGTACTCGAAGGGACGGGCCACCGACCTGCGGCGTATCGCGCCGTACCGTTGGCGGGACGGGGCGGGGACGTCCGCGCTGCGGGCGATGCGCCTGAACACGTTCCGGCCGGGGCGGGCGTTGATCTCGATGATCCACGGCAGGCCGGCCAAGTCCGGCACGATGTCGAGGCCCACCTCTCCGATGGGTCCGAGTTCGGTGTCCAGCAGGCGGCAGGCCGCGAATGACGCCTCCTCGGCACGGCGCAGGATCTCCTTCCTGCGCAGCCGTCCGTACAGCGCGTCGAGGACGGGTTCGGCCTCCTCGGAACGGGCGCCGTTGCTCAGGTTGGTCGTGGGGCCGCTGGTCTGGCCGACGCGGGCCGCCAGGCCGGTAAGGTCCCACCGGGCCTGCCCGTTCTTCTGCATGAGCAGTCGCAGGTCGAACCTCGGAAAACGCCTTTCACCCGCGGGCTCGGCCGATATCCCCTGTTGTACCAGGCAGCCCATGGGTTCCGCGCGCGCTTCGGCGGTCAGCGCCATGATCCGGTCCATGGCCGGCCCGGCGCCCCGAGTCTCATAGGTTGCGTCCAGCGTCCTGATGACCTGACGTCCCCCCGCGGTCCGGACGATTTCCATGACGCCCGTTCCCAGGGACCCGACCCTGGGCTTGACGTATACGTGATCGTACCGCGCCAGGAACGCACGCAGCGCGTACGCATCAAGGTTCCCGGTATGGGGTAAGGCGAGGCCGGCATCCGCCAGGCGCCGGTGCATCTCCAGTTTGTCCACCGCCAACCGGACGAAGGATCCCGGATTCACGAAGGGTATGCCCGACCTGTCGAACAGGTTCCGCGTGCGATCCGCTGCGCGAGCACCGGCGGGATCGATCACGGGCGCCCGGTCGTAGATGACCGCCGGCCATAGTTCGGGGCCGCATTCGACCCATCGGCCTTCCTCGACCGTGGCCGGAGACACCGTTCCTTGCGCGGCATCCACGTCGGTCGCGTCGAACACGACCGCACGCAGGTCCAGGGCGGCGGCCGCCTCGCAGCACTCCTCGAAAAACCCCGTGGGCGGACCGAAGGGCCGGCCCTGCTCGTCGGGTGCTCGGCAGGTCAGTATGCCGACGGTGACCATGGCCTTCGTCTTCATGATTCTGTGGTCCGAGTGGACGGTGTGGATGGTGTGGACGGCTCAGACCGGGCGGACGTTACGGATCGGCTGGCATGGACCGGCCGGGCCATCCGTTTCACTTCCTCCAGCGTGGACCAGGTCATGTCCCCCCGTTCCGACAGGCACAGTGCGGACAGCGCGGTGCCGTAGGACAACCCGGCCGCTAGATCCTCGCGCAGCAGGCCGTACAGCAGGCCGGCATCAAAGGCGTCGCCGGCGCCGAGCCGGTCGACCGGTTCCACCACGTAGGGCTTCGTGTAGAGAAAGCCGGTCGCCGCGGACCAGCCCACGGCCCCGCCCTCGGCCAGCGTCAGCACCACGATCTCGTTCCCGAACCGCCCGTGGAGGGCTTCGACGGTTTCCTCCGGCGTCCCGTCCATCCCGAAGATCAAAGCCGCGTCGTCGGACGTCGATACGAGGATGTCGACCTGGTCCAGCAGCGATTCCAGGGCGGCGCGGGCCCCCTCGGGCGACCACAACTTGGCCCGGTAGTTAACGTCGAATGAGGTCCGGTATCCGCCCTTCGCCCGGTTGCCCAGGACCCGGGCGACCGTCTCGCGGCACTCGGTACTCAGGGAAGCCGTGATGCCGGACGTATGCACGATCCCGGCGCCGGAACGGAGCGCCTGTTCCACCACCTCGGGCGTCATGCCGGTCGCCGCGGACCCGGCGCGGTCGTAGACGACCCGGCTGCCTCTCGGCGGCGATCCAGGCTCGAGAAAGAATACGCCGGGCCGACTGGGCCGATTGGACCGCCCATCCGGCTGCTCGTCCGGGTCGCCTTGCCACGCCACGTGGGACGTATCCACCCCGTGCAGCGCCAGCCTGGAGGCGATCCACCGTCCGGCGGGATGATCGGGGAGGACGGAGACCCAGGCCACGTCGGCGCCCATCCTGGCCAGGGCCGCCGCCATGTTGGATTCTGTGCCCGCTGCGTCGGCCCGCAGGTAATCGGCCTGTTCCAGCATCTCGCCGTCCACGGGCGAGAACCGGATCATCGTCTCGCCGAAGGTAATGACGTCGTACCGCGGTCGGGAAGGCGCGCCGGAAGGAGAGGAAGAGGACATGTTCGGGTTAGTTGTGCGGGCGCTGCGTCTCAGGTCTGCGAGGGCGCGACGCCTCAGGCAAGCGGCGGCGCCCCGGGTATGCGCACCAGGCGCCTCAGAAGTTCGGACCAAGCACCGTAGGCAGGCGGCGCCTCAGGCGTAATGACAAGCCACCCAGTGGCCGCTGTCATTCTGTTTGAATTCCGGTTCGTGCTCGGCGCAGTCGGCCTTGGCGATAGGGCAGCGGGGATGAAAACGACATCCAGATGGCGGGTTGACCGGACTGGGGACGTCGCCCGTGAGCTGAATGCGCTGCTTCTGGCGCCGTTTGCTGATCTCCGGAACGGCGGAAAGCAGGCTCTGCGTGTAGGGGTGCTGGGGGTTGTCCGTCACCTCGTCGGTCCGTCCCGCCTCGATGAGCTTGCCGAGGTACATGACCCCGATGCGGTCGCTGATGTGGGCGACGACGGCCAGGTTGTGGGCGATGAACAGATAGGTCAGGTTCAACTCGCTCTGCAGGTCCTGGAGCAGGTTCAGGATCTGGACCTGGATGGACACGTCCAGGGCGGAAACCGGCTCGTCGCAGATGATCAGGCTCGGGTTCAGCGCGATGGCCCGGGCGATGCCGATCCGCTGCCGCTGGCCGCCGCTGAACTCGTGGGGATAGCGGTCCACGTAGGCCTCGCCCAGTCCCACCATCTCGAGGAGACTGACCAGCCTCGTCCTGCGTTCCTGCCGGTTGCCCACACGATGGATGTCGAGGGGTTCCTGGACGATGTTCCCCACCGTCATGCGAGGGTCCAGCGAGGCGTAGGGATCCTGGAAGATCATCTGGAGCCGTCTGCGAACGGGCTTCAGGTCATTTTCCGACATGTCCGCCAGGTCGTTGCCTTCAAAGAAGACCTTCCCCGCCGTGGGGCGGTACAGCTGCAGCACGGTCAGTCCCAAGGTGGACTTGCCGCAGCCGCTTTCCCCCACCAGTCCGAAGGTTTCGCCGCGATTGATGGAAAAGGAAACGCCGTCCAGGGCGCGGACGGTGCCGCCTTCCTCCTTGCGGCCCAGCCCTTCTTCCAGTTCGAAGTGCTTGACTACGTTGTCCAGTTGCAGCAAAGGCTCGTTCAACGCATCCTCCAGGATGTCGGCCGCCCGTCATGGCGGTCCATGTCAGCGGCCGGCAAAGGCGTCAGCCGCCCATTTCAATACAGCCAGCAGGCGCAGTCGTGCTCCGAGGCTACGTCCTTCAGCGCCGGGTCTTCCTCGCACCGGTCGAAACGACTCGGACACCGGGGCGCGAACCGGCATCCGGCCGGCAGGTGGATCAGGTTCGGCGGCACGCCGTCGATGGGCTCCATGCGTTCCTTCACCGTGGGACCCAGCTTGGGCACGGACTGCAGCAGCCCGTGGGTATAGGGGTGCTTCGGATCGTCGAGCAGCGTGTCCACCGGCCCCGATTCGATGATCCGGCCGGCGTACATGACGATCACCCGGTCACACACCTCGCCCACGACGCCGAGATCGTGGGTGATGATGACGACGGACATGTTCAGTTCTTCCTGGAGCTTCATCATCAGTTCCAGGATCTGTGCCTGTATCGTGACGTCCAGCGCCGTGGTTGGCTCGTCGGCGATGAGCAGCTTCGGGTTGCACGCGATGGCCATGGCGATCATGACGCGCTGCCGCATCCCCCCGCTGAACTGGTGGGGGTAGTCGTTCAGGCGCTGCTCCGGACTCGGGATGTTGACCATCTGCAGCAGTTCGATGCTGCGGTCGGTGGCCTGCTTCTTGTCGAGGTCGAGATGAAGCTGGAGGGGCTCCCGAAGCTGCCATCCGATGGTCAGCACCGGGTTGAGCGACGTCATGGGGTCCTGGAACACCATGGAGACGATATTGCCCCGGATCTCCTGCATTTCGCGTTCGGAAATGGTGCGCAGGTCCACCGCCGGTTCGTCGGCGCCGGGCCGGAACAGGATGTTGCCGCTGACGATGCGGCCCGGCGGGCTCGGAATGAGCCGCATGATGGAAAGCACCGTGGCGCTCTTGCCGCACCCGCTTTCCCCCACGATGCCCACCGTTTCTCCTTCCGCCACTTCGAAACTGACGTCGTCCACGGCCCGCACCGCCCCGCCGCGGGTGAGGAAGTGAGTCGAAAGGTTGTCGACCTTCAGTAAGGGTTCCATAATTCACGCTTCCGGGCTGCGGGCCGGCGGCTCACAGCGCTTTATCCCGCTGCTATTCTTCTTCCAGGGCCTTGGACTCTTCGATGACCTTGGTCTCGATTTCCCGGGGCATTTCCTCATAGCGTACGAATTTCCGCGCGTGGCTGCCGCGGCCGTGCGTGATGGACCTCAGCACGGTGGAGTAGCGGTACAGTTCGGCCAGTGGCACTTCGGCCCGCACCACCTGGTTGCTCCCCCGGGGTGACATGCCCAGGATGCGGCCGCGCCGGCTGGAAAGATCGCCCATGACGTCGCCCATATAGTCCTCGGGGACGACCACGTCCACTTCGTAGATCGGTTCAAGCAGGACGGGCCGGGCTTCCATGAAGGCCTTCTTGAACCCCATGGACGCGGCGACCTTGAAGGCCATTTCGGACGAATCGACCGTATGGAAGGAGCCATCGTACAGCGTGGCCTTCAGGTCGACCACCGGATACTTGGCCATCACGCCTTCCACCATGGCTTCCTGGATGCCCTTGTCCACGGCCGGAATGAACCGGCTCGGGACGGCGCCGCCGACGATGCCGTTGTCGAATTCGTATCCGTCGCCCCGCTGCCTGGGTTCCACGCGCAGCCAGACGTCGCCGAACTGGCCGCGGCCCCCGCTCTGCCGCTTGAACCGGCCCTGGGCCTCGGACTTGCCCTTGATCGCCTCGCGGTAGGGGATGCGCGGCTGTACCATCTCGACTTCCACGCCGAAACGGCGGCTCAGCCGCTCGACGATGAGGTCCAGGTGCATTTCGCCGGCACCCGCCAGGATCAGTTGCTTGATCTCGGAATTGTACCGGAAAGTAAAGGAGGGATCCTCCTCGTGAAGCCGGGAGAGGCCGGTACTGATCTTCTCCTCGTCGTCCTTGCTCTTCGGCAGGACGGCCACGTTCGCCACGGGCTCGGCGAACTCCACCCATTCCAGGCCGAAGGACTTCTGCCTCGTGCTCAGTGAATCGCCGGTGTGGGTGTCCTTCAGTTTCACGGTGGCCCCGATCTCGCCGGCACGGATGGCGTTCAGTTCATTGCGGGCGTGGCCGTTGGTATGGTAAATCTGGCCGAACCTTTCCGACGTGTTCTTCGTCGAGTTGTACACGTCGCCGCCGTGCTTGATTTCTCCTGAAAAAACCCGGAAATAGGTCAGTTCCCCGATATGGGCCTCGGAGACCGTCTTGAACACCAGCGCGGCCAGCGGACCGGACGGATCCGGGTCCAGCGCAATTTCCTCGCCGCCGCCCGAAGGGGTGGCCGTCACCGCCGGGCGGTCCGCCGGAGAAGTCATGTACGCAGCCGCCGCGTCCATCACGCCGGAGACGCCGATGTTTGCAGAGGCGCACGTCGCCAATACGGGGAAGATGGCGCCGTCCTTCACGCCCTTGCGCAACCCTTCCAGAAGCTGCTCATCGGTCAACGCGCCTTCTTCGAAGTAGACCTCAAGCAGTTCGTCGTCGGATTCCGCCACGGTTTCTATCAGTTTTTCACGCTGCTCTTCCGCCTGGTCGGCGAGGTCTGCAGGGATCTCGGAGCGCTTGCCCTTGCCGTCGCCGCCCTCGAACGTCACCGCCTTCATGGCGACCAGGTCGACGACGCCCGAGAACCCATCGGCTTCTCCGATCGGAATCTGGACGGGAACGGCCTGCGTGCCGAAGCGTTCCTGCAGGCGGCCCAGCGCGTCGAAGAAGTCCGCGTGTTCCTTGTCCAGGAGATTGACCACCACCATGCGGGGCAGGCCGTACTGGTCCGCATACTCCCAGGCGCGCTCCGTCTCCACCTCGATGCCTTCGATGGCCTTGACCACGATGGCCACGTTGTCCGTAACGCGCATCGCGCAGTGCACTTCGCTCGTAAAGTCGGAATAGCCCGGGGTGTCGAGAATATGGAGGTCGTGGTCGTTCCACTCGCAGTACAGCGGCGTCAGGTTCATGGAAATGCGGTGTTCGATCTCTTCCTCGCGGTAGTCCGACACCGTGTTGCCGTCGTCCACGCTGCCGAGCCGGTTCGTCGCGCCGGTGTTGAAGAGCATGGCTTCGGCCAGGGAGGTCTTGCCGCTCCCCCCGTGGCCCGCGAGGCAAATGTTTCTGATTTTTTCGATGTTATATTCCTTCACGAACACCCCTCCTCTTCGGGACTGCGCTTTCCATAGTATTACGCTTTTTCAGTATGATCATCTGTACGACAGTCAACTTTCAGGGAAAACTCTAATATGTTGCGATCCGGCTTCAGGTGTCAAGGTTTTAGGGCGGTCCGCCAGGCTAATCCTTTCACCCATAGTTGACATCAACCCGCTGGTCGACTATGTATGTAATTACACCATTGCATTGAAATATGGCAGGATACGAAGATTCCGGTTTGCGGCATCTCGTTTATCCGTTGCCTACTCATCCATGTAGCCTACCGTTGAAACCTCTAAAAACCATCGGACTGCGTTACTTTTTTCTCAGCACGCTTGTCGTTGCGCTATGCGCACAGATGGGTCTGGTCGTGTGGACGCTGGTCCGGTTTACGCAGATCGAGCACTGGTCGCCGGGCATCCAGTTCTTCGGAAATGAAATGATACAGACGAAGGGACTGACGAAAAGTGCGGTAAACAACCTGCAGGAGGGCACGTGGTTCCATCTCGTTCGCATACGCGAGGACGGCGGTATTAAAGTCACGCAAGTAGACGCGGACAGCCCTGCAGACAGAGCCGGATTGCGACCGGGCGATATGGTGATCTCCATCGATGGGACGGATCTCAGGACACGTCCGGAAGCTTATTTCCAGGCGCGTTTGCGGAGCAGGCCCGGTGACCAATTCAATCTCGCCTGGCTTCGCGACGGCAATATGCAAAACGGTATCCTCACGCTTGAGGCCACAGAACATGTACGGTACGCCGTCGAGGTCAATCAGGAGGAACTCGTACTGGGTGTTGGAGCGATGACGTGGTTCCAACGGAGCTCGTATCTGATCTTTCCAATGGTCCTGCTGGTCTTCGGAACGTGGATGGGATTCAGACGCCCAGGCAACAAAATCGCTTTTCAATGCGCGTTGCTCTTCCTCGCAACAGCGCTTTCCGTTTCGCCCGCGTTCCATCCCATGATCGCTGGCTGGCCCGATTGGGTTTTATCTCTCAGTATTTTCGTCATTACCCTGGCTTACTTCCTTGAGTTCTGGCTCCTGTTCAGCATCCTGACCGTTTTTCCAATCGAAACTGAATTCGGATCATGGATGCGAAAACGGGCGCGTTGGATCCTGATACCAATCTTCGCCTGGATCGTCATTCGTATTATCTATCTTCTAAGTCTGACCAATGGCTGGAACAGTGATTCGATACAAACCATCATCTCTCTGGTTGAATCCGTTCCAGTCCCTGCGTTACCCGTTCTCGTTATTTTCATAGCGGCCGGCCTGCTTCTCGCCCAACATTCCGTCGCGCGCCGGCAGCAGTACACGCGCCTGCAGTTCATCAACGTCGGTTTCGTGTCAGCCTTCGTATTAGCACCGGTTTGGACCATAACTCAACCAGGCACCTTCATGGTCACATGGGTAATGGTACCGCTGCAAGGCGCCTTATTGCCGTTGCTCGTCTGGTTGCTCGACCATGTTGTCCTCGTCGGGTTGAAGTGCATTCTGCCGCTCTCTTTTGCATATTCAGTGCTGGCTCACCGGGTATTCGGCCTCAGGTTCATCGTCGGAAAAAGCCTTCGGCAATTTATATCCAACCAGGGCGTGAATCTCTTACTGAGTCTCGGGCTGCTCCTGATTATCTATGAAACGATAACCTTCGCGGCTACCGGTGTAGAAGTCTCCGACCTGTTGATTATGGTTGTTACCGCGGGATTCATCCTGATACTCGTCGGAGGCTGGACCCTGGCAAAACCAGCCGTCATCCGGTTTATCGACCGATACCTGTTTCGTGATGAAATCGAGAACCGTCAACGACTTTTCAGGCTCAGACGTGAGTTAACGCATTTTCAGGATCGAAACGCCCTTCTGACCGGTACGGGAAGTGAACTGCTCGAGGTACTGGACCTCTCATATGTAGCAATCTACCTCAGCGATGGACCTCGGAAGTCGATAGCGGTTGCCTGGTACGACGTAAACAAGAAGTTCATCAGCGAGCCGAAGAAAGACGGATCCTTCTTCAGTTCGTCAACTGGCAAAATAGAAGCGTTGTTGAAGCTGATGTCTCCGGAACGACCATTGGTCGAGTCTGAAGACCCTTATGTACAGAATCGGGTTTCAGAGCTCGGATACGAACTCATCATCTTGCTACGTGGTGAATTGCATGCTCAAGGTTGTATCGCAATCGGAGCCAAAGTTTCAGAAGAGCCCTTTACCGGCGAAGAAAAAGAACAGCTGCTGGTGCTGGCTGCTGAACTGGAGATGGTGCTGAAGAACATAAAAGCAACTACATCGCTGAGCATGCAGACACAACGCCTCAAGAGACTTTCCAACCGCCTCATCAACATTCAGGAATCTGAAAGACGTCGGCTGGCGCGGGATCTCCATGATGATACCGGACAGGCGCTTACGGCACTGAAAATGAGCCTGGAAATAACCCGGAACGAGTTGCCTGGGGATGCCGATCATACTGCAGCACGGCTGAATGACGCTGTGGTGCTGGCCGAAGATACGCTGGAGAAACTTCGTGTGATCTCCCATAATCTCCGTCCCCCGACACTGGATACCGTCGGGCTGAATTCAGCATTGGAAGGACTTTGCAAGAATTTCAAGCAACAAACTCAAATACCGGTCTCATACGTTGGCATGGATACTACAGAGATCTCCAATCCAATCGATATCTGCCTGTATCGTATACTGCAGGAAGGGCTGACGAACTGTGCCAAACACGGACAAGCCTCTCACGTTGATGTCAGCTTGAAACGCAATGGCGAAGTGGTACAACTATCGATACAGGATAACGGCCAGGGCTTTGATCTTGCGGATACACTTTCTGATCAGAATGAAACAGGAATCGGTTTGATCGATATGCAGGAACGCCTCGAATCGCTGAATGGCCGTATGAATGTTTATTCGAAACCTGGCGCGGGAGCCCGTCTGGTCGCTACCATTCCTCTGGAGGAGAAATGATCAGGATCGTTATAGCCGACGATCACCAACTGGTCCGTCAAAGCATCGTATCGCTGATCGAAAAGGCCGAGGACATGGAAGTTGTCGGCGAAGCGGCCGATGGGCACGAGGCACTGAACCTGGTACAACGGAAGAGACCGGATGTAGCCATGTTGGATATCGCCATGCCTTTGCTGAACGGTATCGAGACTACGCGGCGGATTCAGACGCTATCCGTCGATACCCGCGTCGTCATATTATCCATACATTCGGAAGAGGACGTGGTTCGCCAGGCACTCCGATGCGGGGCCAGCGGGTATCTCCTCAAGAATTCCGTCGTGGAGGAACTCCTGATCGCTGTCCGGTCCGCCAACAAGGGTGAAATCTATCTATCTCCTTCGATTGCCCAAACGGTGCTATCGGGATTCCTGCAGACGGAATCGACGAATGAGTCATCTACCGTTCTGGAGCAGCTTTCATCCCGCGAACGGGAGATACTCCAACTCATCGTCGAGGGACATACCAACCAGGCCGCTGCGGAGGTCCTGAGCATCAGCGCCAAGACTGTGGAAAAACACCGCGCGATCCTGATGAAGAAGCTGGAAGTCCACAACCTGCCGGATCTCATACTCGTAGCGCTCAAGCACCGTCTTGCCTTCCTGGATGAATGATCCGTTGTCATCCCCCGCCTGGTAGCAATCCGGCCGGCCGCAGCCTTACTCTCGTGCCTATTTCAACCTCCAATTTCGTTCGAGAAACGTGGAAATAGGGAAACACCCTATGGAAAATCCTCCTTTTCGGTGTTAAGTATTGAGCAGAAGCCGGATTTCACCATGTAACGAACTTAAAAGGAGATCACGTAAATCATATGATACGCGTAGTGATCGCAGACGATCATCATCTGATCAGGCAGGGACTTCGGGATTTGCTCTCGAAAGAAACCGATATTCAAGTAGTCGCCGAGGCTACGGACGGCCGGGACGTGATGGATGTCGTGCATCGAGTCCGGACGGACGTCATCGTGATGGACGTTGAGATGCCCGGTATCGGCGGTATAGAAGCGACGAGGAACATTCGCGCTTCGTTCTCCGAGATCCAGGTGGTCATGCTGTCGATGCATTCGGATCCCGATCTGATCCGGAAAGCACTGGACAACGGCGCCCGGGGCTACGTGCTCAAGAAATCAGCCGGCGAAGAGTTGGTCAAAGCGATACGCACCGTTTGCAGGGGCGTCACTTACCATTCCCGGGCCATGGATCATGCCGATTACCAGTATGAGGAGTATCCCCAGGGCACACCGCCCCGGCTGACACCCCGTGAGCACGAAGTCCTTCGACTGATCGCATCGGGGCTATCAAATCCCAAGATAGCAGAATCCATGCGAATCAGTATTAAGACCGTGCAAAATCACCGCATCAATCTGATGGCGAAACTAGACACGCATAGCCTTCCCGACCTGATCCGAACGGCGATCAAACTTGGTCTGATCAATTTGGAAGAATAAACCCTTTCGTTTATAGGAAACGCACCACCCCGTCCAAGACCGGCATCAAGTTTTTCTTCGATTCCGGTGAAAAAACCCGCGAAATAGGGATACACCCTATAGAAATCCGGTCCGGCTTTCCGTTCCTTTATGGGTAGATGGATCAGACCAACCAGTGAAGGAGGCGGATCAGATGACTTCCAACAACTTTGCCATACGGACCGAATCCCTCACCAAACACTACGGCCGCATCGTAGCCGTGGACGGGCTCTCGCTGACGGTGCCGCGCGGTCAGATCTTCGGACTGCTTGGTCCCAACGGTTCGGGCAAGACGACCACGATGGGCATGCTGCTTGGACTCGTGAAGCCCACCTCGGGACGCTTCAGGCTGTTGGACGCGGGCATCTCCTACCGGGAAGCCCTGCGCCGCACCGGCGCCATCGTCGAGACGCCCTGTTTCTATCCCTACTTGTCGGGCCGCGACAACCTCGCCTACTTCCAGGGCATATCCGGGAAGAGCGACCGCGGAGAATTGAACGAATTGCTTGAAAGGGTGGGCCTCGCCGATCGCGCGGACGACCGCTTCCGCACCTACTCCCTGGGCATGAAGCAGCGGCTGGGACTGGCCTATGTCCTCCTGGGCGATCCCGAAATCCTGTTCCTGGACGAACCCACCAACGGCATGGACCCGGACGGCATGGCCGAGATCCGGGACCTGATCCGAACCCTCGGGACCGGGGACCGTACCGTGCTGCTGTCGAGCCACCTGCTGCACGAAGTCGAGCAGGTGTGCGACAGCGTCGCCATCCTCTCGCGCGGCAGGCTCATCGTCCAGGGTGGAATCCATGATCTGGTCCATTCGCTGGCCGGGGACCAGCTTCGCGTTCATACCACCGATAACGAAAAAGCGATCCGGATACTGTCCGCTCTGGACTGGGTCGGGGAGATCATCGTGGAGGACGGGACGATCCTGGTCACGGCCCCCGCGGAACGATCGCCGGAACTGACCGAGGCGCTCGGCCGCTCGCAAGTCTACGTCGCGGAAATGTCGGCGGAGCAGATGTCCCTGGAGCAGTACTACTTCAAGGTCACCGGTGGCGGTGACGGGGAGGCAGGATGATCCGTCAGATACTGCGCCTTACACGATGGGAGTTGTTCAAGATCCGGCGGCGATGGCTGCCCTGGCTACTTCTGGCCGTGATCGTCATCATGAACCAACTCTCTTTATGGACTATTTACGTGACGTACAGTAACGAGACGTACTTTTTTGCCCCTGTCGATCAGTACGTCGTTATCTCGCTACCGCCGGACGCGGATGGGGTAGAATCGGCTATTAAGGTTTCCTGCGACGACATCGACGACGGCAAGGTCGAGTCCATTCTGGCAGACGTTCCGGACGAGTTCCGGGAACAGGCCCACTGGGAAGTGGCAACTCACCGGGAGCGGTGCCCCGAAATCCGGGACCAGATTGCCGCACAAAGACAGCTTTTCTTGAATACCTGTATCCTTCCAGGCAGTCTCGGCACCGGTCTGAAGTCAGGCAAGGATTTCGTAACCATTCTGGTCATCATTCTGGCCACAGCAATAATCGGAAAGGAATACAGCCTGGGTACCTTCCGGCCGGCGTTGACCAGGGGCCCGAGACGCTGGCAGTTCCTGGGCGCGAAGGCGCTGTCGATAGTGTTCATCTCCGGTGCCGGGTTGCTCTTCGTGGTCCTGACCGTCGTGGTCGGCAGCCTGGCGATGGCGCTCCTGACCGGCGAAGATCTGGTTACCGCGGAATCGGGAACGTGGTCGTCCTCGGCGGTGATTTTCGTCAAGATGATCTGCGCGCTGCTTCCGTACATCGCGGTGTCCCTGTTCTTTACGGTGTTGACGTCATCAGGGACGAGCGGCGTGTCGATCTCACTATTGTATTTCTTTGGCGATCTCATAGCCGCCGGTCCCCTTACCAGTTTGTTCGGTCAGCACGTCGTCAACTACATGCTCGGACCCAACGTCATGATGTTCTTGCAGCTCGACTTCGTGCTGCCCGTGGAAGAGGGTGCCAGTTTCTTCGCTTCCTTTGTTGATATGTACCTTAATCCACTCCTGGTCATGTTCGCCTACACCGTCGTCTCCGGTGCGGCCGCGTTCTGGCTCTTCCTCCGCAGGGACGTGACAGGGCCGAGGGGGGAGTGAATCCAGCTTTGAGGAAACTGAATTCGAGATATACCTGAGGTGAGGAGGAACGCGCCATGATACGCAACTACATTACGACAGCCATAAGGAATCTTTTAAAGCACAAAGGGTATTCCCTGGTCAACGTAATCGGTCTCGCCCTTGGCCTGGCGGGATGCATCCTGATGCTGCTCTATATTCGGTACGAAACCAGTTATGACGATTTCCATTTGAAGCAGGACCGCATGTATCGGATTGAAGTCGATATGCTTTTTGACGGCCGCGAGAGCAAATTCACTACGACTCCATCGGCCTGGGGCCCCGTTTTACTTGCCGAATACCCGTCCATAGAAAACTTGACCAGGCTACGGCCGTTGTTGGAACAGCAGCCGGTACAACTCGAAGACAGGTCGATACGCGGCAAAGCGTCATTCTTCGCCGATTCGACCCTGTTCGACGTCTTCACGCTTCCTCTGGCCAGGGGCACGCCCGCCACGGCCCTGACCAGGCCGCATACGATCGTCCTATCGGAATCCATGGCGAATACATGCTTTGGCGAGACGGACCCCACAGGTTCTCCGATCACCCTGGACCTGGGGAAAGGAAACACGCTGCCTCTGACTGTAACGGGCGTCGTGCGCGACCTTCCGGAGAATTCCCATCTGCGCTTCGATTTCCTGATCTCCTACGTCACGCTCGAGTCATTGGGTTGGGGCGAGCCCGCCAACATGCGTGATCATGGTGGCGATTTCAACATCTATACCTACCTCCTCTTGCGTGAAGGATATTCCGCCCGGGAACTGGAACAGCAATTGCCCGGTTTCATCGAAAGACACCTCGGAGATGTACTGCGGGCATTCGGCATGGAACAGAATGCCTATCTGCGGCCTGTCGGTGATATACACCTGTACACCTACGATATGACACGAGGAGGCGGTACCGGGGACATCCGCACCGTCTATGTCGCCTTCCTTCTGGCGGCCTTCATACTGGTGCTCGCCTGTGCCAACTTCATCAATCTGACAACGGCCAGGTCGCTCAGCCGCGCGAGTGAAGTGGGTATGCGAAAGGTGCTGGGCGGCACGCGGGCTCACGCCATGCTGCAATACATAGGCGAATCCGTGTTGTTGACTTTGTTCGCCCTTGGATTGTCCATCGTGCTGCTTCAGACCCTGCTGCCCGCTGTCAACGATCTGCTCAACCAGAACATCAACCTGGAGTTAACGACGGATACGATGCTGATGCTCGCGGGGGTGGTCCTGCTCGTCGGGATACTCGCGGGTACCTATCCCGCTTTCGTCATTTCGTCCTTTCAGCCGACGGCCGTGCTGCGAGGTTCGTCTGAATCCGGGGCCACGGGCGCACTCTTCCGAAGAATACTCATCGTGTTTCAGTTTACCGTCTCGGTCGTCCTGATCATCGGCACGTGGACGATCTCGGACCAGCTCGACTACATGCTGAGCGAAGACCTGGGGTTCGAGGAAGACGGCGTCGTCCTCATCGATATGCCGGAGCGCGCCTATGAAGTATTCAGAGATAACGCGCTCAGATATCCCGAAATCCTGGCGATGGCACGGTCGTCAACGATGTTTGAAAACTCGTATTCTGTAGGCGGATTAACTCTGGAAGACGTTCCGTTGGACCAGCAAACGCTTTTTCAGATTTTCAGCGCAGATATTGGCTTTTCCGACATAATGGGACTTGAGTTGGTTGAAGGGCGTTTTTTATCTCGAGAGCGGTCTGCGGACGCCGATGCGTGCCTGATCAACGAGACGGCGGTACGCGCCCTGGGTTTGGAAGATCCCGTCGGAACGACACTCTTGGGGCCAAGCAAGATCGACAATGTGTGGCAGCAGTGCGAGGTGATTGGCGTCGTACGGGATTTCAACGTGGAATCGTTGCGTGGGGAAATTCTGCCCATGAAGATCGCTTTGGCGCAATACGTTCAACAATACGGTTCTATTGTGGTCAAGATCGACAGCAGTAACGAGGCAAACGCGCTCAACATCCTGAGGGAGCAGTGGAACCGGGTATATCCCGATCTTCCGGAACCGGAGTTCACATTACTGAAAGACAAGGTGGCAGGGATGTATGAAGACGATCACATCCTCCGGACCGTTTTCACGGCAGGGTCGACCGTATCGATTCTGATCGCCTGCCTGGGGCTCCTGGGCCTGTCCGCCTTCATGGTCCAGCGCCGCATCAGGGAGATAGGCGTTCGAAAAGTCCTGGGGGCCACGGTCGGCCAGATCGTAGTTCTCCTGTACCGGGAATTCACGCTGTACGTCCTCATCGCGTGGGTTGTCGGCGTCCCGTTGATCTACTACATGGCGGATGTGTGGCTGCGCGACTTCGCCTACCGCATCGAACCGAATCCGTGGACGTTCATCTTCGCCGGCGTCGTCATGATGCTGATTACCTGGTTTACCGTAGGATTCCAGACCGTGAAAGCGGCAGAGACGAACCCGGTTGAAGTACTCAGGGGATAGCTTAAGAAACCTTTGAAGACCGAAACATGTGGAGGACGCGCGATGATACGCAACTATATCACGACCGCGGTAAGGAACATTTTAAAGTACAAAGGGTATTCCGTAATCAACGTGATCGGTCTCGCTATTGGACTGGCGGGTTGTGTCCTCATGCTTCTATACGTTCAATACGAGTTCAGCTACGACGGATATCATGAAAAGAAGGATCGCATCTACCGGCTCGAGAATCATTCCGAAATGTCGGGCATCGCACGGAAAGTCGCCATCAGTCCCGCACCATGGGGTCCTGCCCTGCTCAACGATTATCCGGGCATTGAGGCCATGGCCAGGGTGAAACTAGCGATGGGCCGCCATACCATACAACACGGCGATAAGGCTTTTTATGGGGAAGCGGTTGTCTACGCCGATTCTACCCTGTTCGAGATCTTCACTTTCCCGTTGGTCAGAGGAAATCCCCGCACGGCTTTGGCTGCCCCTTTCACCGCGGTCGTATCGGAGTCCTTTGCCAAGGAACATTTCGGCGGGACAGACCCGATTGGCCTTTCGATGAACATACCCGGTTTTTACTCCGTGACGGTAACAGGCGTCATGAGCGACGTTCCGTTGAATTCGCATGTGCGATTCGACTATCTGACCTCTTACGCCACATGGACTTCGTTAGGCTGGGGTGGACCGGAGACCTTCCAAAGAAAGGGCCTTAACAGCGAAGTCCGTACATTCCTCCTGTTAAGAGAGGGTTATCCCGTCCGGGACCTGGAAGCTCAATTGCCCCTATTCATAGAAAAGTACCTTGGAGACCGGCTGCGTTCATCTGGAATCAGAGTAAATCCGGTACTTCGGCCAATTGAAGATATTCATCTATACTGCCGCGACGTTCAATGGAGTTCGGGTCTGGTTAACTCCGAAGGCGGGGATATACGATTCATCTATATCGCGGTCTCGGTGGCGGCATTCATCCTGGTCATCGCCTGTATCAATTTCATCAACCTGACCACGGCCAGGGCGGCGCGCCGTGCACGGGAAGTGAGCATGCGCAAAATCCTCGGCAGCCGCCGAATCCATGTCGTGTTTCAATTCATCGGAGAAACCGTATTGTTGAGTTTGTTCGCCCTGGCGCTGGCCGTCGCGCTGCTCCACGTGCTTGTACCCACTTTCAATGAATTGTTCGGTACGGGAATCACAATGGTTTTATCGTTGGAACTGGCTTTGATGCTGACAGGGATGGTCTTGCTCACCGGGATGTTGGCAGGGATCTATCCCGCGTTCGTCCTTTCGTCCTTTAGACCGACGGACTTGCTGCGGGGACCGATGAAGACCGGAACTGCCAGGTTGATCTCTCGCAGGGTACTCGTGGTATTTCAATTCTCTATCGCGATCATCATGATTTCCGGTATCGGTGTGATCTCCGATCAGATCGTATTCATGCAAAATAAGGATCCGGGATTCGATGCGGAAGGCGTCGTCGTTGTCGCGCTGCCTCGAGGAGAAGACGCCATGCAGAAGTACGACGTTTTCAAAGCGAACGCTCTGAGTTATCCCGACGTTCTGGCGGTGAGCCAATTCGCGCATCTGCCGGAATCGCTCCCTACCGGAGGGGTAAGGCCGCCGGACGTACCTGAAGACCAACTGACTCATTTCCAGATGATCCACGGCGGATACGATCTTCATAAGGCAATGGGCTTTGAAGTAGTTCAGGGTCGGTATTTTTCCCGAGACAGGTCAACTGACGCCAATGCGTGCGTGATCAACGAGACTGCGGTCCGTGCCCTCGGTTGGAACGATTCGGTAGGCAAGTCGCTCATCAGTCCATATTCACAGGAACTGACGGTGATCGGAGTCATAAGGGATTTTCACACCCGATCGTTTCATCACGCGACAGAGCCCATTTGGATCGGTCCGCCTGATCAGCGCGGTCAAGCCGCACATATTGTCATCAAACTCCGGGCTCAAAATGTGGCCGGCGCCCTCGGTATTCTGAAGGATCAGTGGCGGGAGATCTACCCCGATCAACCCGAGATGGAGCACTTGTTCTTAAGTAATCTGATGGAAGATCAATATAGGGGAGACCGTTTGCTTGGAACGATCTTCACAGCCGGTACCCTGGTTTCCATCTTGATCGCCTGCCTGGGGCTCCTGGGCCTGTCCGCCTTCATGGTCCAGAGCCGCATCAAGGAAGTAGGTGTTCGTAAAGTCCTGGGTGCCTCGGTCGGCCAGGTCGTTATTCTCCTGTACCGGGAGTTTACCCTGTACGTCCTCATCGCGTGGGTTGTCGGCGTACCGTTGATCTACTATATGGCGGATGTGTGGCTGCGCGACTTCGCCTATCGCGTAGAACCGAATCCATGGACGTTTGTTTTAACCGGCGTCGTCGTGATGCTGATTACCTGGTTTACCGTGGGATTCCAGACCGTGAAAGCGGCAGAGACGAACCCGGTTGAAGTGCTCAGGGGATAAATCTTCAAAATGTAGGGAAACACCCTATGGAAACGAATCTGCGTTCAGGGTACCATGCTGATAGCACATGGCGACAAGCGCAATCAGGATGAGGAGGACATTATGGACAAGTCAACGCAGGACGGCGGGAAGCCGAAGGGTCTCGTGGAAATGTTCTCGTCAGACAGCCGTAGGGAACACGAGGGCACGATGGACCGCAGGATCGAGAAGAAGCGCTTTACGCCGCGTCGGATGGCGCTCGGCGGCCTGGCCGTGCTGATCCTCGCCTTCGGGGCGTACGAGCTTTCGGCCATCGACTCATCCGCATTAAATGTCGACGCCGGCAAGCTGACCACGGCCCCGGTCACCTACGGCCCCTTTCTGGAGTACATCGTCGAGCAGGGCGCGGTGATGCCGCTTACGACGATCTACCTGGACGCGGTCGAAGGCGGGCGCGTGGAAGAGGTCTACGTGGAGCAGGGCACGCATGTCGAGGAAGGCACGCCGATCCTGCGGCTATCCAACGCCAACCTGCAGCTCAACGTCATGCAGCGGGAAGCTGAGCTTTTCCGCGAGTCCAACGCCCTGCGGCAGACGCGAGTGACCATGGAGCAGCGGCGCCTGGAGATGCGGGCGCAGTTGGTGGAACAGGATTACAATCTCCGGCAGGCGGAGCGGGAACACGCTCGCCAGGCCGCGTTAATGGAAGCGGATCTGGCCTCACGGAAGGAGTACGAAGAGGCCAGTGACAATCTCGAATACTATACGCGCAAGCGGGCCGTGACCCTGGAGACGCTGCGCCAGGACTCGCTCTTTCAGGCGGTGCAGATACAGCAGCTGGAGGAATCGATTAGCCGTTTGCAGTTGAACCTGGACATGGTGAAGCAGAACGAGGAGAACCTGACGCTGCGCGCGCCGATCACGGGGCTTCTTTCCTCTCTGGCGGCCGAGGTGGGGGAGTCGAAGGCGGGCGGCGAAAGGCTCGGACAGATCGACGTGGTGGGCAGCTTCAAGGTACGCACGGCGATCGATGAGCACTACATCGCCCGCATCGGAACCGGCCAGCCGGGTTCCTTCGATTTCGCCGGCGGGACCTACGAACTGGTGATCCGGCGGGTGTATCCCGAGGTGATCGAAGGCCAGTTCGAGGCGGACATGGAGTTCCCCGGAGGGATGCCCGATGGACTGCGCCGGGGACAGACGCTCCAGGTGCGCGTCGCCCTGGGCGAACTGGCCGACGCCATGCAGGTGCCTCGGGGCGGTTTCTACCAGAAGACGGGCGGGCGCTGGATCTACGTGCTGGATCCTACGGGCGAGTTCGCCGTGCGGCGGCAGATCCGGCTCGGCCGGCAGAACAGCCAGTACTTCGAGGTGCTCGAAGGGCTTGAAGAGGGCGAGCGGGTCATCACCTCCATGTATGACAACTTCGGCGACATGGAACGACTGGTAATGAACTAGTACGCATGCGGCGTACACCGATAAACCGCAAAGGGGGCATGTGATGATAACGACACAACATCTCAAGAAACTCTACACCACCGAAGAGGTGGAGACGTCGGCGCTGAACGACGTGACCATGGCAGTGAACGAAGGCGAGTTCGTGGCGATCATGGGCCCTTCGGGCTGCGGCAAGTCCACCCTGCTCAACATCCTCGGGCTCCTCGACAACCCATCGAGTGGGGAGTACCACTTTGTTGGCGAGGAAGTGGCCGGCCACTCCGAGCGGCAGCGGGCCAACCTGCGCAAGAACAACATCGGATTCGTCTTCCAGAGCTTCAACCTGATCGACGAACTCACCGTGTACGAAAACATCGAGCTGCCGCTGATCTACCTGGGCACGTCCAAGCAGGAGCGCAAGCAGCGCGTGGACGCGGCCATGGAGCACATGCAGATACTCCACCGGCGGAACCACTTCCCGCAGCAGCTCTCCGGCGGCCAGCAGCAGCGTGTGGCCGTGGCCCGTGCGGTCATCGGCAACCCAAAGCTGATCCTGGCGGACGAGCCGACGGGTAACCTGGACTCCGCCAACGGTGCGGAGGTGATGGAACTGCTGAGCGGCCTCAACGAGGCGGGCACGACCATCATCATGGTGACCCACGACCAGGCCCTGGCCGACCACGCCCACCGGACCATCCGGCTCTTCGACGGGCGCATCGTGAACGGAGCCGCGGCATAAAAAACGGCTCGCTTTCAATAGGTCGTGGACCGGAACTACATCTTGTTTCAAGCAACTTGAGCGCTCGATAAACAAGGAGGCCTTCAATGTTCTACACCCATCTGACCCATTCAATACGATGGATAAGTCGTAACAGGGTTTATTCGGCATTGAACGTCTTGGGACTCGCTCTCGGTTTCGGTTCGGTACTGATCATTGGCCTGTATACTTATCAGAGTATGCAGTTTGATAACTTTCACACGAAAGGAAACCAGATATACCGGACCATACTCCAAGTCAAGTTGCAGGAATCGGATCCCTATTTCATAAGCGGCGTAATGTCGCCTATCGGTCCGTTGCTCAGAGACGAGCTTCCCGAAGTGATCAACTATGCCCGATTGCGAAGCGCTTCCGCAACGGAGAAGATGTTCATACAAGCCGATACGGACTTGTTTGAAATCGAGCAGTCATTCTATGCGGACCCACAGATACTGAGCATATTCGATTTCGAACTGGTGCAGGGCAAGCCGGATGATCTGCTGAAATCCCCATTCACCGCTGTATTGACCACGACACTGGCTCAACGGGTATACGGCGGGCAAAACCCGGTGGGCGAGTCCTTTCAGTGGCACGATCAAACGTACACGGTAGGAGGTGTCGTTGAATCGCCACCCTGGAATTCATCGATTCAATTCGAACTCCTGATCTCTTATTCTACCGCCCAATCTCATACGACGGATCTGGAACGGGGATGGAACGGCGGCAATACCTATACCTACCTTCTCCTTCGTGACAATTCGGAGACATCCGAGATTGAATCCAAGGCCATGTCGCTGGTGAATGACCGGGGTCGGAGCGGGTTGGGATCCGCAGTCACCGAGTTCGTGCTGCAACCGCTTGCCGACGTCCATCTGCATTCGGCACATATAGGCGGGGAAGATCAGGCCCGGTGGGTCAACTGGAACAAAGGCGACATCGAGGATATCAGGCAATTGGCTGCCATTGCGGCGCTGGTTCTCATCGTTTCGACACTGAACCTGGTAAATTTATCTGCGTCCAAGCTCACGTCCCGATTCAGGGAGATGGGCGTGCGGGCGGCTTTGGGCGCCGACCGTATACAACTCGTTCTTCCTACGGTCGCGGAAACCGTCATCGTATATGGGTGCGCGCTGATCGGTACTTTTTCCTTGATGTACCTGGTGATTTCGATCCTGAGCAATATGAATCTCATCGTGATAAAACCAGAGCTACTCGCATTGGTGGATTACATTGTCATTGCAGGGGCCTCTGTTTGCATAGTGATCCTTCACAGTGCCGTTATCAGCCTCGCTTCGTCGTGGAAGCTATGGTTCCAAAAGCCGTCCGCTCTACTTCAGCCGGCCGATACGGCAACCCAAAGAAAGTCCGTTCAATATGCATTCATCTTTGTCCAGACGACTATATGGACGCTGCTGGTGACGTGTGCGATATTCGTCGTTGAACAGGCCCGGTACATGGAGGAGAAAGAGATTGGTTTCGAGAAACGGGATATCATGCTCTTGCCCATCGGCACCGATGTCGACTACCGGACCGCCAAGCAAGAGTTTGGCAAATTTGCCGGTGTTGCCGAGACGGCCGCGTCAGGATGGGAGTTTGGCGGTACCACCCAGATGTACATGAATATGAGATTCGGGGATCGCGAGGAACAACCACAGGTACACTTGTTGCCGGTCGACAATGACTTCATAGGGCTGTACGGCCTGAGCATCGCGGAAGGACGTGTGTTTTCTTCCTCCGGTTCGGACAATCCGCTGGAGTTCGTCGTGAACCGGAGTTTCGTCAGGCAAATGGGATGGCTGGACCCCATCGGCCAACAGATGGGATTCCCTTTTTCGGGTGAATTCGGACGCGTTGTCGGCGTGATCGACGACTTTCACTGGACATCGATGCACGACCCCATCGGACCTCTAGCGATGTATCTTGGTCAGATACCGCCCCGGTTCTTCTTTATGCCGACGGAACTCCCCGTGTTGTCCGTCAAACTGAATCCCGGTACGCAGACGCAAACGATGAACGACCTGGCAAGGACCTGGCAGGACCTGATCCCGCAGCGGTCCTTCACCTATTCATTTATCGAAGACAGTTTCACCGATCTGTATCAGTCCGAATTCAGGGCTAGCAAGATCACGGGCATTTTCGCATTGATGACGGTACTCATCACCTGTATCGGATTGTTCAGTGTGACCAGAATAGCCGTAGTCCGCCGGATGAAGGAAATAGGCGTGCGCAAGGTCCTTGGCGCTTCGTTACTGAACGTGACCTGGCTGTTGCTGCGGGATTTCGTCGTGCTTATCGGGGTCTCGGTCGTGGTTGCCTGGACCATTGCCTACTATCTCCTCAATCAGTGGATCCAGGATTTCGCATACCGAATAGAGCTGGAACCGGTCACGTTTCTGGCAGCAGGAGTGAGTACGTTAGTCATTGTCGTACTGACGACATTGTACCATGTTCTGCCTGCTTCTTCTGCCAACCCTGTAGACATATTAAAGACCGAATAGACTCCACTTTGTGTAACGCGGCACTCTTTATTGGGGGTTATGACCATGTTCAACAACTATCTGACCATCGTCATCAGGCTCCTGCTGAGGTACAAGGGATACTCGCTCATCAATGTGCTGGGGCTTGCAATAGGAATAGCAGGATGTGTTCTGATCGTACTCTACGTGCATGACGAACTCAGCTATGACCAGTACCATCTGAACAAAGACCGGATATATCGTCTGGCAGTCTCCGAGACCGCAGAAGGAAGACATGATGTATGGGCGAGATCACCATCGGCATGGGGTCTGGCAATGGCGCAGGAATATCCTGAAATCGAAGCGATCGCGCGGATCAGGCCGCCCGCATCCCGTTGGTTGATTCGATACGGTGAAAAACGGTTTTACGAAGAGAATTTCGTATTCGCGGATTCAACTGTTTTTGAAATTTTCACCATGCCCCTTGTTCAGGGTAATGCCAATACTGCCCTGATCGAACCTCATTCCGTTGTACTGTCCGAATCCATGGCGCAAAAGTACTTCGGGGACGAAAACCCGATCGGCAAAGTAATGACCGGCGATGACAAATATGAGTTCAGCGTTACCGGTATCATGCGGGATTTGCCGGATAACTCGCATTTTCATTTCGATTTTCTGGCCTCCTTCGCGTCACTTGCGCCAAACGGGTTATATGGCGAACCATCCACGATGCAGAACCAGCACATTTCCCTGTTTACCTATATGCTTCTTCGCGATGGCGCAGTGGCTGAAGACCTGGAGCGTAAACTGCCTGGATTCTTGGACAAACATCTCAGCGAGCGACTTGAATCGCTAGGTATTGTAATGACACCTTTCCTTCAGCCTCTCACCGAAATACATCTGCATTCGAATCTTATCGGTGAGTTTGAATCGAACGGCAGGATCACGTATGTCTACGTATTCTCCACATTGGCCGCCTTTGTGCTGCTGATAGCCTGTGTCAACTTCATGAACCTCTCCACCGCCCGGTCTGCCCGGAGGGCGCAGGAAATCGGCATTCGGAAGGTACTGGGCGTAAAGCGGAACCAACTGATTTCACAATTCATGGGTGAGTCGATCCTGTATTCCCTGATCGCTTTGATTGTGGCCATGGGACTGGTACATCTTTTCCTTCCCCAGTTCAATCATCTATCGGGCAAGACGCTGGAGATCCATTACGATTCAACCTGGCTTGTGCCTACACTGATATCCATCGCCATTGCTGCGGGGATCGTCGCCGGTGGGTATCCCTCTTTTGTACTTTCGTCCTTCAGGCCGGTTGCCGTGCTGACCGGTGCACTGAAAGCAGGAGCCTCCCATTCATCACTTCGGAAACTGCTTATCATCTTCCAGTTTGTCGTCTCGATTGTCATGATCGTCGGGACGATCGTTGTCCTTGATCAGTTGGAGTATATGCAGGGCAAAAACCTGGGGTTCGATGAAGAAAACGTGGTAGTGGTTCGTTTACCCGATCCAGAAGCCATACAAAGATATCCGGCATTCAAAAACGCGGTCCTGCAATATCCCGAGGTTTTAAACGTGAGTTCAGCGTCGAACGTACCAGGATATGAAGCGGATCTCAGTGTGATCCAACCTGAAGGATTCCAGGAGGATCAGAATGTTTCTGTCCAAACGATCTGGGCAGACTTTGATTATATCGAAACACTGGGCATCGAGGTGAAATCAGGTCGTTCGTTCTCACGTGATCGCCCTTCAGACGCTAACTCCATCCTGATAAATGAAGCGGCCGTACGCGCCTTCGGTTGGGACGATCCAGTTGGAAAGACATTCAGATACCCGGGTCCGCGCGGTTTCAGTCCGCCTATCGAAATCAACGGCGTGATTGCCGATTTCCACAGTCAGTCGTTGTATCAACCAATCGAGCCACTGATGATCGTGGCTTCACCGTGGACATCTTCGTATGTGGTCGTCAGGTTAGACGGGAATGACGAATCTCGTGGACTTGAGATTCTTAAGAATCAGTGGGGGCGGACCTATCCGGAACATCCTGCAATGGACTTCTCATTACTCGATGAAAACCTCGACCAACTTTACGATGCCGAACAAAGATTGGGTTCCGTCTTCAGCGCCGGGGCAACGCTTTCCATACTCATCGCCTGCCTGGGACTCCTGGGTCTTTCTTCCTTTATGGCAGAACAGAGGACCAAGGAGATTGGCGTTCGCAAGGTCGTTGGCGCTTCGATTACAAATATAGTCCTGCTGTTATCGAAAGACCTTACGATGCTCATCCTCGTGGCGTTTGTCATAGGTGCCCCGATTGGTTACTTCGGATTGCAGGCCTGGCTGGGGGATTTTGCATACCGCATCGAAATGGACGTATGGGTATTCGTCTTCTCGGGCTTCGTTACTTTAGTTATAGCCTGGCTCACGAACGGATACCAGGCAATCACGGCGGCTACAGCCAATCCGGTAGATGCGTTGCAATCAAAATGAGTTTGAATAGAAAAGGCGCCCGAAATGAATCGAGCGCCTTCTCAGCATCCCCCGGCAGCGTCCTACTCTCCCACAAGGTCACCCAAGCAGTACCATCGGCGCAAGAGGGCTTAACTACTCTGTTCGGAATGGGAAGAGGTGTTTCCCCTCCGCTATCGCCACCGGAAGAAATGGGTTGCAATTACAAGGAATGAGGAAACGACGTCGTAGCAAAGGAGCGCTGGTCAAGCCGCACGGCTATTAGTACCAGTCGGCTGAATGGCTCGTTACCTCGCCACTTACACCTCTGGCCTATCGACCTTGTAATCTTCAAGGGGCCTTCAGAAGCTTACGCTTGGGACATCTCGTCTTGAGGTGGGCTTCCCGCTTAGATGCTTTCAGCGGTTATCCCGTCCGAACATA